>JASGGF010000059.1:0-17845 GCA_047605145.1 Thermomicrobiales bacterium | reverse complement strand
CGCGTCCGCCAGCGCCCCCAGCAACGCTGCTCGCTTCAGCAGCGGCCGCCCGGCCGCGCGCGCCGCCGCCACCTCCGGGTTGTCCGCGCGCACCGCCGCCGTTAGCACCACCAGATCGGCGGTCGCCGCTTCGGCGGTCATCGTGTGCCCGACGCCAACCGCCATTCCCTCCGCTGCCAGCTCGTCCAGCAGCGGCGACGGCGCGGAGTCGGAGCCGGAGATCGCATACCCCCACGTGTGGAGGATGCGCGCCAGCCCGCTCATGCCGATGCCGCCGATGCCCACGAAGTGGACGTGAGCGGGCAGCGGAGGCAGCACCGCCGGCCGGGTCGCCTCAGTCATGCGCCGCCACCATTTCGCGCGCCGCCAGCGCCGCCACGGCCTGCCGGAACTGCTCCCCCCGATCAAATTCGTCGCGGAAGAGCCCGAACGAGGCGCAGCCGGGCGAGAGCAGCACGATATCGCCGGGCAACGCTGCTTCCGTGGCCGCTGCGACAGCGTCCGTCATGCTCGCGAACTGCCCGCGCGGCTCCACACCGCGCGCCCGCAGCGCCGCCGTTAGCGCAGGGGTTGCCGTGCCCTCGAACACAAAGGGAACTGCCCCGGCAGAAGCCGCTGCATCCGCCAGTGGCGCCGGGTCCAGCTTCTTGTCTGCCCCGCCAGCCAGCAGCAGCACACGCCCCGGGCGCTCCGCCAGCGCCGCCAGCGCCGCTGCCGCCGCCACCGGGGCCGTCGCCGTGGTGTCGTTGAGGTAGGTCACGCCGTTCACGATCCCGATCTGCTCCATGCGATCCCGAACGCCGGCAAAGCCCGCCAGCCCGCGCGCGACCGCCTCCCGGTCTGCGCCCGCCAGCATCGCCGCCGCGATGGCCGCCAACGCGTTGCGCCGCCCGTGCGGCCCTGCCAGCGCCGGTTGCGTGGGCTGCGGCCAGCGCGCCTCCAATCCTCGCCAGCGCCAGACCAGCGCGTCGCCGGCCTGCCACGCGCCATCCTCGCCGGGGTCGCTTAGCCCAAACGGCGCGATGGCCGCGCGCGTCTCGCCAGCTGCGCGCCACGACTCCGGGTCGTCCCGGTTGACCACCAGCACGTCATCAGGCGTCTGATGTAAGCCGATACCGCGCTTGGTCGCCGCGTAGTCCTCGAAGCCGTCGTAGGTGTTCAGGTGGTCTTCCGCCACCAGCGTCAGCACCGCGATGTGCGGGGCCAACTGGTGCTCGATCAGCGCCTCCAGTTGCCAAGAGGAGAGTTCCAGCACAATCGGCGCGTCCGGCGTCAAGTCGTCCAGTTGCCCCAGCGCGGTCACGCCCATGTTGCCCGCCACCCGCGCCGCCGGGTTCGCTTCGCGTAACAGCACGCCGGCCAGCGTCGAGACGGTCGTCTTCCCCTTCGTGCCGGTGACCCCCACGATGGGCGCGGGGCAAGCCCGGAAGAAGAGGCTCATCTCCATCTCGATGGGCACGCCGTGCCGCCGCGCTAGTTGCAGCAGCGGCGCGCGGCGCGGGACCGCCGGGTTGCGCACGATGAGGTCGGCGCCCTCCGGCGTGAAATCGCGCTCCTCGTGGCGACCCAATACGAAGCGAATCGGCAACCCGGCCAACGCCGCGACCGTCTCGGCCAGCGCCTCTTCGCTGCGGAGGTCGGTGACCGTGACGGTGGCGCCCTGCGCCGCGAGGTAGCGGGCAATCCCCAGCCCGCCCTGCCGCGTGCCCAGCCCCATCACAGTGACGCGCCGGCCGCGCAATCCGTCACTCATCGTCGTGCATCCCGCATTTGCCAGTCATCAGAATTGCACCAGCGCCATCGCCACGCCGATCAACCCGGCCATCATGGAGAGCATCCAGAAGCGCATGGTTACCTGCGTCTCGGACCAGCCCAGCATCTCGAAATGGTGATGTAACGGCGCCATCTTGAACAGCCGCCGCCCTTCGCCGTACCTCCGTTTCGTCAGCTTGAAGTAGCCGACCTGCAGGATCACCGACGCCGCTTCGGCGATGAACACCGCGCCCACCACCGGCAGCAGCAACCACTGCCCGGTCATGAACGCCGCCACCGCCAGCGCGGCGCCCAGCGCCAGCGACCCGGTGTCCCCCATGAACACCTGCGCCGGGGCCGCGTTGAACCACAGGAAGCCCATGAGCGCGCCGACCATGGTCAGGCAAAATGTGACTACCCCGAGCTGCCCCTGCCGGTAGGCGATGATGGCGTACGACACGAACGCCACCGCGCCGGTGCCCGCCGCCAATGTGTCGAGACCATCGGTAAAGTTGACGGCGTTCGCCATTCCGGCGATCGCCAGCGCCGCGATGGGCACGTACAGCAGGCCGATGTCATACCGGCCGATGAACGGCAGGTAGACGCTGCTCAGCCCGAGACCGTACGGGAAGGGCGCGTGCAGGATCGCCGCCGCCACCAGTGCAATGACCGCCAGCCACAGGAACTTGAAGCGGGCGCTCATCCCCCCCTGCTTCTTGCCGCCCAGCAGGCTCATGCGGTCATCGATGGCGCCCAGCGCGGCTACGGCGACCAGCACCGCCACCGGCAGCAACATCGAGAGCCGGCCCTGAATATTGAACACCAGCGTGATCACCACCACCGCCAGCGTGATCATCAGACCGCCCATGGTGGGGGTGCCGGTCTTGATGATGTGCGTTTGCGGGCCATCGATGCGCACCTGCTTGCCCGCCTTGCGCAGGCGCAGGAAGGTGACGATGGGCCGCCCGATGATCAGGGTCACCACGAAGGCCAGCCCCGCCAGCGCCAGCGAGACCGCCATGTTCTGGTTGGGATCGCTCGGAAGGATGCTGTCCGGCGGCGGCGCGACTTCCTGCAGGAACGCCAGCAGCATCATAGGTCGCCGCCGCCATCCAACACGTCGTCGCTCGCCGGCACGCGCAGTCGCTCGACGATATTCTCCATCTGCAACCCGCGCGAGCCCTTCAGCAACACCACATCGCCGGGCCGCAACTCCTGCAGCAAGTAGTCGATCAGCTCGTCACGCTGCTCAAGGCTGAAGGAGATCACCTCCGGCGGCCCGGAGTCATACCGCCCGTCCGTGTTCAGCGCCTCGCGGCCAATCGTGCGCGCCAACTCACCGTAGGTCACCACCAGATCGGAGACCTCGCCGGCGCGCCGGCCGACCGTGATGTGCTCGTTCTCCGTGACCTCGCCCAGCTCGCGCATATCCCCCAGCACGGCGATGGCGCGGCGCGGCTGCATCACTGCCAGCAGCCCCAGCGCCGACATCACGCTCGGGGTGGAGGCGTTGTAGGTGTCATCAATCATCTGGGAGCCGTTCGGCCCCTCCAGCACCAGCAGGCGCACCTGCACGCCCGGCTCCGCCAGCCCCTGCAGCATGTCCGCCAGATCAAGTCCGGCGGCGTGCCCCACCGCGATGGCCGCCAACGCCAGCTCCACCGCGTGCCCGCCGATCAGCGGAATGCGCACCCGGTTCTCTTCACCGCGCAGGTGCAGCCAGAACGAGGTGCCCTCCAGCCCCTCGGACTCCACGCCACTGGCGCGGACATCGTTGCCATCATCCAGCCCGAAGAAGAGCACCTGCCCCTTACAGCGCTCCGCCATGGCGCGCACGCGCGCGTCATCGCCGTTCAGGATCGCCCACCCATCCTCGGGGATGGCGTCAACGAGCTCGGCCTTGGTCTCGGCAATCGCCTCGATGCTGCCCATCCGCTCCAGATGCACCGGGTGGACATTGGTCACCACGCCGATCTTCGGCTGGGCAATGGCGCACAGCAGCTGGATCTCGCCAAAGGCGTAGGCCCCGCCCATTTCCAGCACGGCAGCGTAGTTTTCCGGCGTCACGTCCAGCAGGGAGAGCGGCAGGCCGATCTCGGAGTTGAGATTGCCGGGCGAGCGGTACGTCTCACCGCCGCGCTGCAGCACGGTGGCGACCGTCTCCTTGGTGCTGGTCTTGCCCACGCTTCCGGTGATGCCCACCACCAGCAGGTCTGGCAGCCGGTTGCGCCACCACGCGGCGTACTGCTGCAGGGTGATCAGCGGATCGTCCACCACCAGCAACGGCAATGGCGCATCGAGGTGGGCATCCGCCCACTGGCGGCTCACCAGCGCAGCGGTGGCCCCGGCGGCAGCGGCGTCCGCCACGAAATCGTGGCCATCGAAGCGCTCGCCCTTCAACGCGATGAAGAGCTGTCCCGCCTGCGCCTGCCGGGCGTCCCGCTGGAACGCCGTGAAGACGGCGCCGGGCGGGATGTCGCCCCGCACGACGGCGTCAGTTCCCGCCAGCAGGCTTTCCAACGCGTACGGCGTCATGTCGTATCTCCTGATGCCTCATTCGGGTCCGGGAGCCGCTCGGCGATGCGCAGCACGGCGGAGCGCGCGCGCGGATTCGCCGCCGCCTCGGCAGCGTCCGCCTTGATCGCGCGTCGGGTCACCTTGCGCAAGCGCGGCTGATGGTTGCAGACGCAGACCGGCAGTTCGGGCGGACAGACGCAGGTCGCGCTCTCGCGCTCGATAAAGCGCTTGACCACCCGGTCTTCCAGCGAGTGAAACGCGATCACCGCCAACCGCCCTCCCGGAGCCAGCGCCGCGACCGCCGCCGGCAGCGCCGCCTCCAGCACGTGCAGTTCGTCATTCGTGGCGATACGCAGCGCCTGAAATGTGCGCGTGGCGGGGTGCGTCTCGCGCCCTTTGCGCCCGCCCAGCGCGCGCTCCACCAGCGCTGCCAGCTGCGCGGTCGTCTCGATGGGCGCAGCCTGCCGCGCCTGCGTCACCGCGCGGGCAATGCGACGGCTGCCCGGCTCCTCGCCGTAGCGCCAGATGAGATCGGCCAGCTCCGCCTCGGGCAGCTCATTCACCAGCGCGCTGGCAGGGACCCCCGATGTGGGATCGAAGCGCATGTCCAGCGGGCCATCGAAGCGAAAGGCAAACCCGCGTTCCGGAGTATCAAGCTGGAAGGAGGAAAGCCCCAGATCGAGCAGGATGCCATTCAGCGGCGCCAGCCCTTCCGCGCGCGCCACCGCCAGCAGATCGGCGAAGTTCGCCTGCACCGGGCGCAACCGCTCCCCGATGCCCGGCTCCTGCTGCATTTCCTGCGCTCGCGCGATGGCGGCCGGGTCGGCGTCAAGAGCCAGCACCACCCCATCCGGCGCGCTCGCAGCCAGCAGCGCCCGCGTGTGCCCACCCCCGCCGAAGGTGCCATCGAGGTAGCGGCCGCCGGCGCGCGGCAGCAGCGCGGCAATCGCATCATCCCGCAGCACCGGCAGGTGGCCCGGCGCCGCGCCGGCAGGTACAACAGCCACGGAGACTCGAATCCCATCTCGCGCGGGCATCCGTCCGGACGCCCTCGGTTCGGGTGGCAGTATGCACCGTGCCGCCTCCCCCGCGACGGCTATCCTCCCCATTTGCGACGATGCGAAGGAGACCAATGATGCCGTTCGTGACCAGCGCGGGAACCCGCATTGCCTACGACGTGACCGGCAGCGGCGAGCCGCTGGTCCTCTTTCACGGCCTGACCGGCTCCGGAGAACGCTGGCGCGACACCGGCTACGTCACTGCGCTGGAGCAGGGCTATCAGGTGATCCTGATCGACGCCCGGGGCCACGGCCGCAGCGACAAACCGCATGGCCAGCACGAATACGGCGGCGCCGTCCACGCCAGCGATGTCCTTGCCGTGCTGGATGACCTCGGCGTCGCCAGCGCGCACTTCTGGGGGCACTCGCTCGGCGGCAACGTAGCGCTAACGCTGGCGGAAACCGCGCCCGAGCGCCTGCGCCGGCTGATTATCACCGGCTACAGCCCGTACCCCGCCCACGGCGAGGAAGCCGCGGAAATGGCCGCGTGGGCCGCTGATCTGCGCGGCGGCATGCCCGGGTTCGTCGCAGGTTACGAAGTGCGACACGGCGCCCTACCGGACGATGCACGCGCCCGCTGGCTGGAAAACGACGGCGCTGCGTTGGCCGCCTGCGTCGCCGCCATGATCACCGACGCTGACGGCCGGCACGTCCCGCAGCTGCCGGCGATTGCGGCCCCCACCCTCTACCTCGTCGGCGGCGAGGAACCTTTCGCCGAGGAAGCCGCCCGCGCCGCCGGCCTGATGCCTCTCGGCCAGTGCATCGTCCTGCCGGGCCTGGATCACGTCCAGACCTTCTTCCGCAGCGACATCCTGTTGCCACACGTCACTGCGTTTCTCGCGAGCAGCAAGACGCCCACCGCAGATTGACGCGGTTCGCGCCCCAACTCAGCTCCTGCACACTTGCAGCCGTGCCAGCCTCAGCGCCACGACCCAAGGCCGCCCCACTTCTCCACTGTCCACCGCGAGCCATCGCCCCCACAAGGTCGTCCCGAATCCGCAGACGAGGGATCGGGCGTAGCGAGCCGGCGGGGCAATGGCGCCACTCTCCACCTGCCGCCGCGAACCGTCGCGGTGGCGCCCCCTCCACTGGGGCGACCTCGCTCGCACCTCCGCCTTGGTGGTGGGAGCCGGAGAGAGGACGCGGTAACCGTGAAGCTGGGGGTAGGCGGTCCCTCCTCCGGTCGGGACGACATCGTGGTGGCGGAGGTCGGGGCAGAGCGCGGAGACCAGCCCTTGGCTCCAGCCTTGCGGTCCGCGTACGTTCGCACCAATTGATCTAGAAATAGAACTAATGTTCTGGTATAGTGAGCCCTCTCGCCGGTCGCGACAAGGTCGTGGACCGCTCGCGTTCAAGGAGATTTCGATGTTTCTTGGATGGTACGACCCGGACCGCAAGAAGCCCGCGCGCGCCAAGCTCGCTGAGGCCATCGAGCGCTACGAGGAGAAGTTTGGGCGCCCGGCCCGCTGCTGCCTGACCAGCCCACAGGACGCCATCGATCTGGCCGAGCCAAACCGCAAGTTCCCCGGCGACCTCAGCCTCGATGTGCAGCCCCGGCAGTACATCGCGCGCTGGACGTTCTACATCGGCGAAGAGATTATCGAGCCCATGCGATCCGCTACGGAAGCGGCCGCCGCCTGATCGCCCGCCGCAGGCGCTTGGACCGGCGGCGATCCCCCCGCCGCCGGCTCCTCCCCCTTCCGGCCCCCGTTCCAAAAGCACCTGCCCTATCTGCTAGAGTAATGGAGCCATTTGCGCGCCCGTCTCGCGCTTGCTGCTGCCCGCCTTGTCGCCGGAACTGCGGAGCGCTGTGAACGACGATCGCACCCCCGACGAGCCCGAGGTCGCCGAGCAACCGGCGGCGTCCGAGCCGGATGCCGCCGAATCTGGCGCATCCGCTGGCGATCCTCGCACCACCATCGCCGGCCGCTATGAAGTCAACCTGCAGGCCGAACCGGCTGACGCCGGCATTGCCCTCGCGTACCTCGGGCGCGATCTGCGCTCGCGCGGCGCCGTCACCGTCAAGACCCTGCGCCCAGAGTATCGCGACGACCACGAGATGCGCGCGCGCTTCCGGCGCGAGGCGCGGCTGCTGCAGTTTCTCAGCCACCCGAACGTCGTGCGCGCTCTCACCTACACCGAAGAACGCGGGGCGCCATGGCTCATTCTGGAGCGCGTGCCCGGCAATACCCTCCGCGACGAGATCACTGCTGGAGCTCCCTACCGGCCGGAGGAAGTCGCGCCAGCGCTGCAGGGCCTCGCGGCAGGCCTCGATCACCTGCACGCGCGCGGGCTGGTGCACCTTGACCTGCGGCCCGAAAACGTCATGGTGCTGCCCGACCGGAGCGTCAAGCTCATTGACTTCGGACTGGCCCAGACCGGCGGCGCGGCGCCGGAAATCACTTTCAGCGGCGATCCCTCGTACGCGGCGCCAGAGCAACTGAACGGGCAACCCATCGAGGTCACCACCGATGTCTACGCGCTCGGCTGTGTGGTCTACGAGATGCTCACCGGGCAGCCCCCGTTCATCGCATCCGGGAACGCCGACCCGATTCGCGCCCGGCTCGAAGTCATGCCTGCGCCCCCGAGCGACGTGCGCCCCGATCTCGATCTGCCCGCATGGGTTGACGAAGTGGTGCTCGGCGCGCTGGAGAAAGAGCCGCAACTCCGCTACGGCAGCGCCGGCCTGTTCGCTGGCCTCTTCCGCGCTGGCGTCGAAGGCGAGGTCGATGTCGAGACCGGGCGACCAAACCCCGCGCCAACGGCTGCCGGCGGGCGTCACTTCCCCGTCAATGAACCCGCCATCGCCGTCAAGGGCTCTCGCCGGCTGGCCAGACGCCGCTCCGAGTTGGACGAACCCGGCGACGAACTCGATGACGGGATCATCGAGGCCGCTGTCGTGCCGGCGGAGGCGCCCGTTCGCGCCCGGCGCTCGCGGTTGCTGCCGTCCGGGCCGGATGGGCGGATCAACTTCGCAGTGCTGGAGCGCCGTCTCTGGCAAGCGTGCGCCATCGCGCTCGTGCTGAATCTGCTCCTGCTGGGGGCGCTGGCGGCGACACGCGGTCTGCCGTTTTCCGCGCCAACCTTCGGGATGAATCAGGCGGCTATCGGCCCCGGCTCGACCGTGCGCATTGCCGGCACAGGGCTAGTCGCCCGCAGCGAACCGCGCGCCGATTCGCCCATTGCTGCCGCGTTGCCGGACGGCGGCACGGTACGCATCAGCGGCGCCGCCGTCGCTGGCGACTCAGGCGACTGGTGGCCGGTCGAAATCACGACGGATGCCGGAACCGTGCAGGGGTATGTACCCCAAAGCTGGGTGCAGCCCTGACGACGGGCCAACTTTGTCTCGGCGGTCTTTCCCGCAACAATCAGCTCGAAACACAACGAGGGCCACGCCTTCCGGCGTGGCCCTCGCGTTGCGTCATTGGGGATGCAGCTACTCCGCAGCCGCTGCCTCAGCGACCGGCTCTTCGGCCTGCGGCACGTGCGTGTTGAGCAGCCGCGCAATCGCGGTCGGCGGCACGCCGCCCTGCAGCTTACCGACCTCCTCGCCATCCTTGAACAGGATGATCGTCGGCAGCACCATCACCCGGTGCTTCATCGCCTGCTCGGAATTGTCGTCGATGTTGATCTTGACGATCTTGAGGTCGCTCCGTTCGCCCGCCAGATTGTCCAGCACGGCTCCCACGGCGCGACATGGCGCGCACCACGGCGCCCAGAAATCGACAAGCACGGGCTGGTCGGCTTCAAGCACCTCGGCGCCAAAGGTCTGATCGGTCACTTCCTGTACGTTTGCCACCTGAGGCTCCTTTCGGCCCGGAGCGTTCCGCTCCCATTACTTCCCAAAGGATAGCATTGTCGCCATCTCCGGTCCGCCGCGCCAGCTCGCGGCTGGCGCAGGATGCCGCCATCGTAGCACTGCGGCCCGCTCACCCGATTGGCGTGCAGCCCGAGTAGAAGAAGATCGTCACCGAAGCCTGACCAAACGGCGTCACGCCGGGCTGCGCGAAATGCTCATAGCCAGTGGCATCGGTGAAGATGTCGGGGCGCACATCGCTCAGCAAGCTCTCAATGCGCTGGGCCAGTTGAATGCCCTGATCGATGTCCGGTGCGTTGCCGCTGATCAGGGCGAATCCGGCGCGGCACCCCGGTGGGTAACGGGAGAGCACGGTGTCCAGCGACTGTCGCGCATCCTGCAGGGCGTTCTCATCCCCCACCAGCATGGCATCGAGATCGGTGCGAATCGTCACATTCTGCGACTGCGGACTGAGCACGGAGTTCGCGGCCACGACTGCGAGCGCCGTCGCGGTCACTTGGGCATCAGCCTGCTGCGCCTGCAACCCGGCAATCGTGGTGGCATCCGCCGCCGATTGGTTCGCGTTCGCCGCAGCCTGCCCGGCGCTCTGAGCGGCCACCGTGGCGTTTGCATCTGCCTGCGCAATCGCCGCCGCCACCTGCGTGGCATTCGCATCCGCCTGTTGCGCGCTCGCGGCAGCTTGCGTTGCATTCGCGGCGGCCGCTTCGGCGTTGACCGCCGCCGCCGCCTGCGCAGTGGCCAGCGCAGACTCACTCATTCCGGCGTTCTGCGTCGCGACGGCAGCGAGGTCCTCAGAGTTGAGGCGAATCTCCGCCTCCCGGGTTTCCAGCGCCGCAATTGTCGCCTGCGCATCGAGTGCGGCCTGCGTGGCCAGCGCAGCGGCGGCGGCGGCATCTCGCTGCTGTTGCGTCAGGCTCTCGTCGGAACTGGCCTGCTGGGTCGCGTACGCGGCGATGGTCGCCTCCGCCGCCACCGCGTTTTGCGTGGCTTGCGCCTCCGCCGTCGCGCGCTCCGCGTCGCTCATTGCCGCCAGCGTGGCCTCGGCCACTGCCGTCGCGGTCGCCTGTTGATCGAGCAGCGCCTGACTCGTGGCGCGCGCTGCCGCCGTGGCGCGGGCAGACTCAGATTGCGCCGAGACGGTGGCGATGGTGTTTCCCTGCGCCAGCTGCGTTGCCTCCGCTGCCGCCAGCGCGTCATCTCGCTCCGAGACCTGCCCGGCCAGCGCCGTTGCGGTGCCCCGTGCCGCCATTGCCTGTGCTGTCGCCCGGGCATCGGCATCCGCCAGATCAGCGGCCGCCAGCGCCTGCTCAGTCGAAAGCGAGGCGATCGTCGCGCGAGAAGTCGCCAAGAGATTCGGAGTGGGGAGCGGCGTCGGTTCCGGCGGCGGGGAGCCGACGGTGTTGGCGGCGAAGAAGAGCATGGCCAGCCCCAGCAGCAGATCCGCAAAGATCCAGCCGCCGAGCGTGATCATGTCCCGCTGCTCGAACCGCTTGCGGCGCTTCACGAGGCCCCGCTCCCTGCGTCAGCGCGCCGCGATACCAGAACCGTCGCCACGTGGCGCGATGCTGTCATGCCGTCAGGAACGGCGGCGCGGCCAGCCGCTCTCCGGGTCGCGGTGGCCTGTCGTATCCGCTGGCGCCGGCGCCACGGCCGGGGCGCCCCCGCGCGCCACGCGGTCCAACCGGTCTACCAGCGTGGCGACATCACGCGCCACGTCATCCTGCCGCTGCGCGGTGCGCATGCTGATAGCGGAGATATCGCGCGCCACTTGCGCCAGCCCGGCGGCAACCGACGCCTGCTCCTCCAGCAACCGGTGCAGCGTTTGCGCCTGTCCGGTTGTCCCGCTTGCCAATCGGCCAAGATCGTCCTTCAGCGAGGTCAGACTGCCTTCGATCTCGCCCAGCGAGCGGGCGCTGCTGGCGACGCCATTCGTGCTGCCGCGCAGCGCTTCCGCCAGCCGGGTGTTGGTCTCGACCTCCTCGGTCAGCGCGCGCTCCATGCGCGTCTGGCTGGTCACCAGATCGTGCGCGATGGCGCCGATGCCGCGCACCGCCTCGGTCGCGACACGCGAGGCCTGCGCAGCCGCGTCCGCTCCCGCGATCCCCTTGTCGGCGGCATCGGCCAGCGCGTTGGCGGCGGCGGTGATCTGCCTCGTCAGCGCCTGATCGCTCTGGACATTCGCCGTGGTCAGGTGCTCCAGCCCCTGCACCGCCCGCAAGAGCGCGCCGCCCTGATCCACGGAGGCGGAGACCTCAGAGGTCAGGTCCTCCAGCGCGGCTTGCAGGCCAGTCGAGACCTGACGCAGTTCCACCAGTAGGCGATGCGTCTCCTCGGCGCCGGCGCGCATTCCAGACGCGAACACGCCAAAGTCGGCGAACTCGCGCTCGCGGCGCCCCGCCAGCTGCTCCAGCCGGTCATGCTCCACGCGCAGACGGGTCAGCAGCTCCTGCGAGTTCTGGTCGAAGCGGTCCACCAGCCGGTCAACGTTGCGCGCCAGCAGGGCCGGGCGGCTGCCGCGATCCACCGCCAGCACCACCGAGGCCTCTGCCAGCACGTTGTCCAGATCGGTCTGGAACTGCTGCGCCCGCTTGTCAACCGCGTCCTCGCGCGCCTCGCGCCGGCCGTGGGTGTACAGCGTGAGGGCAATAATCGCCGCGATGATGATGGCGTCGATCAGGGCCACCATCGAAAAGCTCGGCGCTAGCGGGCTGGCGTGACCACCGAACCCACGCTCCCACAGGAGCAGGAACGGCTGCCGCACCTCGTCGGGGAACTCGGCGATGTAGGCGTTGTACGCGCGGGAGGCCTCCGCCAGCGCGAACCACGTCAGGAGGATCGGCGCGAGTACCAGAATATTCCGGAGCCGATCCGCCCCCGCGATGGTGGAGTGCGCGTAGCCGCCTTCCTGTTTCAGCGCGTAGGCGTAGGCCAGATGCTCGGTGTTGAAGGCGCGCCGCAGATCGACTTCCGCCCAGCGCTGGCGCCCTTCATCGCTGCCGATAGCCCGGCTGAGCGCCTCCATGCGGGCAGAGGCACGCTCATCGATGGGCGCAATGGTCTCCGCCATCTGTTGCAGGGATTGGGCAACCGCGTTGCGGCCCAGCCCCGCCTCGCCGGGTCCCATGCCGAAGGTATCGCTGATATCAGGACGGACCGGCGTCACGATCCCACCGAGGGGGGAGATCGTGCCTTTCGCCCGGTCAGGCATCTCTGGAGCGCGTCGTCGCTGCAAGGCTGATCCTCAATTATCAGGTCGCCAGTCCACCAGCTTGGGGGCGCCAACGCAGAGCGGGAATCGCTGGTGTCCGGACAGACTGTACCATTCCCGGACCGCTCGCTGGCGATTTTCGCCGCTCCCCCGCCCCTGGAAGCCGCTGATGCCTGACACCCTCTCCCAGTTCGACGCCCTCTTCCGCCAGGCCGGCAGAAACGTCCCGGCCGTGCGCAGCCTCGGCGGCGGCGCGATCCGCACCGATGCGGAGGGCGCGCCCCTCCGTCAGACGGGGCGCCATGCTCTGGTCTACGAAATGCGCGCCCATACTGGACGCATCCTGGCCCTGCGCGTCTTCCGCACGCCGGATCCTGCGCGCGATGCAGCTCTGGCGCGCCACTATGAGACGCTGCACAATGACACCCAGCTCATCCCCTTGCGCGACGCGGGCACGCTGCCCCGCGAGGTGCAATGGATGACCGAGGGCGTGCTGCGAGATGGCGGCTCGCCGGCCTCGCTCCCGCTCTTGGCGATGGAACGCGTGCCCGGCCGCACCCTGCGGCAGACCGCCGTACGCCTTGGGCGCGAAGCGGACGCCGCACACTTCGCGATGCTGGCGGACAGCTGGCTAGCGGCGGCGCTGGCGCTGGAAGAGCACGGCTTCGTCCACGGAGACCTGACCGCGGACAACCTGATGGTGCGGCCGGATGGCGGCATCGCGCTGGTCGATCTCGACACGGCGACGTGGCCGGGGTATCGGCCGCACACCGCCGGCGATGCCGGAAGCTCCGTCCTCCGCCACCCGTACGGCTTTCCACGAGATCCCGCACGCCGCGACCGCTTCCCGGCCCTCATGCTGTGGGCGGCGCTGCGCGTGCTGGCGCAGCACCCGGATGCACTGGATGACGCCCCCGGCGATGCGCCGGGCCTGCTCTGGACACCCGACGATCTCCGGCGGCCCGCATCCTCTCCGCGCTTCCAGTGGCTGGAGGATCACGGCGACCCATCACTGCGCCTGTTGTTGGAAGTGGTGCGGCGCGCGCTCCGCTTCAGCCCGGATGATCTGCCCCCCCTGGCGGAAATTGCCGAGCGCCTTGATGGACTTGGGTTTCCCCAGCGGGCACAGGTTCCGCGCACCACCCGCCCGCCCCGCGCCACGACGCTCGCCGCCGCACCGGTAGGCAACGCGGAGCCGGCGCCCACCGCCCCCCAGCCCACTCGCCCTGCATCACCGGCGCCCTCGGTCAGCCAGCCGGCGCCCAAACCTGCCGCAGCGGCAGCTCCCGCCGCCTCGCCGTCCACGGCGACGCCCGCCCACGCCGCCGCGCTGCGGCAGGCGCTCACGGTGCGGGACGGCGCCGAGGCCCGCCGCATCGCCCAAGCCGCTCAACAGGACCCAGCTGTGCAAACACTCGCGGCGCTGGTCCATCAATTGACCGAAGCCGATGCCGCCGCCAGCATCGACCGCGCCATGCGCCGCCGAGACGACCCGGCGCTACTGCACGCTGTAGAGCAGGCGGAGCGCGCCGGGGTGGCCCTCACCGCGACAGTTCGCGCCGCCGCCCGAGCCGCCCGCGAGCGCCAAATCGCCCGCGAACGCCTCACCGTGGCGCTCACCAATGAAGACCGGGAGGCGCTCGGTGAATTGCATCGCAGCGGCCAACTTGACGAGCTGGGTCCCCACCCTCCAGCCACCAACCGCGCGGTCGCGCGGGCGCTGGCGTGGCCTGCGCTGGAGCGGGCGCTGGCGCAGGACGACGATGCGGCGATCTGCGCCGCCGCTGACCCCGCCCTCTGGCGCGAGGACGAAACGCGACCGCACGTCACGTGGCAGCGCCTCGACCTCGCGTGGCAGCGCGCCCGCTGGTCGCGCGACGTGCGCGCTTCCCTGCGGCAGCGCGACGCCGCCTCGCTGCGCGCGCACTTCGCGAAGGCCCCCGACGGGGCAGCGCTCCAGTTGACGGAGATCGAACGGCGGCGCGTGGAGCGGGTTATCGCCCGGGAAGCGGCGGCGGGCCGGCTGGAGCGCGCCCTGCGCGCCGGCCCAGACCGCGAGGTCGTCGAGGCGCTGGCGGAACTGGAAGCATCCGGCGCGCCATTTTCCGACGAACTGGACTGGGTGGCAGTGCGCGGCGTGGTGGATCGGCTCTCGCTGGCGGACGCCCTGCGCGCCGCCATGGCCGCGAACCCGCTGGACACCGTGCAAATCTCGCGGCTACTCCCCGCCGCGCGCACGGCGCTGGGCGGCATGCAGGGCGGCGGCCCCAACTGGGCGGAACTGGAAGCCACCGTCCTCCGCGCCGCGCACCTCGAGCGCCTGCGCGAAGCCCTCGCCACCGGCGAAGACTCGCGCATCGCAGCCGCCGCTGACCCGGACCCCTTCGCCGCCCGCGACCTGCTCACCCCGGAAGAAGCCGCGAAAGCCACCGCCGCGCTCGCCCGCGTCCGCGCCCGGCCCGGCGCCCGGCCCCGCACACCAGCGTAGCGGCAGCAAAAAGCCCCTCTCCCGTTGCGAAGGGCGAGGGGAGCCGGCGCGCGGCAGCGTGGCCATTCGACGCCACGCCGCCAGATTTCCTCGTAGGGTCACCACGTTCACGACCGAAAGCCCCTCGCCCTTTGCGAAGGGCGAGGGGTTTGGGGTGAGGGTTCCGCCGCAACTACGGCTGCTCGGGCGCCACCCACGCGTTGCTCCCGGCGCTGCGCTCCACCGCGTCCAGCACCGCCTGCACCGCGAATCCTTCCTCGAAGGTCGGGCCAGCGTTGCCGCTCTTGCCGCCGATGCCGTCCAACAGGTCCTTCACCGCGTGGACGAAGGTGTGCTCGTAGCCGATGGGGTGTCCCGCCGGCCACCACGCGCCCGCGTATGGGTGCACGCCCTCGGTCACCGAGATCGTGCGGAAGCCCTGAATTCCAGCCGGGTCATCCACCAGATAGAGCTGCAGCTCGTTCAGCCGCTCCAGATTGAACACGATGGAGCCCTTCGAGCCATTGATCTCGAAGCTGTTGTAGTTGCGCCGCCCCGGCGCCAGCCGGGTCGCCTCGAACGTGCCGGTCGCCCCGGAGGCAAAGCGCGCGAGGAAGGTCGTGGAGTCATCGACCGTCACGTCGCCCCACTCGTCGCCAGAGGCCGCGTTCAGGCCGGCGCCCTCACCCTCGGCCGTCGCCACCTTGCGCTTCTTGATGAACGTGGAGAGCGTGCCCACCACCTCGGTGATCGGGCCGAGGAGAAAGAGCCCGAGGTCGGTGATGTGCGCGGCGATATCGCCCAGCGCTCCCGACCCGGCGTGCTCCTTCTGCAGCCGCCAGACCAGTGGGAACTCCGGATCGTTGATCCAGTCTTGCAGGTAGACGGCGCGCCAGTGGCGCACCTCGCCGATCACGCCGTCATCGATCAGCTTCTTCGCCAGCTGCACCGCCGGCACCCGCCGGTAGTTGTAGTTGACGATGGCGACCGTGCCCGCCGCCCGCGCCGCCTCCAGCATTTCGCGCGCTTCGTCGAGATTATTCGCCAGCGGCTTCTCGCAGATAACGTGCTTGCCAGCCTTCAGCGCCGCCAGCACGACGTCCTTGTGGGTGTCGCCGGGGGTGGAGACGTCGATCAGCTGAATGTCATCCCGCGCAATCAGGGCTTCGTAGTCGGTTTCGTAGCCTTCCCAGCCCAGCTCCGCCGCTGCCGCGCTGACCGCCGCCTCATCGCGGCCGCAGATCGCGACCATGCGCGGCTGCGGGTCCACCGCGAAGAAGTGGGGCGCCTGCCGATAGGCGTTCGAGTGGGCGCGCCCCATGAACTTGTAACCAACGAGTCCGACACCGATTTCGCTCACCGGGCCCTCCTTTGGGCGCATCGCGTCGAAGCTAGGCCCACCATGCGACGGCGGCCGATTCCTTGATGACCGCGTCCTTGAGGAACTTCACCGCGCTGTTGAAGCCCTCGTTGATGCTCATCAGCGAGTCCTCATGCTCGATGGAGATGGCGCCGTCGTAGCCAGCCAGCCGCAGTTCGCTCATCAGCGAGCGCCAGAACTCCAGCCCGTGCCCGAACCCGACCGTGCGGAAGATCCACGAGCGGTTGATCTCATCGGTGTACGGCTTGGTGTCCAGCACGCCGTTCAGCGCCATGTTCTGCTTGTCCAGCCACGTGTCCTTGGCGTGGACGTGGTAGATGGCGCTGCCCAGATCGCGCACGCAAGCCAGCGGGTCCATACCCTGCCAGAACAGGTGCGAGGGGTCGAAGTTGACCCCCAGCGTCTCGCCGCCGATCTCACGCAGCCGGTTGAACGAATCGGTGTGATAGGCGATGAAGCCGGGGTGCAGCTCGATGGCGACCTTGACGCCGTGGTCTTTCGCAAACTGCGCGGCCTCGGTCCAGTACGGCGTGGCGCGCTCGGTCCACTGCCAGTTCAGCGTTTCCAGATAGTCCGGCGGCCACGGGCAGGTCACCCAGTTCGGCTCCATCGATTCCGGGCCGCCACCGGGGCAGCCGGAGAACGTGATCACCGTGTCGACGCCGATTTGCTCGGCCAGCCGCACCGCGTTGCGGTAGTCGCGGTCGTGCGCCTGCGCGATTTCGGCCTTCGGGTGCAGCGGGTTACCGTGGCACGACAGCGCGCTGATCTCCAGCCCGCGCGAGGTCACGGCGTCCACAAACGCCTTGCGCTTGCCCTCGTCCTCCACCAGCACGGCGGCGTCCGCGTGCGCCGAGCCGGGGTACCCGCCGACGCCAATCTCCACGGCTTCGCACCCGGCGGCCTTGACGTAGTCGAGTGTTTCTTCGAGCGGGCGCTGGCTGAACAGCACCGTGAACACGCCGATCTTCATCGATCATCTCCTGTGCAGTCGGGCCCGGTGGCATCCGGGCGCAATTCGGCGGGCCGCGACGCCGCAGCCCGCCCGGCAGCTTCGATCATACCGGAGGATGGCCCTTACCGGGGCTCACGCCGGTGGATTTCCGGAACCGGCGCGGGCGCTGCGCTGGAGGAAGATTCCACTGGCGCTGCCTTGCGCGGCGCGAACTCCTCGCCCACCGCCCACAGGATCACGGTGAGCGGAATCGCGAGCAACGCGCCGAGGATGCCCAGCAACTCGACGCCCGCCAGCAGCGCCAGCAGGATGGCGACCGGCGGCAAGCCAAGCGCCTTGCCGTACAGCAGCGGCGCGAGGATGTGCGATTCCAGATTGACCAGCACCACGTACAGAATCAGCACCGCAATGACCTGCGGGACGCCGATGGTCGCGGCGCTGAGCACCGCCAACACCACGGTGATGAAGCCGCCGAGGTAGGGAATCACCTCCAGAATGCCGGCCACCACGCCCAGCGAGAGCGCATACGGCACCCCAATGATCTTCAGCCCCACGCCCATGATGGCGCCGAAGATGATGGCGATGGCGAGCTGCCCCCGCGCCCACGCCCCGATGCTCTCGTGAATGGCGCGGGCAATGCGCCAGACCCGCTCCTGATGCCGCGCCGGCACCCAGCGCTCGGCCCCGCTC
>JASGGF010000058.1:0-17858 GCA_047605145.1 Thermomicrobiales bacterium | reverse complement strand
TCGCCACGGAGGGCCGCCTGCCGGTGCTGCCCTATCTGGTGGATTGGCGCGGCCAGTTGCGCGGCGGGGACCCGCCCCCGACCGACTCAATCCCGAACGAGTTGTATCCGTACTGCCGGTTCGTCCTCGACTGGTACTGCGAACCGGACAACGTGCGCTGGCGCGATAACCCGCCGCGCATCGTGACGGTGCCGGGGTATGGCTACTTCCCATCCGGGTACCAGTACGTCGCCAACCACCCGCCGCTCTACTACGTGCTGATGGCGCCCTTCTACCTGCTGTCGCAGGGCTGGTCGGTCGAGGCGCAGCAGTATCTGTTACGGATTGCCGCCATCCCCTTCGGGTTATTGACGGTCTTCGCCGCGTGGCGCACGACGCACCTGCTCTTTCCCGGCGATTTCTTCATGCTCACCGGCGTGGCGGCGTTCGTCGCGTTCCAGCCGCAGATCAGCTACGAAGCGGCGATGGTGAACAACGACATCGTGGCCATTGCCATCTTTTCGCTCATCATCTGGGGCATCGTGGCGGGGATGAAGACGTCGTTTCCGCCGCGTCTCTGCCTGCTGCTGGGCGTGGCGCTCGGCGCTGGCTTGCTGGTGAAGGGCACCACCACCACCATCGCGCCGGTCATCGGGCTGGCGATGCTATGGACGCTCGGGCTGCGCGACTGGCGGCAGCTGATCGGGCGGGGCCTGCTGGTGCTGGCGCCGGCGGCAGTCACGGCCGCGCCGTGGTACCTCTACCTGTACCGCACGTATGGCGACTTCAGCGGTCTGAAACGGGTTGCGGACCTGCAGTACTGGAACTCCCCGATGGGCGGGTTCTTCGAGTTGCTGACTGATCCTGACTTCGTGATCTGGCGGTTCCGGGAGAGCTGGGGTGAATACGGCTGGCGGCTGATTCACTTCCGGGAGAGCTTGCTGATCGCCATCGCGATCCCCATGGTCGCTGGCACGGTGGGGGTGGGACTCTACGCGCTGGCCCGGTGGCGCGGCTGGCGCATCTGGGGCACGCTAACCGGCCCGGAACCGGCGTGGCAGGGCAAGGCGCTCTGGATTCTGGTGATTGCCTGCGCGGTGGCGTACCTCGCGGTCGTGCAGTTCGGCACCACCTTCGCGCTGGCGCAGGCGCGGTACTTCTTTCCGGTTGTGAACGCCGCCGCCATTCTGCTCATCCTCGGGCTGCGCACGCTTATCCCGTGGCGGTTCCGGCCGGCCGGGCAGGGCCTGATTCTGGCAGCGCTGATCGCGCTCAATGTCTTCATCTTCAGCGCCTACATCCTGCCGTTCACGGCGACCTTCGATCAGCCGACGCTGCCGTGGGTGTGGCGTGATTGAGGCAGCTACTGCGCCTGCCGAGGAACCGCGCGTCGTTCGCGCTGCCGCCACCGGGGCGACCTCGCGCTGGCAGGCGCTGCGCCTGCCGTGGGCGCTGGCGGCGGGATGGCTGGTGTTCGTTGTCGGGCTGATCTGGTTCCTGTACGCCGGCATGGTGCGGGTAGGCGCCGGTCACTGGCTGGGGCAGCGGCTGCGGGTGCGCATCATTTGGTCGCGGTTCCTCGGCTGGCTGCCGGATCATGGGGCATCGCCGCTGCTGGTCGGCCTCGTAGTTGCCGCCGCCGTGCTGGCGCTGGTTGGCGGCGTTGCGCTGATCTGGCTGGCGATGACCATGCGGACTGAGCCACACCCGGCCATGAACGACCCGGCGGCGACGGAGCCACGTTGAGTGCGCCGCCGGCGCGCTGGCGCGCTGCCTGGCTCTGGGTCCTGCCCTTCGCGGCGCTGGCCGTGTTCACTGCCTGGCGCATGAGCCTGTTCACCCTGACCGTGCCAGTGTCGACGCCCGGTGGCGTGCAGTGGCTCCCGAATACCTTCGCGACCGTCGATCACCCGTTTCACGTCGCCCGCGCCGAAACGCTCTGGCGCGAACTGGGGCAGGGGCATGTGTTGCGCTGGGTAGGGCAGCATCAGGGCGGGTACCCGGTCGAGTTCTACCCCCTCGGCGAGGCCTGGCTTGAGGTGCTGCTGCGCGGGCTGTCACTGGGCTCGTTGCAGGCCGCTGGCGCGCACACGCTGGCGTTGGTGGTGATCTTCCTGCTCCCCGGCGCAGCTTTCTTCGCGCTGGGACGGTTGGCCGGACTGCCGCCGGCGGTCGCGCTGCTGGCGCTGGCGTTGCAGATCGCGCTGCCGGGTGGCTGGTACCACGGCGGCTACACCGAACTGGTGCAATGGGGGCTGGTCACCAATGTGGCTGGCGCAACGGCGGCGTTCCTGATGCTGCCATGCCTGTTCGTGTTTTGTCGCAGCGGCGGCTGGCTTGCGCTCTGCGGCGCGGCCCTGACCGGGACGTGGGCGGTCTACAGCAACCCGCGCTCGCTGATCGGCGTGGCGGCGGTGGCGCTGGGGTGTTTGGTGGTAATGCTGCTGCCGAAAAGGAGGCAGGAGCGAAGGGGATCGTCAGGGACACGCTGGGCTCGCGGAGACGGCCCTCACCCCCAACTCCTCTCCCGATGCGCGGGAGAGGGGAGCCAGTCGGGATCATTATGGGGCGAATATGACGCGCCAACGCAGAATCCCGCTCTGACATTCGGGGAGGAGAGCCCCTCTCCCGCGCATCGGGAGAGGGGTTGGGGTGAGGGCTCTCCGGCCCACATCCTCGCCCGCCTCACCCTCGTTACCGTCCTCACCGCGCTGCTGGCGGCGCCGCAGTTGCTGTCGCTTCTGCGCTTCGGGGGCCTGTATACCTTCGTCCACTACAGCGGCTACGCCACGCCCGGGGAGTACCTGACGGCCAGCGCGCAGGCGGTGACACCGTGGGTGCTGGCCCTTGCAATCGTTGGAGGTGTGCTGGCGTGGGCGGCGCCGAGTATTCAAGGTGCTGCCGGGTTTCGGGGCGCCGGCGACGTTGGCGCGACCCGCGCCGTCTTCGCGGCGCTCGTCATCTACACCCTGCTGACTGCGGCGATCTCGTTCGTGCCGGCGCTTGCTGCCGCTGCCGCCCAGCTGGAAACGACGCGGCTGATGCCGCTGCAACGGTTGCTGACGCTGTACCTCGCGGCGTACGCGATTTGGTGGATAAGCACTGCGCTCCTCGGGCGGTGGCAGGGCGCCGCGGCGGGGGTGGTGAGCGTCGCGGCGCTCATGCTGGTGGTCCTGCTCACGCGTCCGCCTGCAGAGCCAGTCGACCCGGCCTCGCCGGTTGTGCCGGTGGTCGGGCTGTACCCGGTCACGATGTCGGCCCAGCCCGCGCAGGTCGATCTACAAGCGGCGGTGGAAGCGGCGGACCGCGCGGCGGCGCCGGGCACGGCGCTGCTGGTGCTGGGGTCGGCGTTGTCGTGGCACCAGCCGCTCTGGTCGCCGCTGTGGACCGCGCGCCCGCTCTACTACGACAACTGGCTCTGGTACTGGCATCCGGATCAGGTCGGGACGCCGGGGTATCGTCCGGCGGCGGGGAATCACTACCCTGACCCGGAGCAGACCCTGACGCCGGAGTATCTGGCGGCGCACGGGATCGGCGGCGTGGTGGTGACCGGTCCGGCGGCGATGACAGCGACGATGTCGCCGCTGCTGGCGCCCGTGGCGGAGGGTGGCGCCTACGCGGCGTACGTCGTACGCAGTCCTGTCACCACCATCACGTTTGACGGCCAGAACGCGGAGACATCGACGTTCGCCAACCAGCGGCTCACCGCGACCTCGCCGGTCGCGGCGCCGGCGTTGCAGGTGCGCGCCAACTGGTTTCCCCGCTGGCAGGGGGCCAACAGCGACGGCGCAGTCGCCATTGCGCGTGGGCACGACGGTTCCATCTCCGTGACCGCAGCCCCCGCAACCAGTCAACTAACGCTGGAGTACGCGGTGCTGCCGCTCGACTGGTTGGCGCGAGGTCTGGCGCTGCTGGGACTTCTGGGCCTTGCCGGATACGCCGTGTTGGCGCTACGAAGGGGCGGAACTGGCTACCATCCCGTGCAGAGGCCGGCGGTGGCCGGAAACGCAGACGGGGAGTAACGCCAGATTTGATGGTTGGGTACACAGGATCATGATTCGCGAGAACGTTGACTCACGGCGCCTGCCGGGCGGCAACCTGACCGCCGCGCTGTTCGACCGCGACGTGATGGCGCTGGCTGACCGCGGCGGCGCCAGTAATCTGATCGGCGACCGCTGGGCGGATCTGGCGGCGGCGCACGCGGCGGGCTGGTCCGGCGGGCTGGGCTGGATCGAGCTGGGCGACGGGGAGATGACGCCCATCGAGCGTGTGGATCGCCTCGACGCCACCCCGCGCATCGCCGCTGTCGCCTCGCGCAACGGTTTGCAGAACCCCGACCTACTGCTGATTGGCCGCGATGATCAGGGGCAAGTGATTCAGGGCGCCGATGCCAAATTCTCCATCGAGACGGCGCGTTCCAAGCAGGTCAGCGCCGAGGTCGTGCTAGCCCTACTGGGCCTCCGTGACCGGCTGCCGGAACTGCTGCCTGATCTGGAGGACTCCGCGCACATCGAGCCGGGCGTCTTTCTTTCGCCGGATTACCCGCTGACTCACATCGTCCTGAAGGGCGACCGGCGCGGGCCGCGCGGCATCATGCGGCCGACGGTCGAACCGCACGAGATCGTTCTGGTGCCGGTCGAGCCGGCGCGCTTCTGGGACGGCGTGTCCGGCGCGACGGTGATGGCTCCGCTGGAGGCGGTCGACGAACTGCCGTTGCGTTCCCGCGACAGCCTGATGCCGGGGGTCTACTACTTCCGGTTGGCGCGAGCGGCGGTCGGGTTCTGGTTGGACGCTACCAAGCCGCTCCTGCTGCTCAACGACCGCGTCGAACTGGATGAGGCGGCGGTGCGCGCCGAGGCGGAGCAGCGGGCGCAGCGCGCCGAATCAGCGATGTCGCTGATCCTGCAGTGGGACGCCGACGTGCAGACCGTCCGCAACCAGCGTGCGAGTGTCGAGCAGGTGGCCGGGTTGCCGATTCCGGGCCGCGAATTGCGTCCACGCGCGCAGGCCATCGCCGAAAGCCTCGGGGCCGATGCGCCATCGGCGAATCAGGTGCGGCGGCGGCTGGGTAACTGGTTCCGCACGGAACTGCGCGAGCGCGTTGGCCCGGTCAATCCGCCCGTGCCGGACCTGCCGGCGGTGCTGCGCCAGATCAGCCTCGCCGGCCGGGATCTGGCCCCGCAAGCCGAGGCCGAGTTGGAACGCGTGGTGCGCGAATTGATCGCGGAGCAGTGGGCGAACGCAGACTCCGCGAGCGCTGCGACGGATGCGGAGATGGCGGCCGCTGCTGACGACTAGCCGCTCTACAGCAGATTGCATTGCACGAGCGCCTCGCTCCCATTTGTCGTGTCTCGAGCAAAGTCGAGAACGCTTGCCATGCATTGCCTCTGGAACGCCCGAAACGCCGAGAAGCCCTCACCCCCAGCCCCTCTCCCGATGCGCGGGAGAGGGGGAGCCAATCAGCAGCGTCTGAGGAGACTTTTGGCGTCCTTGTGCGGAATCTGGCGCCAGTGTCCAGGGCGAAAGCCCCTCTCCCGCGCACCGGGAGAGGGGTTGGGGTGAGGGCTTCTCCGGGGCACACCACCTCACGTTAGCCTGTTCACAGCAAGCGTAAGAGACCTCGTGCCCGTGCGCAGTTCGACGAGGTCTCTCGACTTCGCTCGAGACACGAAGTGGTGGCGACCGGTGGCGCGACTTTTTCGCAACTCGCTGTAGTCCGTACCTGACAGATCGAGACCGTGATTTCCTGAGCCCGCAGGCGAAGGATCTCGGCCCACATCCGTGCTTGCAGAGGCCATACAGCCTGGCATTGGCGAGCGCCGGTGCGAATTCCTCGTGCATGTGGAGTCTCTGGCGGAGTCTGGCAGCGTTCCTTCGGAAGCTCTAGCAGGTTCAAGGATGGGCCGAGGTCCTTCGCCTGCGGGCTCAGGACTCCGCTGAGCGGGAGGCGCGAGTGGCCATGATCGCTGTCGCGCTCAGATCTCCCGCACGGCCGGTGACGCCAGCCCCAGAATGGCGGTCAGGACCGTCGAGATGATCGCGCCGCCGGCCACCGCCGCCTGCACGCCGAAGCGGTCGGCGGCGAGGCCCATCGGCAGCGCGCCGAGGGGCATCAGGCCCCATGTCAGCATGTAGGCGCCCATCACCCGGCCACGAATCTCGTCGCTGACGCGGTGCTGCAGCATGACGTTGTTACCGCCCATGAACGCTGCGCCGAGCAGGCTGCCGAGGAACATCAGCGGCAGGCTCAGCCAGAGGTGAGTGGACAACGCCACGGCGGTGACGACGAACCCGTAGATGACGGTGATCATCACCAGCAGCTTGCCCGCGCCCTTGATCTCCTGCCGTGAAGCGACCATCAGCGAGCCGACGACAGCCCCGCAGCCGGAAACCGCCATCAGGAGCGCCAGCCCCTGCGCGCCGATGTCGAAGACCTCCAGCGCAAAGACATTCAGAAAGCTGATGTAGGGGAACACGCAGAACATCGGGATGGCAGCCAGCAGGAAGAGCCCGCGCAGATCGGGGCGCGAGGCCATCAGGCGGATGCCGTCGAAGACGCCCCTCCCGCCCGTAGCGCGGGCCGGGCGCGGCGGCAGCACGATGCGCAGCACCAGCGAGAAGGAAATGGCGATGAAGATCGCCTGCACGATGAACGTCTCACCAACGCCAATCGCCCCAATGACGATGCCTGCGATGGATGGCCCGACCACGCGCGTCATGTTCTGGCCGGCGCTCATCAGGCCAATAGCGTTGGTCAGGTCGCGCCGCGGCACCAGCGACGGCACCAGCGATTGCTGGGTGGGCGAAAGCAGCGCCTGCAGCGAACCATTGAGGAAGGCGGCGATGGGCAGGTGCCACGGTTGCACCCAGCCGCCGATGACATCGACTGCCATGACGCTGGCCAGCACCATCGCCAGACCCTGACAGACCAGCATCAGCTGGCGGCGATCCGCGCGGTCAATCATGACGCCGCCCAGCGGCGCCACCACAATGAAGGGGATGCCGGCGGCGAAGGTGACGATGCCGACGAACCCGGGCGAAGCGGTAAGCGTGATGGCCAGCCAGCCGAGCGCGACCTGTTGCATCCACTGCCCGGCGGAGGCCGATAGCGCGGCCAGCCAAAGCAGGCGGAAGGTGGGGTGGGCCGTCAGGGAACCCCAGAAGCGGGTTCGCTCCGGAGCCAGCGCAGGGTCGAGATCGGCGGCAGGGATTGCGGTTGCGACCGGCTCACGCCGCGCCAAGGCTCAGTCTCCGGGGGTGCTGCAGCGACGCAGGCAGGGCGCCTGCGCCGGCTGTCGCGACTATAGCACCCGCCTGTCGCGGCTCAACCGAGTGGCGATACCGGGCTATGCTTCCCCGGTTACGTGCCTGCGAGCGGGTGTCGCCGGGCTGGGAAAGGTAGGGCCGAGCGTGAAGGGATTGGTGCTGGCGGGGGGCAAGGGGTCGCGGTTGCGGCCGCTGACAGCCACAGGCGCCAAGCAACTGGTGCCGGTCGCGAACAAGCCGGTGCTGTTCTACGCGCTGGAGCAACTTGTCGAGGCGGGTATCACCGAAATCGGCATCATCACCGGGGATACCGCCGCGCAAGTGATGGGCGCCGTGGGCGATGGCTCGCAGTTCGGCGCGCAAGTTACCTACATCGCGCAGCCGCAGCCGTTGGGACTCGCGCACGCCATCATCACCGCGCGCGAGTGGCTGGGCGATGAATCGTTCTGCATGTTCCTTGGCGACAATTTCTTGCGCGGGGGCATTGGCCGCTACGCCGATGCCTTCCGCGCCCGTCCGATGGCCGCGCAGATCCTGCTGCGTCGCGTCGAGGATCCGTCGTCGCTGGGCGTAGCGGTGCTCGATGGCGAGGGCCGGGTGGCCCGGTTAGTTGAGAAGCCGAAGGAGTTCGTTTCCGACCTCGCGGTGATCGGCGTCTACTTCTTCAGCCCGCAGGTGCACGAGGTGACGCCGCGCCTGCGCCCCTCCGGGCGCGGCGAACTGGAAATCACCGACGCCATTCAGGGCCTCATCGACGACGGCGGCGAGGTGCTGGCGCAGACGATCACGGACGACTGGATCGACACCGGCAAGAAGGACGACATGCTGGAGGCGAACCGGCTGGTGCTGGGCTCGCTGCAGGGGCGCATCGCAGGCGTGGTCGATCCGGATTCGACGCTGGTCGGGCCGGTTGTTGTGGAAGCGGGCGCGCGGGTCTCCGGCAGCACGATCCGGGGGCCGGCGATCATCGGCTCCGAGACGACCGTGCGGGACGCGTATGTTGGCCCCTTCACCGCCATCGGGCCCGATTGTTTGCTGGAAAGCTGCGAGATCGAAAACTCGATCATGCTGGCCGGCAGCACCATCCGCCGGGTCGAACGGCGCATCGCCGACTCGCTGATCGGCCGCGAAGTGGTGGTGGAGCGCTCGCCGCTGAAGCCGCAAGCGATCCGCCTGTTGCTGGGAGATCACTCGCGTGTCGATGTCGTTTGACCTGACCGGGCAGCGCGTGCTGGTCACCGGGGCGGCTGGGCAACTGGGCCGCTACCTCGTGGCGCAACTCCCGGCGACCGGCGCGACCCTGATCACGAGTGGCTCCCGCCCGACGCCCGGTATCGACCACGCGGCGGATCTGGCGGATGCGGACGCGGCGGCGCGGCTCGTTGAAGTGGCGCGGCCGGCCGTCATCATCCATGCCGCTGCCTGCACCGATGTCGACGGCATCGAACGGGAACCGGAGCGCGGCCAACGCGGCAACATCGACGCCACGCGCAACATCGCGCAAGCAGCGGCGGCGCACGGCGCCTACCTGCTCTCGGTCAGCACCGATATGGTCTTCCCCGGCGATGGTGGCGCGCCCTACGCCGAGGACGCGCCGACGCGGCCCATCTCCGCCTACGGCGCTTCCAAACTGGCGGCTGAGGAAGCGGTTCAGGCCGCCAGCCCGGCGTTCGGCATCGGGCGCACAGCGTGGCTCTATGGTGGGGCGGGGAAGCATTTCCCGCGCACCGTCCTGACCGTGCTGCGGGATCGCGGCGGCATGGAAGTGGTGGACGACGAGATCGGCAGCCCTACCTTCGCTGGAGATCTCGCCGCCGCGCTGATCGCGGCGGCGGCGGCGCGCGCCAGCGGGGTACTACACCTCACGAATGGCGGCGGCGCCTCTCGCTTCGGGCTGGCGCAGGAGACCGCACGGCTGGCCGGTTTGCCGGAGTCGCTGGTGCAGCCGACGTCTACTGCCGCGTTCCTCGCCAAGTACCCGTTGCCCGCCGCCCGCCCCGCTGACAGCCGCATCGTGAACACGCGCGCCGCCGCGCTCGGGGTGACGTTGCGCGACTGGCAGCCCGCCCTTGCCGACTACGTGCCGCTGCTGGCGGCGGAACTGGGCCTCGTGCGCCCGGAGTAAAGGACGACGCTCATGCGCATTCTGGTCACCGGCGTCGCCGGATTCATTGGGTCGGCGTACGCCCACCACATTCTGGCGAACCGGCCGGACGACGAGGTCGTCGGCCTCGATCTACTCACCTACGCTGGCAATCTGGCGAATATCGCGGCGCTGCGCGACGACCCGCGCTTCCGCTTCGTGCAGGCCAGCATTGCGGATACCGAAGCTATCACTGATGTCACGGACGACGTAGACGCCATCGTCAATTTCGCCGCCGAGACGCACGTGGACCGCTCGCTGCTCGATCCGCAAGCCTTCGCCCGCGCCAATGTCATCGGGGTGATGACGCTGCTGGAGGCGGCGCGCACGCGTGGGCTGCGCATGGTGCAGGTCAGCACGGACGAGGTTTACGGCCACGTGCCGGAGGGCGAACTGGCGGCGGAGGACCATCCCCTTCGCCCGCGCTCGCCGTACTCCGCCGCCAAGGCGGGCGGCGAGCTGATGTGCCAGTCGTACGCCATTTCGTATGGCACGGACGTGGTGACCACGCGCGGGGCCAACACCATCGGGCCGCGCCAGTACCCCGAAAAGCTGGTGCCGCTGTTCGTGACCAGCGCGCTGATGGACGAGCCGCTGCCGGTGTACGGCGATGGCAAGCAGGTGCGCAACTGGCTGCACGCCGAAGACCACGCCGCCGCCATCGACCTCGTGCTGCGCCTCGGCCGCAGCGGCGAGGCGTACAACGTGGGAGCCGACCACGAGCGGGAGAATCTGGAGGTGGTGCAGGCCATTCTGGACCGCCTCGGCAAGCCGCGTTCGCTGGTGCGCCACGTCGAGGACCGCCCCGGCCACGACCGCCGCTACGGCATCGACACCACCCGTATCCGGGAGGAACTGGGCTGGTCTGAACGCCGGAACTGGCAGCAGACGATGGATGACACCATTGACTGGTATCTGCAGAATCCTGACTGGTGGCGCGCCATTCGCGAGGGTGATGCGCGTTTCGCCGCGTACTACGAACAGCAGTACCGGGATCGGTTGCAGAACGCACAATCCGGCGCTGTTGTCGTATAGGTTGCCGCAAAACCCTGACGACAACGCCGGAAACGGGCGGTATACTCCGCGACACATGCAGGGGCCGACGTAGACGGCGCGCCGCCGGGCGCGTGGCGCCAGTCTGCACCGTGCGGCGTGACTGTGTGGCGGGTTCGCCCGCTGCGCGCATTGGGCCGCGATGGCCATTCGAGGAAGCGCAAGGCCGGGCGATGTCGCTTCGGCGTAGGCGAGTGAAGGAGTGCGAACACCATGGCAACGACTGTCGCGGCGCCGGGCCGCGTTGCGGTGCGCATGACGGTGAATGGCGTGGAGTACGCCGCCGAAGTCGAGCCGCGCTTGCTGCTGGTCAGCTTCCTGCGCGAGAACCTCGGCCTGACGGGCACGCACATCGGCTGTGACACCAGCCAGTGCGGCGCCTGCGTGGTGCACCTGAACGGGATGCCGGTCAAGAGCTGCACGACGCTGGCGGTGCAGGCGAACGGCGCCGACATCACCACCATCGAGGGCATGGCGAAGAACGGCGAATATGACGCCGTCCAGATGGGCTTCTGGGAAATGCACGGCCTGCAGTGCGGCTACTGCACCCCGGGCATGATCATGAACGCCGCCGCCTTCCTGGATCGCAACAGCGATCCCACCGAGGCGGAGATCCGGCACGCGCTGGAGGGCAACCTCTGTCGCTGCACCGGCTACCAAAACATCGTCAAGGCGATCCAGTACGCCGCCGAGCAGCGGCGCGGCGCGGCCAAGGCGCCGGGCGCCGGCACGGACCTCGAGTTCTCCCACGATCAGGAGCTGGACAAGAAGCCGGAAGACCTCCAGGAATGGGGCGATCAGGTCGCGGGCGCAGAGAGCTAGCAGCGAGCGGCATCCCACACGCAGGCGAGGCGCCGCAGCCACGGCTGGCGGCGCCTCAATGCAGACGGCGGCGACGCAGCGAGGCGCGCCGCATCGTCCCTGAAGGGGAGTGTCATGACAGCAACGGTAGAAGCCCCTCAGAAGTACGTTGGCCAGCCGCTGCGGCGGCGGGAAGACCCGAAGCTGATGACCGGCGCCGGGCGCTTCCTCGACGACATCAAGCTGCCCGGGATGACCTACGCGGCCGTGCTGCGGTCGCCGGTGGCGCACGCCAATATCACGAGCATTGACACCAGCGCCGCGAAAGCGATGCCGGGGGTCGTCGCCGTGTTCACCGGTGAGGACGTGGCTGCGGTGAATCCGCTGCCCTGCGCCTGGCAGGCGGCCGGCGTCGATAACTTCGTCAACACCCCGCGCCTGCTGGCGCTGGGCGCGGTCAAGCAGGTTGGCGACCCCATCGCCGTGGTGGTGGCCGAGAGCATCTATCAGGCGAATGACGCACTGGAGGCCATCGCCGTCGAGTTCGATGAACTCCCGGTGGTCACCGACGCGCGCGCGGCGGTGGCTGACGGCGCGCCGCAACTGCATGAGAACGCGGTCAACAACGTCGTCATGCACTGGACCTGCGGTACGGACGCGGAGACCGTGGATGCCGCGCTGGCCGAGGCCGAGGTGCGGGTCAGCCAGAGCATTGCTAACCAGCGCCTGATCCCGACCGCGATGGAAACGCGCGGCTCCGTCGGCGTTTACGACGCGGGCACGGAGGAGTACACCCTCTGGGCGACCTCGCAGGCCCCGCACGTGCACAAGCTGCTGGTGGCGGCGTTCATCCTCGGCGTGCCGGAGCAGAAGGTGCGGGTCATCGCGCCGGATGTCGGCGGCGGCTTCGGCTCCAAGATCTTCATGTACTTCGATTACCCGCTGGTGCTCTGGCTCTCGAAGCAGGTGGGGCGGCCGGTCAAGTACATGGAAGACCGCACCGAGAATTACCTGCACACCACGCACGGCCGCGACCACCTCAGCGACATCGAGATCGGCGCGACGAAGGACGGCCAGATCACCGCGCTGAAGGTGACGACGCTCGCTAACCTCGGCGCCTATCTCTCGACGGTGGCGCCGGGCATCCCGACCACGCTGTACGGCCGCATGATCGCCGGCTGCTACAAGATCCCGAACATCCACGTCGATGTGCGTGGGGTGTACACCAACACCGCGATGGTCGATGCCTACCGGGGAGCTGGGCGGCCGGAGGCGACGTTCGTCATCGAGCGCGTCTGCGATCTGGTGGCGGACGCCACCGGGGTGGACCCGGCGGAGGTGCGGCGGCGCAACTTTATCCAGCCAGAGGACTTCCCGTACGACACCGGCGTGGGGATGCTGCCCTATGACAGCGGCAACTACGTGCCGGCGCTGGACAAGGCGTTGGAGATCGTTGGCTACGATGCGCTGCTCGCCGATCAGGCCGAGCGCCGCGCGAACGGCAGCCAGAAGCTGCTGGGCATCGGGGTCTCCTCCTACGTCGAGGTCTGCGGCATCGCGCCCTCGAAGTGGATCGGCCTCGGCGGCGAGGGCTGGGGCGCCGGTCTCTATGAGAGCGCCATGGTCCGCGTGTACCTGACGGGCAAGGTGACGGTCACCACCGGCTCCTTGCCGCACGGGCAGGGGCACGAGACCTCGTTCGCGCAATTGGTCGCGGACGAGCTGGGCGTGCCGTACGAGGATATCGAGGTCGAGCACTCCGACACCCGAGGGGCGCCGTTCGGCTTCGGCACCTACGGCAGCCGCTCGCTGGCGGTCGGCGGCACGGCGATCCACAAGAGCGTGGCCAAGATCCGCGAGAAAGCGAAGTTGCTGGCTGCCCACCTGCTGGAGGCCGCGCCGGAAGACGTGGTCTACGAGAACGGCAAGGTGTTCGTGAAGGGCTCGCCGGAAGCGGCGAAAACCATTCAGGACATTGCCCTCCAGGCGCACATCGCCTACGACCTGCCGCAAGGCATGGAGCCGGGGCTGGAAGCGATCACCTACTACGACCCGCCGAACTGCACGTTCCCCTTCGGCACGCACATCAGCGTGGTTGAGGTGGACAAGGACACCGGCCATGTCGATCTGATCCGCTACGTGGCGGTGGACGATGTCGGCAACGTCATCAACCCGCTGATCGTGGACGGGCAGTTGCACGGCGGCATCGCCCAGGGCGTGGCGCAGGCGATGTGGGAGGGCGCGGTCTACGCCGACAATGGCGAGCTGATCACCGCCTCCATGAACGAGTACGCGGTGCCGAAGGCCAGCATGTTCCCGATGTACGAGCTGGACCGCACCGTGACCACCACGCCAGTGAACCCGATGGGCGCCAAGGGCGCTGGCGAGGCCGGAACAATTGGCTCGACCCCCTGCGTGGCGAACGCGGTCGTTGACGCGCTGTCGCACCTCGGGATCAAGCACCTGGATATGCCGTACACGCCGGAGCGCGTCTGGCGCGCGATGAAGGACGCAACGTCCTGACCTGTTGAGCAGCGAGCTGCGGCGGTAGCGCCGGGGCGAGGGAGGAATGCGATGTTTCCGAATCAGTTCGATTACCACCGTCCCGGCAGTGTCGATGAGGCGGTCGCCCTGCTGACCGCCGATCCAGACGCCAAGATTCTGGCGGGAGGCCACTCGCTGGTTCCCGCCATGAAGCTGCGGCTTGCCTCGCCGAGCGCGCTGGTTGATCTCAGCGGCGTGGATTGCCTGACCGGCATCGACGTCAACGGCAAGATCACCGTGGGCGCGATGACGACCTACGCGGCACTGCGCGACTCCAGCGAGGTTGCCGGCGCGAACCCGGTCATCTCTGCCACTGCCGATATCGTCGGCGACCCGGCGGTGCAGGCGCGGGGCACGCTCGGTGGCGCGCTGGCGCACTCTGACCCGGCCTCGGACTTCACCGCCGTCTTCCTGGCGCTGGACGGCTCGGTTGAGGCGACTGGCGCAAACGGCTCGCGCACCATCGCGGCGGATGATCTGTTCGTGGACCTGTTCACGACGGCGCTGGAAGCGGATGAGATCATCACCTCGGTCAGTTTCCCGGCCCTGAAGGCTGGCTCTGCCGCCGCCTACGAGAAGTTCCGCCACCCGGCCTCCGGCTACCCGGTCGTAGGCGTCGCGGTGCTGGTCAACGCCGGTAAGGATGGCGTGGTCGATTCCGCGCGCATCGCGGTCACCGGCGCCACCAGCAAGGCGACTCGCGCCACTGCTGCGGAAGCCGCGCTGAAGGGCAAGAAGCTGAGCACCGAGGCCATTGCCGCCGCCGCCGCCGTGGCTGCCGAGGGCCTCGAGGTCAACGGCGATCACTTCGCGTCGGAGGAGTACCGCACGCACCTGATCGGCGTGATCACCGAGCGCACCCTGAAGAAGGCCGCCGCCAGCCTGTAGAAGGCAACCCGTTTTCCCGGCCCCGCTCTCTGCGCGCAGAGAGCGGGGTTTATCGTTGCCACGCTCAACGCGGTGGCGAATGTTTCTCTTGCCAAACCCCAATGTGGTCCCGAATGCGTCGGAAAGACCGGACGCCTCCGCGCTTCACCCCGACTTCTGCACCCGCGATTTCGTCCCGACCGCAGGCAGAACCGGGCGCCGCCAAACTGCCGGGTTACGGCGCCAACTCTCCGATGTCCACCGCCGGGGTGGCAGGTGGAGAGCCGACGCCGGGGCAGCGAGACTTGGTGGCGCCCGATCCCGAGTCCGCAGACTCGGGACGTAATGGTGGCTACGGAAGTCGGGGTGGAGTGCGAAGAGCCGGTGACGCGCTCGCGGGAAGTCGTCACCGAACGCCCCGGTGTGCACGCAGCGGTCGCGATTGCGATGGGAGTGACAGTCTCGGTTAACCCGCGGCTACCCCAGCGAGCGCAGCGCCTTCGCAGTCTGCTCCAGCCCCTCCTGAAACAGGTGCGGCGTGTTGCCGATACCGATGCGCAGGTATCCCTCGTAGCCGAAGGCGGAGCCGGGCGCCAGCATCACGCTGTAGTCCTCCGCCAGCGTGTTCGCCAGCTCGGAAGAGGGGATGTTCGCCTTGTACTTCAGCATCGCCAGCAGGCCGCCCAGCGGCGGGTTCCACGAGACGATGTCGGCGTTCTGCGCGAACCACGACTCGGCGAAATCGAGATTCTGGCCGACGATGCGCTTGGTGCGCTCGGTGATCTGAGCGCGGTGGCGGAACGCGATCACCGCCAGTGCGTCATTCAGCTTGCCGGGGCTGAGCGTGATGTAGTCGCGCATCCCCCAGCAGCGTTGCACGATCTCCTCTGGCCCGGCGATCCAGCCGGTGCGTAGGCCGGGCAGGCCGAACGGCTTGGAGAAGGTGCCGGTGCTGATGGCGCGCGGGCCGCGGTCGCGCATCGGGCGGGCAAGCGGTGGCATTCCCGGCAGCTCCAGCCAGCGATACGCCTCATCGCTCAGCACCCACGCGTCGAGCGTTTCCGCCAGCGCGTAGATCTCGTCCAACTGCTCATCGCTGAGCATGGCGCCGGTCGGGTTGTGGGGCGTGTTGATGACGATCAGCTTCGTGCCCGGCGTCGCCAGCTCCCGCAGGTCATCGAGGTTGTAGTGGAACGAGCCTTCGGTGCGCAGATGCCAGAGCGCGACATCGCAGCCGATGGCGCGGGGCACGCTGTTCAGCTGCTGATAGGCGGGCGCCACGGCCACCACGCGGTCTCCCGGCGACAGCAGCTCGTTGAACAACAGGTAGTTGGCCTCGATGGCCCCGGTGGTGATCAGGATTTCGTCCGGGCTGGTAGCGGCGTAGGTGGCGGCAATCAGACCGCGCAGCTCCTCGCTGCCGCGCGCCTCGCTGTAGCCGAGCCGCGTGTCCAGCAGGCGGTCCAGCGCGGCGGCGCGCTCCTCCGCCGGCAGCAGGTCCACGATTTCGCGCATGGTCATGGGATAAATGCCGCTCTCGGCGATATCCCATTTGACCGCCATCTCGTACTTCGTCATCCAGCGTTCCAGCTGGAATGGCTCGATTCTCACGGAACTCCCAATCCTCCTGATGCCACAATCGCAGCGGCCATCGTACTCGCTGGCCCTTGACGCGTCTCCGCGGACTTCATACGATCACGATATCGCGTCGATCCGGGAAATCCGCTTCAGGAGAACGCTCGTGGCCCTGCAATTCACCGCTGCCGTCGATACCCGCAAGCGCGCCGAAATCGAAGCCGACGTGCTGGCCGATTTCCGCGCCAGCTCGCCCCGCTCGGCGGCGCTGTTCGAGGAGGCGCGGAAGGTGATGCCGGGCGGCGACACCCGCACCGTCGCTTTCCATGCGCCCTATCCGCTGACCGTTTCGGAAGGGCGCGGCTACGAGGTGCAGGACGCCGATGGCCGCACCTATATCGACTTGCTCAACAACTACACCTCGCTGATCCACGGCCACGGCCATCCGGCGGTGGTCGCGGCAGTGACGGCGCTGCTGCCGACCGGGACCGCCTTCCCGGCCCCGAACACCTCGCAGACGCGGCTGGCTCAGATCATGACCGCGCGCGTCGCCTCGGTGGACATGATCCGCTTCTGCAACTCCGGCACAGAAGCCGGGATGAACGCGATCCGCGCGGCGCGGGCGTTCACCGGCCGCGATGTGATCGTGAAGATGGAGGGCGGCTACCACGGCACCTACGACGACGTCGAGGTAAGCGTCCACCCCGCGCCGGATGATCCCGCCGCCGGGCCAGTCCACGCGCCACAGGGGGTGCTGGGCACGCGGGGCGTGCCGCAGAACACGCTGGAGAACGTGCTGGTAACCCCGATGAACGACATCGAGGCGATCGAGCGGCTGATGCGCGAGCGTGGCGGTGAGATCGCGGCGATCATCGTGGAGCCGGTGATGGGCTCCGCCGGGATGCTGCCCGCCGATCAGGCATTTCTGGAGGCGCTGCGGGCGCTGACCATCGAGAATGGCGCGCTGCTGATTTTTGATGAGGTGATGACGTTCCGGCTGGAGCCGGGCGGGGTGCAGGAGCACTACCGGGTGCGCCCGGACCTGACCACCTTCGCCAAGATCATTGGCGGCGGCTTCCCGGTCGGCGCCTTTGGTGGCCGCTCCGAGGTGATGGAGCAGTTTGACCCGGCGCGACCGGCGCCGCTCTGGCAGTCCGGCACGTTCAACGGCAACCTCATCACCATGGCAGCGGGCGTGGCGGCGATGGAGGCGTTCCCGGCGGACGAGGTGGCGCGCATCAACGGGTTGGGCGAGCAACTGCGCACGGGCCTGCGCGGCATCGTGGAGGATGAGGGCCTCACCGCGACGGTGACCGGATACGGTTCCTTCGTCGGGTTCCACTTCGGCGTGGAATCGGTGAACTCGTATCGCGACGCGGCCCGCGCCGACAAGGGGCTCGCGCGCCTCCTCCACCTGACGCTGCTGGGCGAGGGCATCTACGTCGCGCCGCGCCTGATGATGTGTACGTCCACCCCGATGACCTCGGAGACCATTGACACGGTGATCGGCGGCTTCCGGCGCGCGGTGAAGGAGATTCGCCCGGCGCTGGTGTAGGCCGGCGAACCCCCCGAAACGCCCTCACCCCCAGCCCCTCTCCCGAAGTACTTGCGCGGGAGAGGGGAGCCGATT
>JASGGF010000057.1:0-17952 GCA_047605145.1 Thermomicrobiales bacterium | reverse complement strand
CCGCAAAAACCCTCATTTCAACCCCTCTCCCTTTGCGAAGGGCGAGGGGTTTTCTTAGGCGCGCCTAGCCGTCCCGGACGGTCCGCGCGCCGGGGCGCTGCGGGGTGGGGCGGCGCATACCGAGCGGGGTCGTGTCGTCCTTCGGGATGTCGACAAGCGCCACTGGCAGCGGTTGCGCCGCCTGCGGCACCACCACGAGCCGGTCGACGAGGAAGTCGAAGACGACGCGGCCCACGGCGAGGAAGGGCACCGCCATCAGCGCGCCCCAGATGCCGCCGAGCTGGCCGCCTGTGATCACCGCGAGGAAGATGAGCAGCGGCGGCACGTTGATCGCCTGACCCTGCACACGGGGGGCGATCAGATTGCCATCCACGAAGTTGATGATCACGTAGGTCAGCGCCGTCAGGATGCCGATGGTTGGGGAGACGGTGAACCCAACGATGGTGGCCGGGATGCCGCCGATGTACGACCCAACGTACGGCACCACGGCGCCCAGCGCCGTCCACAGCCCGAGCAAGATCGAGAACGGCACGCCTAGCAGCGTCAGCACGATGGTGGACGCCACGCCCTGAAAGGTCAGCGAAACGAGGATGCCGCCGAGATACCGGGAGAGCGCGTGCACCACATCGGTCCACAGCTCAAAGGCATCATCCCGGTATTGGACCGGGAGCACGCGGATAAGCCCCAGCCGGAAGCGATCACCATCTACCAACAGGTAGGCCGCGATAAGCACGGTGCTAAGGGTGGTGAACACGCCAGCCACGGTGCCGGAGAGCGTATCGAACGCCGTGGAAACCGAGCCCTGCAGGAGCCCTTCCACGCGCTGGGCGCCGGTGGTCTGCAACTGGGCCATTGCCTGATCGGGCGTCTGGTCCAGTAGCCCGCGCTGCGCCAGATAGACGACCCCGCGCCGCGACAGGCTGTAGGCGCGTTCCAGCAGCGCCGGGGCGCGCTCAGCGAGGCTGACGAGCTGGCTGGCGATGACGGGCGCCAGCAGCACCGCGCCCGCCACCAACAGGGCCAGCAACCCGAGAATGACCAGCGCGATGGCGATGCCGCGCGGCAGGAAGCGGCTGAGGAAACGCACCGGAAACGACAGGATCAGCGCGACCGCCATGCCGGTCACCAGCAGCTTGGGCAACGAGGGCGCGATGTAGAACAGATACCCCAGCGCCAGCAGCACGAGGAAGAGCAGAATGTTGCGCGTGCGGGGCGAAATGGGGATGCGCGTCAGTTCAATCTGCATGGACCATGTCTCCACTGGGCGCAGCGCGTCCATCTTGCGGAAGCCGGCGGCGGCCGCCGGCGAGGGTCATCATAACCCGTGACCGAAATCGGAACTGAACGCGTATTCGTCCGGGCCCCATGGCGTTTGCCAGGTATCGCCAGCGAAGCGATCCGGGGCGAACGGACGCAGGTCCACCCACTCCGGCCCGCCCGCCGACAGCAGCAGATCGGCGACCGCCTCCCCTACCGCCGGACCCTTCTTGAAGCCCGCGCCGCTGAACCCGGCGGCGACCAGCAGGCCGTCCGGCCCAACGCGGCCGATCACCGGGTGGGCATCTGGCGTCATGTCGTACAGCCCGGCGTGGCCGTGAAGGTAGCGCGCGTGGCGCATGGCCGGGATACGCCGGCAGATGGCGGCGATGGCGAGTTCGGCGTAGCCGGCGTCGTTCCTGCTCTCGAAGGCGTCGGGATCGACCGGGTCGTGCTGATCCCCGCCGCCAACGCCAATCAGCGTGCGGCCCGGCGCCCACGGGCGGGTGAAGATGCCGCCGGCAGTGTCGAGGTAGACGAAGTGTTCCTCCACATCGAGCGGGCGCTGCAGGATGGCGACCTGCACCCGCAGCGCCTCGATAGGCAGCGATACCCCGGCGGTCTCCAGCAGATGCGGCGTCCACGGACCGGCCGCCACCACCACCGCGCCTGCGGCAATATCCCCCTCGCCGGTACGCACACCAACGACGCGGTCACCGTCGGTCAGGATCGCTTCGGCGGCGACGCCCTCCGCAATCTCTGCCCCCGCCTCGCGCGCGGCGCGCGCCATGCCTTGCGTGGCCGGAATTGCATCCACATACCCACTATCCGGCTCGTAGGCAGCGAAGGCGACATCGTCCCAGTTGGCCTGCGGCTGCAACTCACGGAGCTCCGCCTGCGACACCAGTTGCGAGGGAATGCCGACCTCGTTCTGCATCGCCACATTGCGCCGCATCCGCTCGACATTTTCGATGCGTTCCGGCGAGGTATCGACGGTCACGATCAGCCCGGTCGGGGAATGCACCGGAGGACCGCCCACAAGCTCCGGCCAGTTGGCGAAGGTTTGCCAGCTGCGGTGCGCCAGAATCGCTTCCGGCTGGTTCGAATAGTGGCGGCGCAGCAAGGCGCCGGTGCGCCCACTGGCCCCGGCGGCAACGACATCGCGCTCCAGCAGCAGCACGCGCCCGGCGCCGCGCCGCGCCAGTTGCCACGCCATCGACGCGCCCATGATGCCGCCACCGACGATGATGATCTCCGCGCTGCGCTCCATCCCTGCTCCCGCTGACCTTCTGTTCACGCCTGCGCGGATGATCGCATGTTCGCGGGAAGCGATGGCGCGATCAGCGCGGGCGCGGGATCTTCGCGATTTCCAGCGCCGCCCGGTCCCAGCCCTCCAGTTCCGCTGCAGCTTCATAAGTGGATTGCAGAAACGCCCACAGGGTTGCGTCCGGATCAGCGCTCGCGCGCATAGCTTCGTACGGCAGCAGGAACTCGCGCATGTCCGTGCTCCAGAGCGCGCCATCCGGGAGCTGGGCTGCCGTTTCGATGCCGTCCGGTTGGGGATAGGCGTAGGCGTAGAATGCGGGATACGGCGCCGCGCCGCTGCCCGGCCAGAACCCGGCGGTCCAGTTCGTCTCGCACTCGGCGACGCGGAACAGGTAGCCGCCATGCTTCGGCGGCGCGCAGGCCACCCCGTTGTAGCGGGCCGTCGCCAGATCGAACGATCCCCAGTAGAACAGCACCGGCGAGGCCTTTCCCGTGAACCATTGCCGGTGCGACTCCAGCACGTTCGAGGTCGCCAACAGGATGCGCCACCAGCGGCGGACGGCATCCGGGTCGTAGCTGGCGTGGGTGGTGTCCTCCTGGAACGGGATCGCCCCCGGGAGCTCTTGCGGGTGCGGGTTGATGACGACGGGTGTGCCCAACGCCGCGAGGCAGCCAAGCACCTCCGCGTGGAACTCCGCCACGCTGCGCGAGTAGAGCGGAATCACCTTGCGCCCGCCGCTGGCCGTGAGCAGCGTCAGATTGTGATCATGGAAATCGAAGTCCGCTTGGAGCACATCGCCGCCGGCCGGCAGCGGACCGGTGGTCAGCCCGCGCGCGGTCAGCGTGAGCGCGGTCTGACACAGGTGATTCTGGAACGGCGCCAGCTCCACCTTCAGCTTGCCGATGATCTGGGTGTAGAGCTGGAGGGTGTCTTTCGTCTCGCGCCACCCGTCGAGCGGCAACGGCGGCCAGCGGTCGGCGGCGAGATCCGGCGAGGTCGGGGTCACGGCAAGGTTCCTTTCATCGGGGAGTGCGTGCATCCGGGACGGGACTTCCCCATCGTGGCATACTAGCGAAGAGCGTGCCTCCCCTGGAGTTTGCGCGTTCGCGCCGACGTAGCTCAATTGGCAGAGCAGCTGTTTTGTAAACAGCAGGTTGCGGGTTCGAGTCCCATCGTCGGCTCCCGAAAAAGCGCATAACCATGCGGAACATGGAACGCCGGAGGCAATGCGCCTCCGGCGTTTTCGTTTCGGTACCCCAACGGGTACCCCAACAGGTTTCTCACCCTACCCCAGCAGGCGCTCCATTGCGTCAGCCGTCGCGCGTTCGCCCCCCGGCAGGACGTGTGCATATACGTTCAGCGTGGTGGAGGTGAGCGCGTGCCCGAGCATCGCCGAGACGGCGGTCAGCGGGACACCGTCAGCGATAAGGAGCGACGCGGCCGCGTGGCGCATGTCGTAGAAGCGCGTGGTCTCCGGCAAGCCAGCGGCAACGAGATGGCGCTTGAACTCCCGCGTCAGATTGCGAGCATCGAGCGGACTCCCCGTGGTCGTGGTGAAGACCAGGCTGCTGTCCACCCAACGCTTACCTGCCTGCCGCCGCTCGAACGCCTGCTTGTCCCGATGCGCGGTGAGCGCCCTCACCAGCGAAGACGAGAGGGCTAGCGTGCGGCGGCTACGGTCCGTCTTTGGCTCCTTGATGTGGATCTCCGAGCCGATGCGCTGCAGGCTTTGCCTGACGCGCAGAACGCCCTGTTCGAGGTCCACGTCAACCCACCGCAGACCGATGATCTCCGCTTGTCGCATACCTAGCGTCAACGCCACCCGGTACAGCGCTGCAAGGCGATCCGTCTCCACCTGAGAGAGCAATTGCTTGGCTTCGGCTGGCGTAAACATGCGCCGGTCCGTCTTCACCAGTCGTGGTGGCTCCGTCTGCGCGGCCGCGTTGCGCTCGATCATCTGCATCTTGATGGCGACGTTGAGCGCCCGGCGCAAGACCTCGCGAATCATCGCCACCGAACGGGGCGAGAGTCCTGCCTTCTCCTTCGCCCGCAGCAAGGTCTGCACATGCTGCGGCGTAAGCTTGCCCAACTCGTGCTTGCCGAGGTCTGGCGTCAAGTGCAGCCGCACGATATCGCTGTAGGACTTGATGGTCTTCGGCGCCAGCTTCGGCGTGACGATGTTCTCTAGCCACCACGTGAGGTAGTCGCCCACCTTCTGCTTCGTGGCTTTGACATCGATCCCCTTCTCCGCCTGCCGCACCTTCGCCATGCAGCGCGCTTTCGCGTCCACCTGTGTCTTCGCGTAGCCGCTGAAGCGCCGGCCATCCGGCGTCGTGTGGCGCCATTCCCAGATGCCTTTGTCGGCACGGTAGCGGGCGCCGCCGTTGCCGTTGGCTTGTTTCGGCCGTCGCTTCCGACCCTCGGCTGCCTGTACCATGATTACCACTCCTCTTCCGGACTGTCGCAGGAAAGGATGCGGGGCATTGGAGTTGCCATCACCTGACGCCTTACATTGTTGCTATCGAGATGCTGTCGAGCGGGCCGCTCTAGCGTCCTCGCGTTTGAATGCGATGTCGTCCATCTTGACGCCCAGCGCAGCAGCCAACGCCTCCAGAACTCGTGCGCTCGGCTCTGCACGGCCTGCTTCGTAGTTCGCCACTGACGTACCAGTAACCCTGGCACGGTGCGCCAGCTCGTTCTGTGTCAACTCGCGGCTCAGGCGCCATTGCCGCAACGTGCGCTTCAACATCCGCCTCCCTTCCGTGGATAACTATAAGACGTATTAGGTAAGATAGATTGGGTTTAAGATCCGCAACAGTTGTCGCGTTCACAGGGAGCGCAATTCCCGACCAATTGCTCGGAGAGCGATTTGATGTAATAGTGCCGCCTTGTCTGCTCGGCGGCTGGCGTCCTCATGGCTAGTCGGAAACAGCAGCTCTGCGTGCGCAAAAATTGATGCTTTGGATTTCGTTCGGATGTCTTCGGTCTGAACTAGCTCCACAAACTTGAGGACTTGATCCATTTCTTTGTCGAAGGCGGTGAAACTCTCGATCATTTCCGGCGTATTCGCACTGTGGTCGTAGCCCGTTTCTGCAACAGCCCATCTGCAGTCAATTGCGGCGGCGCTAGCGAGCGTAAGGTGATCAAGAACTAGCCGTAACGCCTCTCGCTGAGACTCGTTACGGCGTTCTTGCTGTGCGTTCTTTCTTTCTAAATCGCTCCTAAGAATCTCCGCGAACACGCCGCCTAGCAGAGCGATGATTGCTCCGAAGACAATAGCGATTCCTTCCGACATGTGCCCTCCCTGTCATAGACTTCAAAGCGATTGTAACCATGCAAAGCGCCACAATTGCTGAGACAATTGCAGAGGCGTCGCAGCTGTCGGGTGGGTGATTTGTTGGCGATTCTTCGTCTGAACACGGCTGGCAAATTGTGGTCAGAGTCGATTCCAGGCTGTGCCGGTTTTTGCTACCTGTTGGCGCAATGGGGCGCATCAGAATACATGGCCTTAGTCGCCATCGTCGGTACCGCACTCGGTCTCTACCTCGCTCTCAGGTCCCTCTCTGCCACGCAACGATCTGCCGCAGAAGCCGCCGAATACGCGCGCCAACTTCTGGAGCATGAACAGTCTTCTGACCTTCAGCTTATGTTTCGCGCTGGCGATTTCGCGCACGTCATTCCGAACGGCGCGTTCGTTTGGATAGACGGCGAAGGGTGGGATGCCTCCCATTTTATGTCCGCTGGCAGACTGCAAAACGTTGGGAGGTATGACGCCAGAGACCTCGAAATGGAGATTACGTATCGGTCCCAACGATTGGAGATGAACTGGCCAATTCGGCAATTCCTAAACGCTGGGGGAGATACAGAGGCGTTCTACTTTCAGATGCCAAAGGACGCAGTTCCGTACCAAGGACCGCGTTCACCTGTCGAGATTAGGGTCAAATATGCAGATGGGAACGTCCGCGATCCGCGAAAAGTCAAAGAACGCGTTTGGACCTTTCACCTACCCGACCGACAGCTGCAAGACCGCGACTCGGCTCAGTTGATCGACGTCCACGATTTTGTGAAGGGGTAGGATCGCGAACATGGTGGTGTTTCCAGCGCCGAGTGCCCAAGACCCAGAGGCGCGTTAATTCCGAAAGGGGAGGGGGCAGATGGCGACAGATTCCGAACTGGATGCTTACGCTTCGTATCTTCAAGGTGAGAGTGAACATCAGCGAGACGGACAGCCAGCACTCCTGCGTTATGACGACTTTCCTGAAGCACTAGTTACCCAAATCGTCCTGCTGCTAGACCGAGCAGTTGGCGTTGAGCAGCGTCATGGCGTCGTATATTTGGGAATGGATAAAAGCGGACCGTCTTCATTCTGGCGTCATATCAATGAGCAAGTCCGATTCAGAACTGGTAATTTTTGGGGCACTGGCAGAAGCTACCGCGAGCGCTATGAATCTCACCTCAGGAGCACTCGGCTCTCAACACCGGAGCGCTTATACGCAATTGCATTGCCATTCGCAGCAATCATCGCACTCGGGATTGATCCCCGCGATTACCAGCAGTTTGGCATCCTCGTTAGCCCAGCCGACGCGGTACACACTCTGAATCTCCGGCTTGGGGAGAGTCGTATGGGTTACCGCTACGAAAACGGCCGACTGTTCAGGATTGACTCTCAGCACCTGCACGAGACCATAACGGCGCCGGCCATCAGGCTGTTGCAGCGAGAGGGCTACGACCGTGCCTTAGCCGAATACATCTCTGCGTACGACCATTTCGGCAAGAGCGAATTTGATGACGCGATAATTGACGCCCAGAAGGCTTTCGAAAGCACCATGAAAATCGCGTTGGAGCGCAGCGGCGTTGCCGTGGCGGACGGAGAAATGGCTGCTCAACTCATCCCGAAGATCACCGCGCAAATCGTCCCGCCATATCTTCGCTCGCACTTCGAATCATTGCGGGCGCTCATGTTGGCCGTCCCAGCAGTGCGCAATCGTCCGAACGTCGCCCACGGAGGCGGATCAAGCGAGCCTGAGACCTTGAATGCTCTTGCCAGCTTCGCATTGGATGTTACCGGGTCTGCGATAAAGTTCATTGTAGAGCGGCAATCAAGCTCAGTGGCGAGTGATTGACCGAGGCAGACACCTAAACCAGCGCATCGAATCACCCATAGTGCAGCGGATTTCCTCGCCGCTTCGCAGGTGAATCTCTTGATCAGGGACATTGCTGAGCGCAGACTTCACCACGACGGCAAACGCGTTCACCGTGCGCGTCTAAATGAGTTCGCCGATCTTCGCGCGGCGCGTGCCCTCTGCCTAGACGAGAGACGCCAGACACAGTGTGAGGCGCTGGTTTTTTCCCTTTTCGCGGCCTCGACTCCCTCGCCGCGCATCAGCGCGTTCATGCGAGCAACTGCCGCGGTCAACGTTTTTCCGTATCTCCGACCGTATGCATCTGCCAGCACCTCCCACGCAGCGGGCATTACTACCAGGTTCGATCCGTTGACGCGCGGCGCCTCTACATAGGAAACGGCGATCCAGCTTTAGCTGCAGCTTGCGGCAAATTGCCTGTTTACCGCTTGCAGCCTGAAGAACTCTCCCATTCAGCATCTCCACCGCATGACCTGATGAGTTCAGTCCAACCCAGACCCTGCGCCAATCTCATCGAGGTACTCCGGGTACGTCTTGTCCGTCTCATCTGACGCTAAGGCATCGGTATAGACCTGTCCTTTGTAATCAATCCACTGCACAAAGGACGCTAGAGTTCTGCGGTCCATGCCTATCTCCACCGTGTAAAGAGCGGCGTTGGAAATTGCAATTTGGTCTTCCAAGCTGAGCGCACTCATATCCGTGGCCACCAGCCGGGCGAACACGTCTCGGTAAATTCCCGTAGGATCATAGAAGGTGGCTCCAGGCTCAGCGATAACGTCCAACTGCTCCTGGACCAGTCGATCCACCTCATCGGGTGAGGGGCCGGAATAGATATCCGGCCCAGTGCTGCCGCCAAGCACCCCAATCAGCCCCAGGACATACAGAGGATCGCTCTTCGAGGCCTCCAGGTCCACCATGTTGGCCGTTCCATCTTCTTCGCGTGCGATCCGTTCCTTCACGCGCTCGCCGTAGGCTCGCAACGCTTCGTTCACCCGGAATGACGATGCCGCGGCACTCCCACTGGCCGGCAATGGAGTCGGTGTAGGCACCGTGAACGTTGGCGTCACCATCGTGATCACCCTCGGAGTCGGTGTAGGCGCAATGGTCGGGACCGCGGCCGGCACGGGTGTCGCCGTGGGCAGCGGAGTTGGCGCCCAGGTCGCGGTGGGGACCGGCGTGGCTGTGGGATACGCGGTTGCCGTGGGCACTGCGGTCGATGTCGGCAGAGGCGTCGCCGTCGGGAGAGGAGTGCTCGTGGGAACAGAGGGCGCTGACACGGTTGCGCTCGGCGGCAGTTCCAGCAGCACATCTGCCAGCATCCGCAACATCACGCGCTCCACGTCTGCCCGTGGGTCAGTCTCTGACCCAACGCCGGTCACGCGCAGGAGATACGGTCCGGCGGTCACATACAAAGTGTATTCCTCGCCCTCATCTGACGGTCCAGCGATCGCGATCGAGCTGTCCCCGAGGGCCGCGGCGTCAGCCGGCTGCAACTGAGTGTCCAGGGCGCGAGAACTGGCAAAGAACACGGCTGCCGCAGATGCCTTCGAGACATCCGGAAAGCGGTGAACGCTGATGTACATCCCTGAAATCTGGCCTGGGGCGGGATTGCGACAGACGTACTCCTGGGTTGCCCCTTCCTGCCAGCCCAATGCCTGGAGTTTCTCGACCGCATCCGGGACGCCTGGGAACCGCTCGACCAGCGCCGGAAAGTCGTAGATCAGGATGTCGGTCGCCTCAAAGCACGACGCATTGGAAAGGGGAAGTGTGACTGGCAGCAACCGTGAGATGGCTCCGGGGGATGGAGCCGCCTGCGGAGATTGGGTGGGCGCTGGAGGAGCAACGACTGCCGTTGGCGCCGGCGCGGCTGTGGGCGCCGGTGGCGCAAGAATGGCAGGGGGAAGTGAGGCCAGGAGTGACCGAGCGATGGTCATGACGTTCATGAACGGGATGCCACTGGGGGAGACCGCCGTAATTCGCACCAGGACAGCGCCGCTGCTTGCATAGAGCGTGAACTCTTTCCCATTCGACGCCGGCCCTGTGAGCACGACCGCATGGTCACCGATAGCTGGAGGATCCGCCTCAATCAGCCGCGTCCCTCGTGCTCGGACTGCAGCGAAGTAGTCGACGGCCTCCTGAGCTGCCTGAGAACTGCCGAACGCATGCAGGGAGATTTCCACCCAGCCAGCGTCGCCGTCCGGCGGGGTATCGCAGGCATAGGTCCGGTTCGCGCTTGCCTGCCAACCCCATGAGGTGAGGAGGGCGCGGGCTTCGTCGGTCCCATCCAGACGTGACACCAGATCCTCGAACCCGATGGGAACGGTATCCTCGATCCGAAAACATCCACTGTGGGAGAGCGGCAACGCGGAGGGCAGAAAGGACTCGAGGTCACCGACCGGAGGAAGTAACGTCCCCGTCGAGTCAGGACCCTCCGCCACGCTTGGCGGCGGCGGCGCAACGGAGTCGCCGAAACCGGGGAGATTGCAGCCGCTGAGACCAGTGATGTAGCCGGTCATGAACGAGGTGATGCGTTCGTCGTTGATCCCATGAGCGCCAGGGATGTCCTGCGGCCATAGTGGGTTGTCCCCGTATTCGCCGGAGATGGTGACCGCTTCGGTGATATCCCCTGGGTCGAGCAATCCTCGCTGTGCCGCTTCACGAGCGAAGACGCCGGCAAGGCAATCTGCCTGAAGTTCGGCAGAGCTATCGACGTTCGGGACGTTTGTCAGTTGCTGCAGGTGATGTCCCCACTCATGAGCCAGGACCACAATCGGCGCAAAATCTCCATACGTCGAATAGATCATGGCGACGAATCGTGGGTCGAGATACATGGTGGAGTTGATCTGGCAGTAGAACGCGTCCCGACCGTTCGCACATGCCGCAGGGACGGGGTCATTCGTCGAGGCAAGGCCGGGAGACGCGTAGACCTGATCGGTAGCGCGGAATGTCGCACTCCAGAACGCGTCAATCTCTGAGTAGATGCTGGAAAGATCTCCTGCGAAGGCACTGGCTTGATCCTGGGACCGGAAGCCGGCCACTGGGGTCGATGAGTCCTGGGCAGATGTTGGCTCAATCCAGGATCCAAGGCTCATGATGACGAGGGAGTGGATCAACGCTATTTGAAAAAGCAGAGTCCCGATGTTCCCGACGAAACAGTTACACATTGGTGTAGGCCCTTCAGCGGAATCGTCAACCACAAACGGTGCCCCATCGAAGTATCTTCTGCTCTCTCTCCCGGGACGAACGAAGCTCACAAGCCGCAGAACGTGCGGGAGAGTCCGCTGCCCGGTGTCTGGGAAAGCAGGACGAGGGCGAGTTCCAATCATGCCCCGCAATCACCTGACAGGCCCGACGCGTGATGGCCGACCGAGCGACCACATCCCGCTGTTGGGCCTGATTTGTAGCGAGCAGCGAGCGCAGGTCGGCCCAGGCGCCCGTCGCAGCGGCGTTGAGCGTCCGCGCCCGCGTTGAAAGTTCCTTGTTCCGAGCGGCGTCACCCTGCAGGCCGGCGGCGAATGCAGCCACTTCAACGCGCCACAGTTCCGCGAGAACGTTGCATGCGAACAACGCCTGTACCTGAAGCGGCACACAGATGTCGCTGCACCTCACGCCCTGCAACGGCTGTTGCGCGCGTTCGAGCGCGTCTACCCCGTCCAGCATTCGCTGCACCATGGCCTGATCGACTGGCCGGGCGAAACGGCGGTTCAGCAGGGCGATTTCGACGTGGCGGGCAGCGTGAAGATCGGCTGCCGTCTCGACGAGCCGGGAGAAGCGCTCCCCGAACTCCCGGTCTGACAGGGTCTGCGACGCGGACCGTAACTCCTCTTCTTCAGCCAGGCGATCCATTTCGCCGAGCGCCGAGCAGGGATCTGGTCCGAAGGCGGTCTGCAAGACTCGCCATTGTTCGCGAAACGGACCCTCCAGAAGTGCTGGCATTTCGTCGTCATACGTATCTCGATGACAGGGTTCTTCCAGGTCTCGCAGCGCGTGCCTCAGCCCATCACGCGGGGACCGTCCAGTGAAGGTCTGGCGGATGCGCGACACCGCCTCATGATCCAGGTGGTTCTCGATCTCCGGCCGTTCGCCGGCAAAGCCTCGCCGCAGGCGCTCGGCGGCCCACTCCCAAGCCTCCACGGCTAGCCGCTCCTGCTGCTGAGGATCGGCATTGCCGGGCGGGAGGCGCCAGGCCTCGAGGACGAGGGGCATAACGTAGTCGTTGGATTCACGAGCGAATGCCAGACGCAGCCGCGGCTCGATGATGCGCGCAAAGGTCTGCTTATCCCAGTGGAGATGGACGGCGGCGGGCCGTTCGGTTTCCGGATTCGCCGCCTCCAGGGCCGGCGGCGCTGGGAAGCGCCAGTGGACGGCCCAGACGCCCGGCGCGTGCTGATCCATCGCGGCGATTCTGGCCAGGGCGCCGGCGGGGTGACCGAAGTCCTCTTCTCCCGTTCCTTCCAGCCACTGCAGGAAATACTCGACCGCCGCCGCAAAAATGGTCTGGGAGTGGTAATGCGCCAGAACGTGCTTGTCGGCGGGGCTATCGCCAAATCCACATCTCGTCAGGTAGCCAGTCATGCGTTCGTCGCCGAACTCCAGGAGCGCGGCAATGACCATGGACCACTGCACCAGCCCATCTTGCCGGAATTCGCTGGCCTTTGTCGTGAGGCTCATGACGCCGGAGAGATTGTTCGCGGACCACGGATGTGGCGTTTCCAGCCGGGCGATGGAGCGCACGATGAACTTCACGATCTCCACGCTTTGTTCCCGGTAGAACATCGCCCAGAGTGGATACAACGTGATGCCGGCCGGCAGCTCCATGGCGATGTCGTCCACGACCGCGAGGCGCAGGGCTTCGGGAGCCGTCGCCACGAACGCGTCGTACAGGGCGCTGAGGCGCTGGAAGTCCTCGGGAGTGTCGCGATAGTGCAGGGCCAGCGCCTGCACCATGACCAGCACCCCCAGGAATTCGGGGCCGTTCATCGTCCAGTAGACCGGCCGGGTGATGCAGGTTTCGAGCATGCGGCAAAACGGACCATACGCTTCCGCTTCCGGGAATTCGCCGCGCTGCTGCCAGGCGTGATACGTGAGCGCGACCTTGCGCCGATCGAGGAACAGAGGCTGGCCGTCAGGCGAAAAGACCTCCAGGTTTTCTCCAAACGGTGGAACTTCAGCCATCGCGCTTCCCCTGCCTGTGCCTGACGCCGATGAACGCTGACTGTTGCGTGGGAGACAGCTCAGATCTGCGGTGGCGCGACGATGTCCAGCGGCCACCCCAGGTGCTCCGCGAACCAGCGCAGCTCACGCTCGCCGTTCGTGCGCACGGCGTCCGGCAGGAACTGCTCCTTGCTGTGCGCCAGCGCGTTGCGCAGCCCGATCAGGTCGCCGAAATGATCGTCCACCTGCCGGTTGGACTCGAAGAGATCGGCGAAATGGGCCTCGCGGTTCGGCTTGATGACCTTGGGCAGCAGGCTGAGGTATCCGGCGCCGAGGAAGTCGCTGAGGGTGGCTGCGCGGGGAGCCTTGCCCTGCTTGACGCGCTCCGCCTCCTGCCCAGCCTGCACCCCCTCTGGCACGCGGCTCAGATCGTTGCCGAGGCGCTGCACGACCAGCGCGGAGAGCGCGATCTCCGCCTTTGTCACCGCCGTCCGCAGGCGCTCGATGGCGTCCCACGCGAAGTAGTCATACGCCTCAAGGCAGAGGCGGGCGGTGCGGTATTCGCCGTAGGCGGCTCCGTCCCGGCGCTTCACTATTGGGAATTGGTCAAGGATATAGGTAAAATCTTCGCGAGAAAGCTTGTAAAGATGGGCGTAGATGCCGTCGAGTTCTGCTCTAAACAGTTGCCTTCGGTTCTCGTCCCATTCGAAGGGGGTCCCTTCGTAACCCAAGTCACTTGCAAGGGATCTCAAATCAACCGCCGTATAGGACAACTCCAAAACTCTTGAAACTATGAATTCGTTCAGAACATTTCCGTAAGTCGAGGGTGTCAGCACCGGCAGCTGCTTCAGAATGAAATAGCTAAAATCTGTACCACCCACCTTCTGTCTCGCGGCGAAATCGAAAACGATTGAGTTCAGATTAGCCAAGAGGATGGCAATCAACTCCGGCGGTTGCTCCGAGAAGACGAGCAAAATCTTGTGACCGGTCGCCGCCAGTGGCAAGAACGAAAAGATTGCGGTCCGCGCATTAGTGGAATTTGTCGTATTGCGGTAACCGAGCAACCAGTTGCGCGGAATCCTGTTTGACAGACTGTCGCGTAGTTCGGTTTGCCGAATCCAATATCGTGGCATGGAGAGCAAGTCTGAGGTGGCATGCTCCTTTGTAGTTAATTCGGGGAGCTTGCCTTGGTTGGCCTGTGCTTGGGTTTGACCGTCGTAGGTACCGAAGCGATGGTCGTACTGGTGGAACATTTTGGCTTCGTAGAGCCGCTCCCACAGATCATCTGGACCATGAAACCGCCCATCTTCACCGAGGTGCTGCCCGCTACCTTCTAATTGCATGCGCGTGCGAAAGAGGTGTGAATCGTTCGACATATCAAACATGCGTCCGAACGTAACGCCCCACGGGTTTACCTCTGGAGAACTCTCAAGTAGTAGAACTGGCACGGCCATATACAGCTTCTTTGTAATCTCCGCGTCTCGGGATGAGCGAAAGATCGGGGCAGTATGAGTATTCGGATTAAGAAGCATCACATCCTCTCTGGAAAGGCGGAATACGCGCTGCGAATCGTCGAGATGCTCTACCCTCCTGCCGAAGAACATCGCTTCGAATTCGTCATGCATCAGCGATGTTCCACTCACTGTCAGCAGGCAGAACTTTGTAAAGTGATGAACTGCCGGAAAAAGGAACTCCTCATTCTCAAATCCAAAAACCGACTGAAGTCGACGACCATCCACAAGGTACCGAAAGAAAGCCTTGTTCGTGTCGTCCGTGGCGATCCCAGTGGGGACTAGCATCCCGGCCCGGCCCGTCTGCCGCAGTTGCGCCGTGTTCGTCTCGGAGAAGACCGAGTAGGTGTTGATGTCGCCGCGTCCGGTCAACGGGAACCGCCCGCTGCCACGCAGAAACGTGCTCTCACCCTCGGCGCCGCGCTTGGCGGCCTCGAACTCGGCATAGAGCGCGGGGTTCTCCCCTTTCAGCTTCTCGATGCGGCGCTTGCGCTCGGCGGCGTTCGGGGCGCCGGCAATTTCCGGGTCGCGCTGGGCGAAGAACTCCTGCTCCTGCAGCTTGATCCGCTCCCACGGCGGGTTGCCCAGCACCACGTCGAAGCCGGGGTCATCCCGCGCGAAGACCTCCTCGAACTCCAGTTCCCAGTGGAAGAAGTGGTGCTGCCGCGCCAGCTCTCGCCCCTCCAGCACGGTGGCGCTATCGGGGCTGCCGCGCAGCGCCTCGCGCGTGCGGCTGTCGAGAAAGTCGGTCAGTTTCGGGTCCGCCGCCAGCCGCCGCCAGACGGCGTCGGTGGGCGGGTTCGCCGCGCCGGGGTGCAGCGGCCAGAAGAAGGCGGCGGTCCACAGGTCAGCCGCCAGCTTGCGCCGCTGAAAGGCCACGCTGCGCTGCCGCTCGCGGAACGCCGCCGTTTGCGCTTGCACCGCGCGCAGGTCGTCCGCCGCGCGCTCCGCCGCGAAGTGGCGGGCCAGCCGTTCGGGGTCGGTGACCACGCTCACCTGCCACCCTGCCACCTCCAGCGATAGCTGCGCCTCGTGCTTCCGCTCGCCCCGGTTCCGCTTCTTGACCGTGCTGGCGTAGGCCTTGCTGTCCCCGGTCACCGGGTCGAAGGCGGCGTCCGGCACGCCGTCCGCCATCACGGCTGCTGTCGCTCCGATCAGGGCGTTGCCGTGGCGAATGTGCCCGCCGAGGAACTGCAGCGGCTTGCCGGCGTCCTGCCCCTCCAGCCACAGCGCCACCTTGCACAGGTCCACCGCCAGCGGGTTGAGGTCCACGCCGTACACGCAGGCGCCGATGGCTGCGCGGATGGCGGCGCGCTCGCTGGCCGGCGAGGGTTCGTCCGGCTCCGCCCGCACCTCCGCCACCGCCCGCCCGATGCGCCGCGCTGCCGCCAGCAGGAAGTGGCCACTGCCGCAGGCGGGGTCGCAGACCGTCAGGGCCAGCAGGCGGGCAGCCTGCTCCTCGCGCGTGCCGCCCTCTGCCCGCGCTGCCGCGATGGCGGGGTCCAGCGCGGAGCGGATTAGCTCCTGCACGAGGCCGGGGTTGGTGTAGTAGGAGCCACTGCTCTTGCGCTCGCCGCTGGCCCCAAGGGTGAAGCTGGGGTGGCCGCCGGCGGTGCGCAGCAGGGGCTGCTGCTCCAGCAGGCCTTCGTAGACACTGCCCAGCTCCTCCACGTCCATGTCGCGGAAGTTGATGCGGCGCAGCGGCGCGCCGGGCGCCTCCACCCAGCCGAGGCCGCGCAGCGCCGCCAGCAACGCGCCGTTGCTCAGGCGCACCGGGGCCACTTCACCCCGCCCGTCGATATCGGGGGTCTCTGTGGTGTTGAACAGGCTGCCCAGCGGGGCCAGCCCTAGCGTGGCGGCGGTCTCCGGCTCGCGTAGCGCCCGGAACAGGATCTGCACCCCCTGCCACAGGTCATCGTGGCGGTCGGCGCTGCGCCGCAGGGCCAGCTCGCGCAGCCGCCCCACGCCGTAGTACTTCCGGTAGATGTCGCGCTGCGGCTCATTGGCGCCCGCTGGAAAGAGCAGATCGCGCTCCTCCGCCGCCAGCAGGAACAGGAAGCGGTAAACCAGCCGCAGCAGTTGCCGGTAGTAGGCGGTCACGCTTAGGTCGCCGCTGCGCAGCCGCGCCCGCAGCGCCACATTCGCGGGATGATCGAGCAGCCCCTGCCCCAGCGCGTGGATGGCGGTCTCCACGCCCCCACGCAGGTCGTCCAGCGCACGAGCGCCGGCGGCCTCCCCCTCCTTGCGCCACACCTCCAGCCAGCAGGCTGGCCCCTCCTGCCCCGGCTGCGGCAGGCGGCTACGGTGCAGCAGGCGGTAGAGCAGCACGAAATCGGCGTAGACGCGCTCGCGGAACATTGTCTCCAGATCGACCTCGATGTAGGCCGCGCGGGAGAGGCTGGCGTTGTCGCGCAGTAGGCGCAGAGTGCGGCCATCGGAGACGATGCCCCACAGGTGGGAGGTGCGATTCAGGTACTCCTGCAGCAGGGTGTATGGCGAGCGCCGCTGCGGCCCCGCTTCAGTCTGCCCGGCGATATCCAGCGCGGAGCGGCGCTCGTCATCGGCGGCGAGCGGGAGCGGGGCTACGGTGTGCACCGGCGCCGCGTTGGCGTCCTCGCCGGCGCGGTGGGAGATCACGAAGCGGCGGCCGTCCACCTCCTCCGCCGCCGCGCGGAAGACGAGGTCGCCGTAGCCCAGCTCGGCGAACAGCGGGAGCAACCACTGGTTGCGCATCTGGCTGACCCCCGCGCCGCCGGGGCGATTCTGCGCGTTTTGCCACGCCTTCCAGTAGCTTTCCGCGCTTGTCCACGCGCTGGAGATCACCTCGTTCAGCCGCTCGTTACGCGCCAGCCCATAGCTCTCCGCGTCCAGCCCCGGCAGGTCCTTGCCGGACGCCAGCCGCGCCAGCAGCTCTGGGGTGAGCAACCCGCCCTCGGATCGAATGGTGCTGAAGGTGGTTCCGCGCGGCGTCATTGCTGCTCCCGGATTCTGCCTGTTTCAGATTGCGAAAAGACGCGTACCCCCGGAGAAAAACGGCTCCTAGACCCCTTGCGGCATGAACACGTACACCCCCAGCACGTCCGGCGGCAGGACGGGCCGCACCTGAAACGTGCCGCGCCAGTTGGCGGCGTCGCGCACCCGGCGGTGGGCGTCCAGCACCGCGTTTGCCCGCTCGCCGGCCAACACGCCCAGCGCCTGCCAGCGGAAGTCGAGATCGGCCAGCGCGTCGCCTAGCCACTGCATCGCCTGCTCGCGCGGCACGTTCCGCGCCGGCACGGCTCCCAACAAGGCTTCCGCGCTGGCCTCATCCAGCCAGCGCACGGCATCGCCACGCCCCACGTAGGCGGCCAGCACCACCTCTTCCGCCAGCAGCGTCTCCCGCGTGCCGTCCCGCGTGGTGTCGATATGCATGCGGATGCGCAGCAGCAGTAGCGTTGTCCGCGACTCGACGGCAGCGGTGCGCATCACGGCGCAGCGCGCCACCGGCGCCGCCAGCACCGGATCGAGCGCGGCGCCGGTCAGGTAGTCGCCCAGCGCCTCCACCATCGGGTCGGTGCGCCCGATGTGGCGCACGCCATCCGGCACGGGCAAATCGAACCCAATAGGCTGCCGGTCGGTCAGG
>JASGGF010000056.1:0-18225 GCA_047605145.1 Thermomicrobiales bacterium | reverse complement strand
ATTCTGGGCGGCGTCCCCGGCGTCGAGGGGTTCTACACCGCCACCGGCTGCATTGTGGGCGGGCTCTCCATTTCGCCGGGCGTGGGCGAGGCGTTGGCGCAGGTGATCCTCACCGGCGAGTCCGATGTGCCGCTGGACATCTTCGCCATCACTCGCTTCTCCCCCGATTTCGACGAGGCGCAGTTGGTCGATGATTGCGTCGATGCCTACGCCCATCATTATTCCGAGGATTACGCCGCGCTGGTGGATTAGCGCGCAGCCGCTTTTCGGCAAAAGCGATGTATCATGTCGGAAATTCGGCTCCGCCAGATCATCAGCGAGTGATGATGCCGATCTCCACCCACCTTGCCATGTCCGGACCGGCGTTGCAGGGGCTCGCGGACGCGTTTGTTGCGTCTTCGCCGAGTCCCACTGCCCTTGTGACGCTGGATGGAGCAATCAGTGTCTGGAATGCCGCCGCCGCGCGCCTGTTCGGGCGCCCGGCGGCGGCCGTTGTTGGCGCGCCGTGCGGAGACCTCGCGCCGCCCGGGCAGGAGCCTGAGCTGACCCGGTTGGTCGAGGCCGCGCTGCGTGGGGAGACCAGCACCGCCTGCGAAACCAGCCTGCGGGCGCACGATGCCCAGGTGACGCCAGTGACGCTGACCGCCTTCCCGCTGTGGGGGAGGGCCGGGGAGATCGTGGGGGCGGCGCTGGTCATGCAGGAGCGTGCCCCGGAGCCCGAGCCGCTGCAGTGGGCCGACGCCGTGGCCCGGGCGGCGGGGGGGGGCGCCCAGCTGCAGGATGTGCTCGGCCTGTCGGACGATGATCTGCATGTGCCCGGAGGCCGCCTGCGCATTGCCGCCAGCGATCTGCACCGGGCGGAGCAGCGCTTTCACGCGCTGGTGACCAAGCTCCCGGCGGCGGTCTATCTGCACACGCTGGATCCGGATGCCCCGGCGGTGTACCTCAGCCCGGCTTTCACGGCGCTGACCGGCTACACGCAGGAGGTTGACGGACTCTCGCTCGACTACGCCGGCTGGATGACGCTGGTGCATCCGGATGACCGCAGCCTGGTCGAGGATGATTCCGACCTGTGGGAAGGCGTCCCCGGCCAGTATCACCTCGAGTACCGCTTTCGCCGGGCGGATGGCGTCTACATCTGGGTGCACGATATCTACACCCCCCTCTTTCACGCCGATGGGCAGTTGAGCGCCTATCTGGGCATTCTGCTGGATGTGTCCGCGAACAAGACGGCGCCTGAGGCCACCACGCAGGTGGCTTCTGCCGTGGAGACGTTCGGCGACGCGGTCTATGTGCGGAATCTGGATGGCATCGTCAGCGCCTGGAACCCGGCGGCCGAGCAGCTCTTCGGGTACTCCTCCGGTGAGGCGGTGGGCCGCAACGTCTACGACCTGCTTTCGCCGCACGACGCGATCACCACCGAGGCCGACACGGTGACGCCCGAAGAGGTGGTGGGGCGCTATGACACGCAGGCGCGGCGTAAGGATGGCGCCGTCATCGATATCGCCATCACCCTCTCCCCGATTCTGGACGCCGCCGGGGTGATGACTGGCATCACCGGCGCAGTGCGCGATATCTCGCCCGGGCTGGCGGCGCAGCGGGAACTGCGCGAGGCGCTGGATGCGGCGGAGGCGGGCGCGCAGACCAAGGCGGAGTTCTTGCGCATGCTGAGCCACGAACTCCGCACCCCCTTGCAGGCGGTGCTGGGGTACGCCGAGTTCCTCCTCAGCGGACGGGATGGCGAGCTTTCGGAGGACCAGCATGAGGATGTCCACTCCATCTTTCAGGGCGCGCGCCGGATGGCGGCGCTGATCGAGCAGGTGCTGGATCTCTCGCGAATGGAAGTGGGCCAACTGGCGCTCCGCCGGGAGCCGGTAAATCTGCAGCGGGTGCTGGAGGCGGTGCGGCAGGACATCACGCCGCAGGCGCTGGCGCGCGGGCTGGATCTGCGCGTGCTGGCCCCCGCGCTGCTCCCCGATGCGCTCGGCGATCCCACCCGGATCAGGCAGATCGTGCTCAATCTGGCCGGCAACGCCGTCAAGTTCACGGAGTCGGGCGAGGTCAGCATCGAAGCGCGGCAGAGCGCCGATGGCTGGCTGGAGGTGCTGGTGGCGGACACCGGGATCGGCATTGCTCCGCAATACCTCTCCACCATCTTCGAAGAATTCCGGCAGGTCGATAGCGCGCTGGGCCGCCGGCAAAACGGATTCGGCCTGGGGCTGGCCATTTCGCGGCGGCTGGCGGAGCAGATGGGCGGCGATCTTGGGGTGGAGAGCACGCCGGGCGTCGGATCTACGTTCACCTTGCGCGTGCCCGTCGCCCCTGCCTGATCTGCTCGCGGGAGCCCAAGTGTGCTGTGCGCCACGGAAGAGCAACTATTTTGTGCGTCTTTTAGTACCATAGGCGATAAGCGTGCTGAGGGCGCTTTGCTGGTTATCCGTGTCAGCGACCCGCGGCCGGATCGTCATCAGAGCAGGTTTCCGACAGTGCCTATCCAGCATCTTGCACTCACGCCGCCAATCCCGCATACCCCACCGCGTGCGGTTGCCGGACCCGCCGGCGCCGAGGCGCCCGCGTCGCCGCCGGGCATGCTCGAAGCGCTCTTCCTCTCCTGCCCGGATCCGATCATCGGCAAGTCGCCAGAAGGGACCATCACCTTCTGGAACCCGGCGGCAGAGCGACTGTACGGCTACTCCGCGCGGGAAGCGGTCGGGCAATCCATCGCCCTCATCGTGCCGCCCGGGCAGATGGATGAGTTGGCCCGCCGGCTGCGGCTGGTGAGCGAGGGGCACATGGTTCAGGCGTACGAAACGGTGCGCCGGGCCGCCGATGGCCGTCTGCTGGATATCTCGCTCACCATCTTCCCCGTGCGCGATGCCGCCGGGCAGATCGTCGGGTCTGGCGCGGTGGCGCGCGATATCACGGAGCACCGCCGGGACGCCGCCGCGCTGGCGGCCAGCCAGCGCCGGTTCCGGGCGGCGTTCGGCGACGCGGCGAACGGGATGGCGCTGGTGGGGCTGGATGGCCGCTTCCTGCAGGTCAACCGCGCCGCCTGCGCGCTGCTGGGTCGCAGTCAGACCGATTTGCAGAACACCCGCATCGACGACATCGTGCACCCCGACGACGCCGAGCGGGACAGTGTCGCGGCGGACCGGGCGCTGCTGCAGGATGGCCACGGGTACAGCCACGAGCTGCGCGTGCAGCGGCCCGATGGCCGCTCCTGCTGGGTCCGCATGCAGGTGTCGCTGGTGCGGGATGAAGACGGCCAGCCGGACTATTTCATGGCGCAGCTGCAGGATGAAACGGAGCGCATCGCGGCGCGCGAGAAGCTGGCGGCGGCGCGTCGCACCGTGCAGGACGTGCTGGAGCGGGTAGGCAGCGCGTTTCTGGAACTGGATGCGGACTGGCGCATCGTCCGCGTGAATGCGGAAGGTGAAGCGCTGCTGGGCCTCCACCGGAGCGAGCTGCTGGGGAGCACGCTGCAGGACGTCGTCTCTGCCGCAGCGCTGGCGCCTATCGCCGGGGCGCTGGAAACGACCATGACCACCCGCCAACCGGTGCAGATTGCCGAGTTCCTGTGCGGCAGGAGCAACCTGTGGCTCTCGCTGCACGCGTATCCGACCGAGGACGGGGTCGCGATTCTCCTGCGCGATATCACCGTGATGCGCCATCTGCAGCAGGAACTGCGCGTTGCCGAGCTGCGCTTCCAGACGCTGGTGGACCAGTTGCCGGCCGCTGTGTTCATGTTCGCCGATGACGTTGATCAGTCGACGTTTTACCTGAATCCCTATTTCAAGCAACTGACCGGCTACACGAATGAAGACGACGAACTGTTCCACAGTTTTTCGTCGTGGCTGACCTTCATCCACCCGGATGACCGCCCGCGGGTGACCCGCAGCGCGCGCGAGCGGGAAGGCCGGACCGGCCAGTACATGCTGGAATACCGGCTGCGCCGCGCGGATGGGTCATACATCTGGGTCAACGACTATTACGCGTCGCTGAGCGCGGACGATGGAGAGACCGTCGCGTGGCTCGGCGTGATCATCGATGTCACCGAACGCAAGGCCGCCAGCGAAGTCATCGCGCAACTAGCCGCCATTGTGGAAGCGTCGGATGACGTCATTTTCACGCGGACGTTGGACGGCAACATCACCTACTGGAACCCGGCGGCCGAGCGGCTCTATGGCTACACCGCAGCGGAAGTGCTGGGGCAACCAACCACCATCCTCTTTCCCGAGGGCGCCGAGCGCCAGATCGCGACTGTCGCAGACTTCGCGGACAGGCAATCGATGCGCTTCGAGACGCAGGATCGCCGCAAGGACGGCACGCTGGTGGATGTCGCCGCGACCGTATTCCCGGTGCGGGATGAGGCCGGGCAGATTCTGGGCATCTCTGGCATCGCGCGGGACATCACGGCGCGCAAGGAGGCGGAGCGTGAACTGCGGGCGGCGCTGGAAGCGGCGGAGGCCGGGGCGCGCGCCAAGGGGCTGTTCCTGGCGATGATGAGCCACGAGTTGCGCACGCCGTTGCAGGCCGTGATGGGCTATGCCGATTTCCTGCTGAGCGGGCGTCAGGGGGTCCTGTCGCCGGCGCAACTCGAGGATATTGGCTACATCCACCTTGGCGCCCACCGCATGGTCGCGCTGATCGAGCAGATGCTGGACCTGTCCCGCATGGAGGCGGGCCGGCTGGACCTGAAGCAGGAGCCGGTGGACGTGCGGCGGGTGATGGAGCTGGTGCGGCAGGATGTCGCGCCGCAGGCGGCGGCCAAGAACCTGCAGCTCTCGTTGCAGGCGCCGCAACGGCTGCCGCGCGCGCTGGGTGACCCGGAGCGCGTGCGCCAGATTCTCCTGAATCTGGCGGGCAACGCTGTCAAGTTCACCGAGAGCGGCGAGGTGCAGATGATCGCCCGTCAGCGCCAGGGGCGGGTGGAGATCGCCGTCACGGATACCGGTATCGGCATCGCCGCCAGCGAGATTCCGCACATCTTCGAGGAATTCCGGCAGGTGGATGGCAAGCTGAGCCGGCGCTACGGTGGCGCCGGCCTGGGGCTGGCGATTGCGCGCCGGCTCGCCCGGCAGATGAACGGGGAGATTACGGTGCAGAGCGCGCCTGGCTCCGGCTCGACCTTCACCCTGTGCCTGCCACTCGCGGCAGCCGCCACCGACCGCGCCGGGGCGGTGGTTTCCTTGCCCGCCGGGATGGAGCTTCCCTGAGCCCTGGCCCCGCCAGTGAGCCCAGCAGGACACCCCTGACCACGCGATGGTCTCCTTGCTATCATGTTCTATTCATGTGATGGGTGAGGGGTGCGGCCTGTATACGGGGCCGCGCAGCAACCTGGCAGGCTGCTTCCATGTGCGCAAGACAGGAATCGGGTTTCACAGCGTGAATCACCGGCAGGCTGGCCCCTCGCAAGCCACGTCGCCCGTCCCCGGGGCAATGCAGGCATCGGCAGCGATCGTGGCATCGTGGCCAGAGCCGATTATCGGGACATCGTTTGCTGGCGTTATCGAGGTCTGGAACCGGGCGGCCGAGGCATTCTACGGGTATTCCGCGCAGGACGCGTTGGGCCAATCCATCACCATGCTGGTTCCGGCCGGGTGCGGCGCGGAGTTGCTCGATCTATTGCGCGAGGTGCAGCACGGCGCCCCGATGCAGCGCCACCGCACGCAGCGCCGCACGCGGGACGGCGAATCGCTTCCCTGGGCGCTGACCCTCTCCCCCGTGCAGGATGCCGCGGGAGCCCTCACCGGCGCCATGCTGACGGTTCAGCCTGATCCGGCCGTGGCGCCGGAGAGCTTTTTGGTCGAGTTCGAACGCGCCTTCGACGAATCGCCCGAGTGCCTGGTCATCTTGTCGCTGGAGGGCCGCTTCCTGCGATCGAACCAGGCCAATTGCGCACTGCTGGGCTACGGGGAGGCGGAACTCCAGCAGTGGACCGCTGCCGATCTGATCCACCCGGACGATGCCGCCATCGAGCAGGCTGAAGCGTTGCGGGTGCTGGAGGACCCGCAACGCAACTACCACCGCGTGCTGCGGGTGCGGCGGCCAGATGGCCGCTACCAGTGGGTGTATGTCCACGCGACGATCCGGCGCGACGCCGCCGGGCTCCCCCTCTATTTCGCAGGAGTGGGACAGCAGATAACCGGATCCGAACGCACCACCGGTGCACTCGCAGCGGCGGACGGCCTGGCTCTGCACACCATGTTGCCCAATCTGGCCGGGGCCGTAGTGGAGGTGGATGCCAGCGGGCGCATTGCGTACGCCAACGCTGTTCTGGAGGGCGTCTTTGGCGCGCCGCGCAGCGCCCTGCTGGGGAGCCTGTTCGCTGACGTCGTGCCGGCGGGCATCCTGGCGCGCATCCAGCCCGCCCTGCAGGCCTCCCCGCTGCAGGAGGTGGATCTGCCGGATGTCGCCACGCCGGCAGGCCCTCGGTGGTGTTCCATTCGGCACGCGGTGGCGGGAGGATTCACACTGCTGTTTCAGGACATGGCGGTGGTGCAAGGGCTGGAGCACGACCTGCGGGCCGCCCGCCTGAGCTTCGAAATGCTGGTTGAGCAGTTGCCCGCGGCGGTCTACTACGTGTGGCACGCCGAGAACCGCGCCACGATCTTCCAGAACTCCTATGTGGAAGGGATGATGGGCGGCCTTGCGGACGGGGCCAGAAACTGGAGCCTGGCCGAGTGGGCCGCGCGTGTGCACCCGGACGACCGGGACCGGACGCTGGAAGGCTTCCGCAGCGCCGCCCAGCGGGGCAAGCCGCTCGTGCAGACCTACCGGTTTCTGCGCGCGGATGGCGCTTACTGCTGGCTGCAGGACACCTCCACCGCAATGCTGGACGAGACCGGCCGGCCGGTGGGCCTGCTGGGCTTCACCATCGATATCACGCAGCAGCGGGATGCCAGCGAGGCGATTTCGCGGCTGGCGGCGATTGTGGAAGCCTCGAATGATCCGATCTACTCCCGTGATTTGCAGGGCATCATCACGTTCTGGAACCACGCGGCGGAACAGCTCTATGGCTATGTGGAGGCCGAGATCGTCGGGCAGCCGTTCACCATCCTGGAGGACCCGGCGTACCAGCCGGGCTCCCCGGTCGCGCCGCCCGGGGAGCCCCCGTCGCCAGAGCGGTTCCAGGCGCGGCACTGGCGTAAGGATGGCTCCCCGGTGGAGGTAGCGGTGACCCGGTTTCCCACGTTCGATGCCGCCGGGGCGGTGGTGGGGGTGTCCGGCATTCTCCAGGATTCCACAGCCCGCCTGGAAGCCGAGCGCGCGCTGGAGGCCGCGCTGGAAGCGGCGGCGGCGGGCGAGCGCGCCAAAGGGCGCCTGGTGGCAGTGATGAGCCACGAGCTGCGTACCCCACTGCAAGCGGTGCTGGGCTATTCCGAGTTCCTGTTGAGCGAGCGCCTGGGCCCGCTGGCGCCGGCCCAGCGTGAAGACGTGGATGCTATTCAGCAGGGCGCCTTGCGCATGGCCCGCCTGATCGACCAGTTGCTGGACTACTCCCGGCTGGAGGCTGGCCGGGCCGAGCTGGTGAGTGAACCGCTCGATCTGGAGCACATCGTGGAAACCGTGCGGCAGGACGTGGCGCCGCAGGCCATGGCCCGCGGCCTGGCGTTAGTGGTGGACATTCCAGCCGGGTTGCCGCAGGCGAAGGGCGATCCGGGCTGGGTGCGGCAAATCCTGCTGAACCTGGCGGCCAATGCCGTCAAGTGCACGGATGTGGGCTCGGTGCGGATGCAGGCGAGGCAGCAGGGCGGCTCGGTCGAGATTTCGGTGATTGACACCGGGATTGGCATACCGCCGGAAGCGTTGCCGTACATTTTCGATGAGTTCCGGCAGGTTGCGGGCGTGCAGAGCCAGCGGCACGGCGGGGCTGGGCTGGGGTTGGCCATCTCGCAGCAGCTGGCGGAGCGGATGGGCGGCGGTATTACGGTGCAGAGCGTGCCTGGCGCTGGCTCGACGTTTACCTTGCGCCTCCCGATCCCCAGGCCAGGTGATGGTCCGCCGCCTGCGGCCGAAATCGGGCGCCCATCCAATGAAATGGTCTGATCCGCCACCCAGTTGTGTGCAATCAGTATAATGGCGCTTTCATGTTGCCCCCCCGTTGTGGGGTGATGACGGCAGGCGTCTGGCTTCGCCAGGCGCGGTGGCCGTCTCTCCGTGCAACGACCCACCAGAATTCGGGCTTCGCGTAGTGGACTACCAGACCGCGTTGCAACCAATGGCCGAGCCGCCCACGCCCTCCCCCCGGGATGCCCAGCGCCTTGCCGCCATTGTCGATTCCTGGCCGGAGCCGATCATCGACCTGACGCTCGATGGCGTTATCGATGTCTGGAACCGGGCCGCCGAAGCGTTCTACGGCTATTCAGCTGAGGAAGCGATTGGGCAGGATCTGCGCCTGATCGTGCCGCCGGACCGCGCCGATGAACTGGCGCATCTGCACGCGCGGGTGACGGGCGGCGAGATCGTGGTGACCGAGACTGTGCGCCAGACTCGCGATGGCCAGCTGCGCGAGGTCTCCCTGACGCTCTTCCCGGTGCGTGATGCTACGGGCGCGATCATCGGCATGTCTGGCGCGACGCAGGATATCGGGCAGCGGCGGCAGGCCGCCCTGCTGCTGGCCGCCAGCGAAGAGCGGTTCCGAACGGCGTTCGACGACGCGCCGAACGCCATGGCGATCGTTTCCCTGGAGGGGCGCTATCTGCAGGTGAATCGCGCCGGTTGCGCGCTGATGGGGCGCACGGAGGACGAACTTCGCGAACTCCTGGTGGATGATGTTACCCACCCGGATGACGTCGGGCTGGATCGCGCGGCCGCCGCCCACGCGCTGGAAGGCGAACGCGGCGTGGCGCAGGAGATGCGGATCGTGCGCCCCGATGGCAGCGTGCGCTGGATCCAGTTTCTGGCGTCTCTGGTGGTGGATGCCGACGGCGCGCCGCTGCACTTCATTGTCCAGGCGCAGGACCTGACGGATTCCATCGCCACGCGGGAGCAACTGACCGCCGCGCGATCCCTGATGCAGGAGGTGCTTGACCGCACCGGCAGCGCCTTCATCGAGGTGGAGCGCACCGGGCGCATCATCCAGACGAACGCAGTGGCGGAAGCGTTGCTGGGGCGGCCGCGGGCGGCGCTGCTGGGGCAGTTGCTGCAGGATGTCGTAGAGCCTGAGGTGCTGGAGCCAATCATGGACGCGCTGCGGACATCGATGGCGACGGGCCAACGCTCGCATGTCTCCGAGGTCGGCGCAGCGCTCGGCGACAAACGGCTTTCGATGCGCACGTACCCCACGGTCGATGGGATGGCCATCTTCTTCCGGGAAATTACCACCGTGCGCGCGCTGGAGGACGAACTGCGGGAGGCCGAACTGCGCTTCCAGACGCTGGTGGAGCAGTTGCCGGCGGCGGTGTTCATGTTCGCCAACGACCCGGAATCGACAACGTTTTACCTGAGCCCGTACTTCGAGCGGATGACCGGGCACTCAGCGGATCGGCAGGGACCCTTCCAGGGGCTGCGGACCTGGTTGCCCTATGTGCATCCCGATGACCGGGCGCTGGTGGTGGACGCGGCAGAGACCCGGGCCAAACGGCCCGGCAACTACAGCATGGAGTACCGCTTCCGCCGCGCGGACGGCGCCTACATGTGGATCAACGATGTCTACTCCGCCATGCTGGATGGCGACGGCAACGTCATCGCCTGGCTCGGCGTCATCCTCGATGTCACCGAGCGCAAGGAGGCCAGCGCGGCCATCGCCCAGCTGGCCGCAATCGTGGAGGCCTCTGAGGACGCCATCTACTTCCGGACAGTGGACGGTCTGGTCATCTACTGGAACCCGGCCGCCGAACGGCTCTACGGCTACACCGCCGCCGAGATCATCGGCCAGCCGGTCGCCTCGCTGTTCATCGACGGCAAGGTGTTCGTCTCAACCAGTGTGGAGCGCTTCACGGAAGGGGTTCCACGCCGGTTCGAAGCGCAGGCGATCCGCAAGGATGGCGACGTCGTTGATGTGGCGGTGACCCTGTTCCCCGTCTGGGACCCCGAGGGGCGGCTGCTGGGCATATCCGGGATTGCCCGCGACATCAGCGACCGGATTGCCGCCGAGCGGGAGGTGCGGGCGGCGCTGGACGCCGCGCAAGCCGGGGAGCGGGCGAAGGGGCTGTTTCTGGCCATGATGAGCCACGAACTGCGCACCCCCCTGCAAGCGGTGCTCGGGTACGCCGACTTTCTGCAGAGCGGCCGCCAGGGTCCCCTCAGCGCCGACCAGCTGGAGGATATCGGCTACATCCACCAGGGGGCCAGCCGCATGGTGCACCTCATCGAGCAGATGCTGGACCTCTCGCGCATGGAAGCGGGGCGCCTGGACCTCAAGCAGGAAGCGGTGGACCTGCGGCAGGTGCTGGAAGCGGTGCGGCAGGACATCGCCCCGCAGGCGGAAGCGCGGGGGCTGGCGTTGCGGGTGAGCGCGCCGGAGCGGTTGCCGGCGGCGCTGGGGGACGCAGAGCGGGTGCGGCAGATCGTGCTGAACCTGGCGGGGAACGCGGTGAAGTTCACGGAAGCGGGGGAAGTGGGGCTGTGGGCGCGGGCAGGGGACGGGGTCGTGGCGGTGGCGGTGGAGGACACGGGGATCGGGATTGCGGCGGGGGAAGTGGGGCGGATCTTCGAGGAGTTCCGGCAGGTGGACAGCACCCTGAGCCGGCGGCACGGGGGAGCGGGGCTGGGGCTGGCGATCGCGCAGCGGCTGGCGGCGCAGATGGGGGGCGCGATCACAGTGGCGAGTGAGCCGGGGGTGGGCTCGACCTTCACCCTCACCCTCCCGGTGGCCCCGTGATGGCGCGAGGAGGATGCTGACCAGCCGCCATGCCTGAGCCTGATCCGGGATTCTTGTCGCCTGCCAGCGTCGTGGCTGCGTCCCAGGCGCCGGAGCGCACGCTTCAGCCTGCCGGGGCTGCCGGGGAGTGGGCGCGTCTGGCCGCCATGGCGCCGGCCGGCTCCGATCCCCGCACTGGCGAATCCGGAGACCTGGTGATCACCATGTGGAACGCGGCCGCCGCGCGGCTCTATGGCTATTCCGCCGCCGAGGCCATCGGGCAGCCGCTCGCCATGCTGACGCCGCCGGGTGACGCGTCTGCATGGGCTTCGCTGGTTCGCCGGGTTCTGGCCGGGGAAGAGATCGAGGCGCACGACACCGTTCACCGCGCCAGTGATGGCCGGTTGATCGCGGTGTCGCTCACGATCGTGCCGTTTCAGGACACCGCTGGCTCCGTCGTCGGGCTCCTGGCGATGACCCGGCCCAACGCATTCAGCCAGCAGGGTGTGGCGGAACTCGCCGCCAGCGAACGCCGGTTCCGGCTTGCGTTCGATGACACGCCGAGCCTGGCGGCCCTGCTTGGCCTGGATGGCTGCTTGCTGCAGGTGAACCGCGCCGGCTGCGCGCTGCTCGGGTACACCGAGGCCGAACTCTTGAGCACCCCCATGCTGCGCATCGTGTATCCCGGCGATATCCGGTATGGCCGCACCACGCTGCTGGAGACCCTGGACGGCGTGGAAGCCGGTGGGGGACGCAAGATCCGGCTGCTCCATAAGGATGGCCACCAGATCTGGGTGATGTTCCGCCTGTCCATTGCCCGTAACGAAGCGGGCGAGCCGGAGTACTTCATCTGCCAGGCGCATGACCTGACCCCGGAAATGGTGGCGCAGGAGCAATTGCGCGCGGCGCACCAGCAGATGCAAGAGTTCCAGGAGCGGGTCGGCGGGGTCTTTATCGAACTCGATCACGACTGGCGCATTGTGGAGATCAACGCGGCAGCGGGGGAGCTGCTGGGCGGCAGCCGTGACCAGTTGCAGGGCCAGCGGTGGGAGGCGGTCGCCGATCCGGCGCTCCAGGCGCCCATGCAGGACGCCATCAGCGATGCCATAACGCGCAGGCAGCGGGCCTTTGTCGCCGAACTCTCGTACCCGGCGCACGAGGCCTGGTACACCCTGCGGGTGTACCCCTCCACCTCCGGGGCCTCGCTGTTCCTGCGAGACATCACGACGCTGCGAGATCTGGAGCATGAACTGCGCGTCGCCGAGATGCGGTTTCAGGCGTTGATCGAGCAACTGCCGGCAACGGTGTACCTCCACGCCAACGACGCCGACGAAACGATGCTGTACGTGAGCCCGTACTTCGAAAAGATGGCTGGGTACTCGATGGCGAACGGCCTGCCGTTCGCGGATGTGGCGCATTGGCTGGGGCTCATCCACCCGGTTGATCGCCCCCGGATCATCAATGAGATGGCGGCGCACATCGGTGGCCGTGGCAAGGTGGAATTGCACTATCGGCTCCGCTGCGAGCATGGCGACTACATCTGGGTGAGCGATATCTACGCGCCGATGGTGGACGACGCCGGGCACGTCGTGGCCTGGCAGGGCGTGATGATCGACATCACGACCCGTGTCCTGGCGGAGACAATGATGGCGCGGTTGGCCTCGATCGTGGAGAACGCCGACGACGCGATCTACTCCCGCACGCTGGACGGCGAAATCACGAGCTGGAACGGCGGCGCCGAGCGGCTGTACGGCTACACCGCGCAGGAGGCGATTGGCCGCACCATCTTCGATTTGTTCCCCGGGATGCATCCCCCGACCATCGGCACCGCGGAAAATCTGGATGCGCATGGCTCGATCCAGTTTGAAACGCAGCATCATCACCGGGATGGCCACATTCTGGAAGTTGCTGTTGCTCTGGGCCCGGTGCGCGATGCGGATGGCGTCATTGTCGGGGTTTCCGGCATCGTCCGGGATATCAGCGAACGCATCGCGGCGGATCGGGAGCTGCGGGCCGCGCTGGACGCCGCCCGGGCGGGGGAGCGGGCAAAGGGGCTGTTTCTGGCGATGATGAGCCATGAACTGCGCACTCCGCTGCAGGCGGTGCTGGGGTACTCGGACTTTCTCCTGGGTGGGCGGCCGGGAAACCTGAGCGCCGAGCAGCTGGAAGATATCGGGTACATCCACCAGGGCGCGAGCAGGATGGTGCACCTGATTGACCAGATGCTTGATCTGTCGCGCATGGAAGCCGGGCGGCTGGACCTGAAGCGGGAGGCCGTGGACCTGCTGCGGGTGCTGGAAGCGGTGCGGCAGGATATCGCCCCGCAGGCGGAGGCAAAGGGACTGGCGCTGACCGTAGCGGCGCCGGGGCGGTTGCCACGGGTGCTGGGGGATGCGGAGCGGGTGCGGCAGATCGTGCTGAACCTGGCGGGGAACGCCGTGAAGTTCACGGAAACCGGGGAGATCACAATCACGGCGCGGAAGCGGCAGGGCTGGGTGGACGTGGCGGTGGCGGATACGGGAATCGGGATTGCGGCGGAGGACGTAGGGACGATTTTCGAGGAGTTCCGGCAGGTGGATACGCGGTTGAGCCGGCGCCATGGGGGCGCCGGGCTGGGGCTGGCGATTGCGCGGCGCCTGGCGCAGCAAATGGGCGGGGAGATTGCCGTGGTGAGCGAGCTGGGCGCAGGGTCCACCTTCACGTTGCGCCTGCCGATGGCGCCGCTGATCCCCACAACTGCCCCGGCGCGTGGCGCGGGCACGGGCGGAGTTGGGCTTCGACACGGCGGATAATTATTCGCTGAATTCATCCTTTACGGTTGCCACCGCTCGCGATCATAATGGGTTTACGCTGGCTGATCAGAGTGACGGGAACAGTGCGCGATGGCGGATGACGAGGATCCCGGAGTTTATGAAACGAACGCTCTGGCTCTTGTCGTCCCGACACCTCCGCGCCCGTCCCCCGAGTCAGATGCCGCCGCCATGCGTGATCAGGCCGCTGGGTTCGTCAAGTTCTGCCCGGATGCCATTGTCGGCGTCACGCTGGATGGCTGTATCTCGGTCTGGAACCCGGCCGCCGAGCGCCTGTATGGCTTCAGCGCCGCCGAGATGCTGGGGCAATCGCTCGTGGCCATCGTGCCGCCCGACCGGACGGCCGGCGCCTGGGCGCTGCTGGCGCGGGTCGGGCGGGGCGAGGTTCCCGGCGAGCAGGAGACGGTGCGCCGGACCAAAGATGGCCGGTTGATGGATATTTCGCTGGCCCTCTTCCCGGCCTACGATGCCCACGGCGAGGTAATTGGCGCGTTCGCCACCGTCCGCGACATTACCGGGGTGAAGCAGGTCGCCAGAGACCTGGAGAACAGCGAGCACCTGTTTCGCGCTGCGTTCGAGGATGCGCCGAACGGCATGACCCTGGTCGGGCTGGACGGGCAGATTCTGCGCGTGAACCGCGCGTCATGCGAGCTGCTGGGCCGCGATGCTGCTGATCTGGTGAACACCAGCGCGATCACGCTCGTCTCGGACAGCCAACTCCGCGAGAACGCGATCGCCAATATCGATCTGGTTGAGGGCAAACGCCGTAGCTACAGCATGGACACCTGGATCGTCCGGCCGGATGGATCCCCGCGCTGGCTCAGGTCACACACCTCGCTGATCCGGGATAGTGAGGGGAATCCTCTCTACTATCTCGGGCAAGCCTATGATCGCACTGAGGAGGTGGTATCGCGGGAACAGCTGGATACGGTGAGCGAACAGCTGCAGGACGCCCTGAACCGGGCGGGCGGCGCGATGTTCGAGCTGGATGCCGGCCTGCGGATTACCCGGGCTAACGCCAGCGCCGGGCGGCTCGTCAGCCGTCCGCCAGAAAGCCTGGTGGGGCAGGCGATCCTGGACGTGCTGGGTCAGGGCTACGTGGACACGCTGATGCCCACGATACAGGCTGCCATCCAGGAGCGGCAGTCACAGCCCGCCATAGAGACGCTCTGCCCGGTTACCGCTCGCTGGTTTTCCGCCCAGATCGATACGCTCGCCGGTGGCGTTTCGCTCCTCATGCAGGACGTGACGACACTCCATGAGATCAGGGAGCGTTTGCGCGTCTCGGAAATGCGGTTCCAGACCCTGGTGGAGCAGCTTCCGGCCGGGGTGTACTCGCATGGCGCCGATGACGATCACGCCGCCCTCTATTACAGCCCGCGCCTGCTTCAGATGCTTGGGTATGCCAGCGAAGACCCGTACCCGCTCCACAACGTGGAGGCGTGGAAGACGCAGGTTCATCCGCACGACCTGGACCGCATTCTGGGGGAGGTGGCCACGATGGTGACCGCCCCTCCCGGGCAAAGCGTTATCGAATATCGCCTCCGCCGCAAGGATGGCTCCTACATCTGGGTCCAGGATTATCATGGACCGCTGTGGAGTGATGACGGTCAGCAGGTCGCGTGGCTCGGCGTCATCATCGACGTCACCGAGCGCAAGCAAATTAGCGTGATGCTGGCGCGGATGGCCGCGATTGTCGAAGCTGCCGATAGCCCCATCTACACCCGCACGATCGATGGGCGGATCACGTACTGGAATCCCGCCGCCGAGCGGCTCTATGGCTACTCCCGGGAAGAAGCGATTGGCCAGTCGATCACCATCCTGTTTCCGGACGAGGCGGACCAGTTGATTACCGATCCTGGCATCCTGATGGTGGAGAGCCCCGCCCGATTTCAGGTCCTGCACCGGTGCAAGGATGGTTCCCTGGTCGATACCGAGGTGGTGCTCTTCCCGGTGCACTACGACAATGGCGAGGTGTTCAGCATTGCCGGGATTTGCCAGGACATCAGCGGGCGCATTGCGGCGGAACGTACGTTGCAGCAGGCGCTGGCGGCCGCCGAAGCTGGCTCCCGCGCCAAGAGCCTGTTCCTGACCATGATGAGCCACGAGCTGCGGACGCCGCTCCAGTCGATTTTGGGCTACGCCGAGCTGCTATTGCACGACACGCAACACCCACTGCCCCCGCTCCAGCACGAGGATGTTGGTCTGATTCACGATGGCGCGCGCCGTATGGACCGGCTCATTACCCAGTTGCTCGATTTGTCCCGCATGCAGGTGGACCGGCTGGCGCTGCAGCTGGAACCGGTGGATATTGGGCAGGTGCTGGCGCAGGTGAACGGCATCGTCGCGCCGCGGTCCGCCGCGCACGGGGTGCAGCTGGCGATCAGCGCGCCTGCCGGACTGCCGCTGGTGCTGGGCGATGCCGAGCGCATTCTGCAGATTCTGCTGAACTTGGCGGACAACGCGTTCAAGTTCACGGAGAAGGGTCAGGTCAGCGTCACGGTCCGCACCACTCACGAGTGGATGGACATTGCCGTGAAGGACACCGGGATCGGGATTGCGCCAGCAGATATGGCGCACATCTTTGACGAGTTCCGGCAGGTGGAAGATATCCTGACACGGCGGCGGCAGGGCGCCGGATTGGGCCTGGCGATTGCGCGGCGGCTGGCGGGGCAGATGGGCGGGGAGATCGTGGTGGCAAGCGAACTGGGGGTGGGGTCCACCTTCACGCTGCGGCTGCCGCTGGCGCCCGAGATGCACCCGGCAGCGGTGCTCCATGCCGGCCGGGGCCTGGCCGAGAAGTAGACAAGGGCGACAAAAATCGCGCTCTTGCGCTGCTTCTCCAAGTCATTCACACTGAATGTGTTGGAAATGCCGACAAAGAGAATATGTGTTCTGCTATCATTGCGCCTTGTGTACCGCTTGGGAGGTCAGCCATGGATGCCGGTATGTTGGGCAATCGAATCCATCAGGCGCGCCGTGATGCCGGTCTTACTCAGGAAGAACTCGCCGCGACGCTGGAGATTCCTCGATCAGCGGTCTCCGAAATTGAACATGGTCGCCGGGGAATAAGCGCCGCCGAGCTTTTTGCGGCGGCGCGTCTGTGTGGCAAAAGTCTGGAGTTCTTCGTGGCTCCGGATGCCTCAGCGACTGAAGATGCCTTTCCGGTATGGTTTCGTTCAGTGGGGCTTTCAGGTGAGGACGCAGCGGCCGTGCGGCGATTTCAGGAGCGCTGCGCGGCGTACGGCTGGCTGGAGGCGGAGCTGAACGTGCCGCGGCTGGTCTCGCCGCGGCGTGAGCTGTACCCCGTTCCGCGTTCAGCGGACGAGGCGCGAGAACAGGGAGCGCGCCTGGCGAGCGAAGAGCGCCGACGGCTGGCTCTGGGCGTCGATCCGCTGCTTGATCCGTTCATGATCGTGGAATCTCAGGGGATTCGCCTCATCCTCATGGATCTGGCGACACCGGGGTTTTCTGGGATCGCGCACTCTAGCCCGGAATGGGGTGAGTGCATCCTGGTCAACACCGCCATGCACCCGAATCGACGGGCGTTCGATCTGCTGCATGAGTATTGCCACGTGCTGGTAGACCGCGCAGAAGCGTGGCATGCCGAAGCGGAAGATAGCGCCGCCAGCCGTATGCGCGAGATTCGGGCTGACGCATTTGCCGCTGGCTTCCTCCTTCCGAGGGAGGGGGTTGCCGCGTTTTTGGAGACACGCGGAGTGCGTCCCGGGGCTGCGCAGTATCTGGACGTCTTCTTCGTGATGGTGGCGTTTGGTTCGAGCTATGAGGCGACACTGTATCGGCTACAGGAGCTGGGGTATTTGACGGAGGGGCATGTGCGCGCGTACCGCACTGCTCGGAATGTCTCCGACATGACCAGACGGGTGCGTGCTGCCGAGGGCGTACGGGCACCTGATCCGGCCCACCCCGGAGCCAGGCGCTTCGGCCAGCTCGTCATGCGCGCCTACCAACAGGAGCTGATCTCGTTGGGGCGTGTCGCAGAGCTCCTGGATCTCGACCCGGTAGCCGCGCGGGAACTGGCGCAGTTTTGGGAGACTGACGAGGAAAGTGACCTGACCCGGCTTGCGGGATGAGCCAAACCGCGGACCGCCTCGTGCTCCTTGACGCGTCGGTGCTGATCAACTTCGCGCACATTCAAGCGCTTGGGCTGTTGCTGAGCATGGAGACGTTTCGCCCTGCGACAACGCGTGTTGTCGCCAGCCAAGTGCTCAACGAGACTGGGCGGCAGCAGGTCCAGTTCGCGCTGCGGAGTGGTTCCATCGAGCTGGTCGATGAGCTGATCCCCGCTGGACTGCTGCCGCTGGTTCCGGGATGGGTGCGCCGGTTCGGTGAGCAGGACACCTCACTGCTCATCAACGCGCTCGTCCTTCAAGCCACGCTCGGTACGGATGACCGCAGGCTGCGCACTGAGGCCCAGCGACGCGGCGTGGCGTCGCTGGCGACGACCGAGGATCTGCTGGCGGAATTGATCCTGGCCCGGCGTCTTTCATTGCGTCAGGGCAATCTGAAGTTGGTAAAGCTGCGCGAGGTGCGGTTTAGAGCGGCTTGCGAATTAGCTGCGTCCTTGCGATGCTGGAGCGGTGAAGCAGT
>JASGGF010000055.1:0-18315 GCA_047605145.1 Thermomicrobiales bacterium | reverse complement strand
GAACGTCAGCCCGGCGGCGCGCGCGCCTTCGGCCACAGCCTTCACCCGGCCGTGGTAGAGGTATCCGCCGCGATCGAACACGATAGCGTCGATGCCGGCCGCCTTGGCCCGCTCCCCGATCACCTCGCCGACCACCCGGGCGCGCTCACTCTTGGTCGCCTCGGCCCCAGCCCGCTCACGCACCTCGGCGTCGAGATCGCTGGCCGCCAGCAGGGTGTGGCCCTGATTGTCGTCAATAACCTGCGCGTAAATGTGCGCAGAAGACCGGAACACGTTCAGGCGCGGCCGCGCCTGGGTGCCGGAAACCTTGGCCCGCACCCGCACGTGGCGGCGCTGGCGCTTGGTCAACGGCCTGCGAAACTTGCGTCGCATAGCTCTGAATGCTCCTCAGCCGAGGCCGGCGGTTACCCGCCCGGCCCTCGCTACTTCGCCTTGCCGGTCTTGCCCGCCTTGCGCCGGACCCGCTCACCCGCGTAGCGGATGCCCTTGCCCTTGTATGGTTCCGGCGGACGCACGCGGCGAATGCGAGCGGCTTCCTCACCCACGAGCTGCTTGTCGATCCCGATCACGGACAAGCGCGTGTTGCCGTCCAGCGTGTAGGACACGCCCTCCGGCGGCGTCATCCGCACCTGGTGCGAAAACCCGACCGACAGCACCAGGATCTTGCCATCCAGCGCGGCGCGGTAGCCAACGCCGGAGATCTCCAGATCCCGCTTGTAGCCATCGGTGACGCCGATCACCATGTTGTTCAGCAGCGTCCGGGTCAGGCCGTGCAGCGAGCGGTTCTCGCGCGCGTTGTCCGGCCGCGCCACCACCACCGTGCCATTGTCCCGAGACAACTCCATGCTCGGCGCAAAGGTCTGTGACAGCGTGCCCTTCGGCCCGGTCACGGTGACGGCGTTGCCGTCGCCGAGTTCAATTTCCACGCCATTCGGCACAGATATGGGACGATTCCCAATTCGAGACATGATCATTCTCCCGCGAGCGGCGCTGGCGATCCATCGCCAGCCGTCATCTAGAAGACGGTGCAGAGCACCTCGCCGCCGATCCCGCGCCGCCGGGCCTCGAAGCCGGTCATCACGCCCTGGGGCGTGCTGACGACCGCGATGCCCAGCCCGCTGCGCACGCGGGGAATGTCGTCCTTGCCGGCGTACACGCGCAGCCCTGGCTTACTGATCCGCTTGATCTCGCGGATCGCCGACTTCTTGTCCGCGCCGTAGCGCAGCTTGATCACCAGCTTGTCCTGCGGCCGCTGCTCCACGACGGAGAACCCGCCGATGTAGCCCTCGGCCTCGAGGATTTTCGCAATCGCCACCAGGATCTTGGTCGACGGCATGGTGGTTTCCAGCTGCCGCGCCATTCCGGCGTTGCGAATCCGTGTCAGCATATCGCTGATGGGATCATTGACACTCATTGCGTTCCTGACTCCTCACGTCCTGGCGCAACCTCGCCCAGGCGCCTCATTACCAGCTGGACTTCGTCACTCCAGGGAGGCGGCCAATGGACGCGAGTTCGCGGAAGCAGATGCGGCACACGCCAAACTTGCGCATGTATGCCCGGCTTCGCCCACACGTCTTGCAGCGGTTGACCTGGCGGGTCTGAAACTTCGCCGGCTTCTCCGCCTTCACAATCTTGCTCTTCTTCGCCATGCAGAAAGTCCTCCGCGCCGTCGCGGCGCGCTAGTTCGTGCGCTCGGTGCGGGCGAACGGCATGCCCAAAAGGGCCAGGAGCCGCTGCCCCTCTTCATCATTCTTGGCGCTGGTCACGAAGCTCATTTCGAGGCCGCGCGTCTTGTCGATGCGGTCGAAGTCGATCTCGGGAAACGAGATCTGCTCCGGCAGACCCAGGGTGTAATTGCCCCGGCCATCGAACGAATTGGGCGAAACGCCCCGGAAGTCCCGGATGCGCGGCATGGTGATGCTCACCAGCCGGTCCAGGAACTCATACATGCGAGGGCCCCGCAACGTGACCATCGCCCCGATTGGCATACCAGCGCGCAGCTTGAACGCGGCGATCGACTTCTTGGCCCGCGTCACCACCGGCTTCTGGCCGGTGATGGCGGTGAGGTCTCCCACCGCAGCCTCGAGCGACTTGGCGTTGCTGACCGCCTCGCCGAGACCGATGTTGATGACGATCTTCTGGAGCTTGGGCACCTGCATGACGTTGGAGTAGTTGAACTCCTTCATCAGTTCCGGAACCACTTCTTCGCGATATTTCTCTCGCAGACGTGCCATCAGCGCTAACTCTGCTTTCTCATGCCTGGCGTTCCCGCCTGGTCCGCCGTTACCGGCGCTCAGGCCGCCACCCATCCTGACGAATTACCGAGACCTACCCGGCGTCGGGCCGGGGAATGTCCTTCTCGCACTTCTTGCAGAAGCGCACGTTCTTGCCGTCGGCGCCGTCACGCACGCCCACCCGCGTCGGCTGGTTGCAGTTCGGGCAGATCAGCATCACGTTCGAGACATGCAGCGCCGCCTCGACCTCGATGATGCCCGCCTGGCGCGCCCGGCCGGGCTTGACGTGCTTCTTGACGATGTTGACGCCCTCGATCACCACCCGATCCTTCGTGATCAGGTTGACCCGGACCTTGCCCTGCTGTCCCTTGTTCCGGCCGGAGGTGACCAGCACCGTGTCGCCGGTTCGAATCTTGCGCATACCCTCGTGCTCCTGAATCTGTTGCGTCGTTGCCGGCTAGAGCACTTCAGGCGCGAGCGACACGATGCGCATGAACTGCTTCTCGCGCAGCTCGCGGCCCACCGGGCCGAAGATGCGCGTGCCACGCGGCGCGCCGGCGTTGTTGATCAGCACCGCCGCGTTGTCGTCGAACTTGATGTGGCTGCCGTCCGGCCGGCCATATTCCTGCGCCGTCCGCACGATCACCGCGCGCACCACGTCGCCCTTCTTGACGCCGGCGTTCGGCTGGGCCTGCTTCACGGCCGCGATGATGATGTCACCAACGCCGCCGTACTTCCGTCCGGAACCGCCGAGCACGCGGATGCACAGCAGCTCCTTGGCTCCGCTATTGTCCGCGACCCGCAGTCGCGATTCCTGTTGAATCACCAGGTTGCTCCTGTCCGCCAGCAGCGGCAGCTAGATCTGAATGCCGTGCTCCACGATTTCGCGCACGATCCAGCGCTTGCGCCGGGACATGGGGCGCGTCTCTTCGATGCGCACGATGTCGCCCGGCTTGCACGCATTCGCCTCGTCGTGCGCCAGGAACTTCTTGGAGCGCGTAATGCGCTTGTGATACAGGGGGTGCCGGCGCACAGAATCGACTGAGACCACGACGGTCTTGTCCATCTTGTCGCTGACGACGCGCCCCACCTTTACCGTCTTCTGGGCCTTCGGCGTCGCCTCGGCCGCTTCCACAACGTTCTCACTCATAGGGCTGTTCCTCGCTCCGTTCGCCGGAAGCTATTCGGCTCCGGCGCCGGCCAGCGTCGCCAGCTCCGCAGCGATCTCTCGCTCTGTCTGCACCGTCTTGATGCGGGCAATGTCCTTGCGGATCTGCCCGATGCGTGCGGTGTTAGTCAACTGGCCCACGGCCTGCTGGAAGCGCAGATTGCGCCACTCGGCCTGCAGGTCCACGATTTCCTGCGCCAGCTTCTCATCGTCCATGGCGCGAATTTCGGCCGGCTTCATGCCGCGCCCTCCTCGGCGGCATCATCGACGAACGCCGCAGCGACGCCAACGTGCTCGCGCTCGATGAACCGCACGTCCATCGGCATCTTCATACCGGCGCGGCGCAGGGCCTCCTCGGCGCGCTCCCGCGGCACTCCGGCCACCTCGAACAGAATGCGGCCTGGCCGCACCACGGCCACCCAGAACTCCGGGTTGCCCTTGCCGGAACCCATGCGGGTCTCGGCCGGCTTCTGCGTCACCGGCTTGTCCGGGAAAATCCGAATCCAGACCTTACCGCCACGCTTCAGGTAGTTCGTGATCGCGCGGCGGGCCGCCTCGATCTGCCGGCTGCTCACCCAGGCGGGCTGGGTGGCCTGCAGGCCGTACTCCCCGAAGTTGATGTCGGACCCGCGATACGCGGCTCCGGTTTTGCGGCCCCGCATCATCTTGCGGTACTTGGTCCGCTTGGGCATCAACATGATGACTGCTCCTGATCCCATCCGGCGCTCGCCGCTTCCGCAGCGCGCCGCGTCCTAGTCGCCAGAAATTGCCGCCAGGTCCGCCGTCAGGGAAGCAGCCGTGGCCTGCGCGCGCTGCGGCAGAACCTCGCCCTTGTAGACCCAGACCTTGACCCCGATGCGTCCATAGGTCGTGTGCGCGTGCACCACGCCGAAGTCGATGTCCGCACGGAGCGTGGAGCGCGGCACCCGGCCGTCCATCTCCGTCACCGAGCGGCTCATCTCCGCGCCGCCGAGGCGGCCAGACAGCGTGATCTTCACGCCCTTGGCGCCGCGCCGCATCGCCTGCTGCACCGCGTGCTTCATGGCGCGGCGGTACGCCACGCGGCGACCAATCTGCTCGGAGATGCTCTCGGCAATCAGCCGCGCATCGGTCTCGGGCACCTTGATCTCCTCGATCTTGAGGTGCACCTTCTTGCCGATGTTCTTCTCCAGCATCTGGCGCAGGCGCTCCACATTGGCGCCCTGCTTGCCGATGACAATGCCCGGCTTCGAGGTGTGCAGCGTGACATCGACCTTGTTGGCCGAGCGCTCCAGCTCGATGCGCGAAATGCCGGCGCGCGTCAGCTCACGCATGATCAGGCGGCGAATGCGCAGATCCTCATGCAGCTGATCCGTGTAGTTGCGCTCTGCAAACCACTTCGATTCCCAGTCGGTGACAATCCCGAGCCGGAACCCAATCGGGTTAACCTTGCGTCCCATTAGCTCTTCCGCTCCTCTGCCACCACGGTGATGTGCGTGTTGCGACGCGTGATCCGGCCGACTCGGCCCCGGGCCTTCGCCTTGAAGCGGCGGAAGCTGGATCCCTCATTGGCAAAGATCTCCTTGATCCAGAGCTGCTCCGGGTCAAGGTCGAAATTGTTCTCCGCGTTCGCCGCCACAGACACCAGCAGCTTGTTGACGTCCTTCGCCGTCTTCTGCGGCAGGAAACTCGTCAACGCGATGGCATCAGCGACGCGCTTGCCGCGCACGGCATCGACCACCAGGCGCGCCTTCCGCGGGGAGACGCGGATTCCAGTGACGCTCGCTCGTACTTCCATTGCTCTCTCCGTCCCCCCGCGCCGCTACCGGCGACCGCGGCGATCGGCGTCTTTGCCGTGCCCACGGTACGTCCGCGTCGGGGCGAACTCACCCAGCTTGTGCCCAACCATTTGCTCGGACACGAAAATCGGCACATGAACCTTGCCGTTATGGACGGCCACGGTGTGCCCCACCATGCCCGGGAAAATGGTTGACGCCCGCGCCCAGGTGCGAATCACCCGGCGATCGTTCGCGCGGTTCAGCGCCTCGATCTTCTCGCGCAGCTTGGCGTCGATGTAAGGTCCCTTCTTGGACGACCTCGACATACTCTGGCTCCTCGATTACTTCCGCTTCTTGTTCCGGCTGCGCACGATCATGTCGTCGGTGCGCTTGTTGTTGCGCGTGCGCGCCTGAACGGGCTTGCCCCACTTCGTCTTCGGCTGACCGCCGATGGGAGCCTTGCCCTCACCACCGCCGTGCGGGTGGTCGCGCGGGTTCATCACGGAGCCGCGCACCGTCGGGCGCCGGCCGCGGTGCCGGTTGCGGCCGGCCTTGCCGATCACGATGTTCTCGTGATCCACGTTGCCGACCTGACCCAGCGTCGCCATGCAGTTCAGGTGCACCAAACGCACCTCACCAGACGGCATGCGCACCTGCGCGTAGCTTTCCGACTTCGCCATGAGCTGCGCCGAGGTCCCTGCGGAGCGGCACAGTTGGCCGCCCTTGCCCGGGTACAGCTCGATGTTGTGGATCTGCGTACCAGTCGGGATGTTGCGAAGCGGCAGCGCGTTGCCCACGCGGATCGGCGCCTCGGGGCCGGCCACGACCGTGTCCCCCACGCCCACGCCGACCGGAGCCAGCATGTAGCGCTTCTCGCCATCCAGGTAGTGCAGCAGCGCGATGCGCGCCGAGCGGTTCGGGTCGTACTCGATCGCCGCGACTTTGGCGGGCACGCCGATCTTGTTCCGCTTGAAATCGATGATCCGGTAGAAGCGCTTGTTGCCACCACCCCGGTGCCGCGTCGTGATGCGACCCCGATTGTTGCGGCCCGCGTGCTTCTTCAGCGGCTCGATCAGGCTCTTCTCGGGCTTCTTCTTGGTAATTTCCTCAAAGGTGCTGACGCTCATCGAGCGTCGCCCCGGAGAGGTTGGCTTGTAAATGCGAACGGCCATCGCCGCCTCCTTCCTCTGTCTCCAGGGCCGAACTAGACCTGGTCGAATACCTCGATGCGCTGGCCCGGGAAGAGGGTCACAACGGCCTTCTTCCACGAGCGCTCTTCACCGTGAATCCGGCCACTCCCGCGGCGGATCGCGCGCGATCGGCGCGAACCCTTCACGTTCATGGTGTTCACGGCCTTCACGCGCACGTTGAACAGCTTCTCGATCGCCTCACGGACCTGGATCTTGTTCGCGGTGACCGCCACCTCGAAGGTGTACTGGTCCTGCTCCATGAGATCCGTGTTCTTTTCGGTGATCAACGGCCGCACGATCACCTCGTCAATGGACAGTGCTGGCATGCTAGGCCTCCTGCGCCTCGTGCTGCGCCTGCCGCCACGAGCTCGGCTCACGGCGGTCCGCCGGCAACGCCAACCATGACTCCACGACGGGGATGGCCTCGCTGGTCACCAACAGACGGTCAAACTTCAGAATGTCGCGCACGTTCAGGTAGCGCGCATCCACTACCCAGACATTGGGCAGGTTGCCGGACGACTTGCGGATCGTCTCCACCGTGCCGTCAGTCACGATCAGGTAGGAGCGGCCTTCCGGCAGCGCCTCGATGATCGCCTTCATCGCCTTCGTGCGAGGCTCAACGTCCACCAGGCCGCTGATCACGCTCATCCGCTCGTCCCGCACCTTGGCGGAGAGCGCCGAGCGCACCGCCAGCCGGCGGACCTTGCGCGGCAGCGCCTGCTTGAAGGACTGCTGGTGCGGTCCGAAGACCGTGCCGCCGCCGATCCACTGTGGGGAGCGGATGGAACCCTGGCGCGCGCGCCCGGTCCCCTTCTGCCGCCACGGCTTACGGCCGCCGCCCCGCACCTCGCCGCGCGTCTTGGTGTCGCGCGTCCCGAGCCGGGCGTTCGCCAACTGGCGCAGCAGCGCCTGGTGCATCACCGGGATGTTTGGCTCGATGCCCCAGACGGTCTCATCCAGCTCAGCCGAGCCGACCACCTTTCCCTGGGTATCAATCACATCAACATTCATCGCCATATCTCCGGGGCCCTGGGGAGCGTGCCCCATCGCCCATGCGCGCGTGCTGCGCTACTTCTTCGGCGCCTTCACGGCCCGCTGGACGATCACCACGCCCTCATTCGGCCCCGGCACGGAACCCTCGATCAGTAGGACATTGCGCTCGGTGTCGACGCGCAGCACCTTCAGGTTCTGCACCGTCACCCGGTCGTTGCCCATGCGGCCCGCCATGCGCAGGCCCTTGAAGACCCGGCCCGGCGTCGCGCTAGAGCCAATCGAGCCCGGCGCGCGCGAGCGGTCAGACTGACCGTGCGTCTTCGGGCCACCGCTGAAGCCGTGCCGCTTCATACCGCCGGCAAAGCCCTTGCCCTTGGAGGTGCCGATGACATCCACCAGCTCGCCCTCGGCGAAGGTGTCCGCGTTGAGGACCTGCCCCACCGTGAACTCGGCGACATCGTCGGCGGCGACCTCACGGAGCGTGCGGGACATGAACCCGCTCGCCTGCCGGTGGCCGCGCTCCGGGCGGTTCAGGCGCTTGTCCAGACCAAAACCCAGCTGAATAGCGCTGTAGCCGTCCTTATCGTCTGTCTTCACCTGCGTCACCACGCAGGGTCCAACTTCCACAACCGTGACTGGGTGCGCCAGTCCTGCGTCATCGAAGATCTGGGACATGCCCAGCTTCTTCCCAATGAGCCCCTGAATCATTGGCTCTCTCCTGTCCTCCAGGAAGCGGTGCAGCGCTCAGGCCGCTCCCGCCAACAGAGCGTGATCGGCGCGCGGTCCGGAAACCCGGCCGCGCGCCGCAACCACACTTACAACTTGATCTCGATATCCACACCAGCCGGCAGATTCAGCCGCATCAGCGAACGGATCGTGTTCCCGCTGGGCTCCAGCACATCGATCAGCCGCTTGTGCGTCCGCACCTCGAACTGTTCCTGGGAATCCTTGTCCACAAAGGGCGAGCGGATCACGCAGAACTTCTCGATGCGCGTCGGCAGCGGGATCGGCCCCGCCACCTTCGCGCCCGTGGACTCTGCGGTCTCCACGATCTTGCTCGCCGACTGGTCAAGCACCTTGTGGTCATAGGCCTTCAGGCGGATGCGAATCCGCTGACTTGGCTTTCGTGCAACCATGGTTATTTTCGCTCCTGCCGCTGCCTGTGACCGATTTACTCAGTGATCGAGGTAACCACGCCGGCGCCGACGGTGCGGCCGCCCTCGCGGATCGCGAAGCGCAAGCCTTCCTCGATCGCCACCGGGGTGATCAGCTCCACCCCCATCTGCACGTTGTCCCCCGGCATCACCATCTCCGTGCCTTCCGGCAGGGTGATGGAGCCGGTCACGTCCGTGGTCCGGATGTAGAACTGCGGCCGGTACCCGGGGAAGAACGGCGTGTGCCGCCCCCCTTCTTCCTTGCCCAGCACGTACACCTCGGCCTGGAACTTGGTGTGCGGGTTGATCGAGCCGGGCTTGCTCAACACCTGCCCGCGCTCCACATCCGTGCGCTCCACGCCGCGCAGCAGGCAGCCGACGTTGTCCCCGGCCTGCCCCTCGTCCAGCGTCTTCTGGAACATCTCGACGCCGGTGACGATCACCTTGCGCCGCTCGCCCATGCCCACGATCTCGATCTCGTCACCCGTCTTGACGATGCCGCGCTCTACCCGGCCGGTGACCACGGTGCCGCGCCCCTTGATGCCGAAGACGTCTTCGATCGGCATCAGGAACGGCTTGTCAATGGCCCGCTCCGGGGTGGGGATGTAGTCGTCCACCGCCTGCATCAGCTCCAGAATCGGCGCGTAGGCCGCGGAGCTCGCGTCCTTGCTGGTCTCCTCCAGCGCCGCCAGCGCGGAGCCGCGCACCACCGGGATGTCGTCGCCGGGGAACTCGTACGCGGAGAGCAGCTCGCGCACCTCGAGTTCGACCAGCTCGAGGAGCTCTTCGTCGTCGAGCATGTCCACCTTGTTCAGGAAGACGACCATGCTCGGCACTTCCACCTGCCGCGCCAGCAGGATGTGCTCCCGCGTCTGCGGCATGGGGCCGTCGGGGGCGCTGACCACGAGGATGGCCCCGTCCATCTGCGCCGCGCCGGTGATCATGTTCTTGATGTAGTCGGCGTGGCCCGGGCAGTCGACGTGGGCGTAGTGCCGCTTGTCCGTCTCGTACTCGACGTGGGCGATGGCGATGGTGATGCCCCGCTCCCGCTCTTCCGGCGCGTTGTCGATGGAGTCGAACGAGCGCAGCGCGGCCTTGCCCTGCAGCGCGAGGGTCTTGGTGATCGCCGCGGTCAGGCTCGTCTTGCCGTGGTCGACGTGCCCGATCGTCCCCACGTTCAGGTGCGGCTTGTTCCGCTCAAACTTCTGCTTCGCCATCCCGGTCCTGTCTCCTCTAACTTCGGCGCCCGGCTCCGTAGCCAGGCGCCATCACTTCGTAATTCGAAACTAGGCGCGCTGCGCCTTGGCCACCATCTCCGTCGCCAGGTTTGCCGGCACCGGAGCGTAGTGGTCGAACTGCATCGAGTAGGTCGCGCGGCCCTGCGTGGCCGAGCGCAAGTCGGTCGAGTACCCGAACATGGCCGCCAGCGGCACGTACGCCTTCACGACCTGCGCGCCCGCGCGCATTTCCATGCCCTGGATCTGCCCACGGCGCGAGTTGAGGTCGCCGATGACATCGCCCATGAAGTCGTCCGGCGTCGTAACCTCGACCTCCATGATCGGCTCCAGGATATTCGGGCGGCCCTTGCGCACCGCTTCCTTCAGCGCCAGCGAGCCAGCGATCTTGAAGGCCATTTCCGAGGAGTCAACGTCGTGGAACGAGCCGTCAACCAGCCGCGCCTTGACGTCCACGATCGGGAAGCCAGCCTGGCCGCCAGTCAGCATCGCTTCCTGGATACCCTGGTTCACCGGGTTGATGTACTCGCGCGGAATCGAGCCGCCGACGATCTTGTCCTCGAACTCGTAGCCCTTGCCAGCTTCCTGCGGCTCGAACTCGACGATGACGTGACCGTACTGGCCCTTGCCGCCCGACTGGCGGACGTGCCGGCCTTCGGCCCGCACCGGCATCGTGATCGTTTCCTTGTACGCCACCTGCGGGCGGCCCACATTGGCGTCTACGCGGAATTCGCGCATCAGCCGGTCGACAATCACTTCGAGGTGAAGCTCGCCCATGCCCTCGATGACGGTTTGGGCGGTTTCCTCATTGGTGCGCATGCGGAAGGTCGGGTCTTCCTCAGCCAGCCGGCCGAGAGCAGCGCCCATCTTGTCCTGGTCCACGCGGGTCTTCGGCTCGATGGAGACCGAGATGACCGGCTCGGGGAAGACGATGGACTCCAGCACCACCGGGTTGGCCGGGTCACACAGCGTGTCGCCGGTGAAGGTGCTTTTGAGGCCGATCACCGCGGCGATATCGCCGGCGCTGACCGAAGGGATCTCCTCGCGGGAGTTCGCGTGCATCTGCAGCAGGCGGCCGATGCGCTCGCGGTTGTCCTTGGTGGAGTTCAGCGCGTAGCTACCGCTCTCCAGCGACCCGGAGTAGACGCGCAGGAAGGCGAGCTTGCCAACGTGCGGATCCGCCGCGATCTTGAAGACCAGCGCCGAGAACGGCTCCTTCGGGTCGACGTTGCGGACCACTTCCTCGCCGTCGCGCGGGTCCGTGCCCGTCACCGGGGGAACATCCAGCGGCGAAGGCAGGTAGTCCACGATGGCGTCCAGCATCAGCTGCACGCCCTTGTTCTTCAGCGAGCTACCGCTGAGGACCGGCACCAGCTTGCCCGCGATGGTCGCCGCGCGCAGGGCCGCCTTCAGCTCGTCGGTGGAGATTTCCTCCTCCTCGAGGTAGCGCATCATCAGGTCTTCGTCGGTCTCCGCGACGAGTTCCACCAGGCGATGCCGCATCTCGGCGGCGCGCTCGGCGTACTCCGCCGGGATTTCCGTGCGCTCGATGTTCTGGCCCAGATCATCGTGAAAGATGTGGGCGTCCATGTTCATCAGGTCGATGATGCCGGCGAACGCCGCCTCGGCGCCCATCGGCAGCTGCACCGGCACAGGAACAGCCTTGAGGCGATCAACGATCATCTCGATCGTCCGCTCGAAGGAGGCGCCTGTGCGGTCCATCTTGTTCACGAAGCAGATGCGCGGCACTTCGTACTTGTCGGCCTGCCGCCACACCGTCTCGGACTGCGGCTCCACGCCGGCCACGGCGTCGAAGACCACCACGCCGCCGTCGAGCACGCGCAGCGAGCGCTCCACCTCGACCGTGAAGTCGACGTGGCCCGGGGTGTCGATGATGTTGATGCGGTGACCCAGCCACGAGCACGTGGTGGCCGCCGACGTGATGGTGATGCCGCGCTCGCGCTCCTGGACCATCCAGTCCATCGTCGCGGCGCCCTCATGCACCTCGCCAGGCTTGTGGATGCGCCCCGTGTAGAAGAGGATGCGTTCGGTTGTGGTCGTCTTCCCCGCGTCGATGTGCGCGATGATCCCGATGTTTCGGGTCTTCGCCAGCATCGAATCCGCGTTGGAAGCAGCAGGTCGAGATGCGGTTGCGCTACTCATTGCGTTCCTTATGCCTGACAGATAGTGCCTGATGGACGGACCGTTCGCCGGCGTGGCCCGGTCAGGCTGGGGTCGCCAGCCTGCCGACAGCCGCCCTCATGCTGCTAGAAGCGCCCGTAGTGGGAGAAGGCGCGGTTCGCCTCCGCCATGCGGTGGGTATCCTCGCGGCGCTTGATGGTGGCGCCGGTGTTGTTGAAGGCGTCCAGGAGCTCGTTGGCGAGCTTCTCTTCCATGGAGCGGCCCGGGCGGTTGCGCGCCGAGGTCAGCAGCCAACGCATCGCCAGCGACATGCGGCGCGGTCCCTCGATCTGGACCGGCACCTGGTATGTCGCGCCGCCGACGCGGCGTGGCTTGACCTCGATCACTGGCGTCGAGTTGCCCAGCGCCTGCTCGAACACCTCCATTGGGTGCCGGCCGGTGCGCTCCGCAATGCGGTCCAGCGCGCCGTACACGATCCCTTCGGCGGTGCCCTTCTTGCCGCGTTCCATCACCTTGTTGATGAACCGCGCCAGCACTTCACTGTTGAAGCGCGCGTCTGGCGCTGGAACCCTCCGCTCGATCTTGGTCCGACGTGGCATTCCGTTCCCTCGGTCAACTTCAGCCGCCCGCGCGGCCATTCGTCTCAACACAATCCGCCATCATTGGGCGGACACCCCGGAACACGCGAAAAAGCGGTGAACGTCTCGCGACGTCCGGCCGCTTCTCGCACCGTGTTCCATCAAATCCGCATCAGCGGATGGCGACCCTCTGCTGCCGGCTGGCAGCAGAATGCAAGAGCCTACTTGCTCTTCTTTGGCGCCTTGGTCCCGTACTTCGACCGCGCTTGCTTGCGGTTGTCTACACCGCGGGCGTCCAGCGTGCCCCGCACGATGTGGTACCGCACGCCCGGGAGATCCTTCACCCGGCCGCCACGCACCAGCACCACGGAGTGCTCCTGCAGGTTGTGCCCTTCACCCGGAATGTACGCCGTCACTTCCATACTATTGGACAGACGCACGCGGGCGATCTTGCGCAGTGCCGAATTGGGCTTCTTGGGCGTCATGGTCTTGACCTGGGTGCACACGCCGCGCTTCTGCGGCGACGCGGAACCCGCCCGAAGGCGACCAGCATAGCGACCCAACGCATTATTGGTAAATCCAAGCGCGGGAGCTTTGGTCTTCTTCTTGACGCTTTTGCGGCCCTTACGAACCAACTGATTGATCGTCGGCACGATAACTCCTAACCGGACAGGAAGCGTTTCGAAACCGTGCTCTGCCATCCTCGACAGCTGCGGCGCCGCCTGCCTCGTGAGGATCGAACCTCACATGCGTATCCGCCTTGCGGCGGACACAATCGGGTAGTTTAGACAGCCCCCGGTGGGATGTCAAGTTGGGTTCCGGCTTCGAGTTCAACGGAATCCCGGCGCTCGCACGCCGGGATTCCGCAGGTGACTCTAGCTATTTTCGGCCAGATCCTCAAGGTCAATCACCGAGAGCATCTCATCGATCTCCTCGGCGGCGTCCACCTCGACGTCCGGATCCTCGCTATCGTTGGCGACGCGGCTACCACCGGGCACCAGGCCCTGCGCCATCAGCTCCGCCATGTCCTCGGTCGAGGCGTCCTCGACCTCCTCTTCCAGCTCCGCGATAGCCACCCCGCCCGGGGCGCCCTCGCTCACCGGGCCGGAACCCAGCCCCGGCGTCACGCCGAAGCCGGACCCCGCCGGGATGAGCTTGCCGATGATCACGTTCTCCTTCAGGCCGCGCAGGTGGTCAACCTTGCCGTTGATGGCGGCTTCGGTCAGCACCCGCGTCGTCTCCTGGAAGGAGGCGGCGGACAGGAAGGAGTCAGTCTCCAGCGAGGCCTTGGTGATCCCCAGCAGCACCGGCACGGCCGTGGCCGGCTCGCCGCCCTGGGCCATGATCTCCTCGTTGATCTGGTTGAACTCGAAGCGGTCGATCCGCTCATCCTGCAGGTAATCGGTGTCGCCCGGGTGGGTGATGCTCACCTTGCGCAGCATCTGCCGGCAGATGACCTCGATGTGCTTGTCATTGGTGTTCACGCCCTGGGAGCGGTACACCTTCTGCACTTCGTCGATCATGTAGCGCTGGACTTCCTCGCGGCCCTGCGTCAGCAGCACCTTGTGCGGATCCTTCGCGCCTTCCGTCAGTTGCTGGCCCGGATAGACCTCGTCGCCCTCGTCAACGAAGAGCTGGTAGCTCATCGGCGCTGAGTATTCGGACCGCTCTTCCTTCTCGTTCCGCACGTAGATTGTGCGGTCATCGACGAAGAAGCGTCCCTCGATCTCGCTGGTCAGCTTCTTGTCATCCGGACCCACGGCCATGACCGTCTTGTCCTTGATGACCATGTCGCCGTCCGTCAGCGTGACATCCCAACCGGCCTCCAGCGGGTAGACCCGCTGCTCGACCTCAGTGGAGGTGATCACGATGTTGCGCCCGGCGTCGGTCTGCTCAACCGACACCACGCCCTCGCGGTCCGCCAGCACCGCAACGCCCTTCGGCGCGCGCGCCTCGAACAGCTCCTCCACGCGCGGCAGACCAGAGGTGATGTCCGCCCGCGCCACACCACCGGTGTGGAACGTGCGCATCGTCAGCTGCGTGCCCGGCTCGCCGATCGACTGCGCCGCGATGATGCCCACCGCCTCGCCGTGCTGCACCAGCTTGCCGCTGGCCAGGTTGCGGCCGTAGCAGAGTGAGCAAACGCCGTGCGTCGCCTCGCAGGTCATCACGGAGCGCACGTGCACGCGATCCAGCCCGGAGGCCACGACCTCGCCCACGACGTCCCGCGTCGAGCCGTCCTCCAGCTCCAGCCGGTCGGTCAGCTCTTCGCCCACGTTCGCGATGATCTCGCCCGTCTCCGGGTGTACCGCCGGTGAGAGCAGCACGCGCCCGAGAATGCGGGAGCGGAAGTCCTCGTCCGACAGCGCGTCATCGCCGCGCATGTTGGTGACCACGATGCCCTGCTCCGTGAAGCAGTCATCGATGGTGATGATCACGTCTTGCGACACGTCGACCAGGCGCCGGGTCAGGTAGCCAGAGTCCGCCGTGCGCAGCGCCGTATCCGCCAGGCCCTTCCGCGCGCCGTGGGTGGAGAGGAAGTACTCCAGCACCGTGAGGCCTTCGCGGAAGTTCGAGCGGATCGGGATGTCGATGATCTCGCCCTTCGGGTCGAGCACCAGACCGCGCATCCCCGCCATCTGGCTAATCTGGTTCATGTTTCCCTTCGCGCCCGAGTCGGCCATCATGAAGACCGAGTTCTGGCCGCGCAGGCCCTCTTCCACGTGCTTCGCCAGATCGTCGCGCGTGGTGTTCCAGATCAGCTCCAGCTCACGCAGCCGCTCGGTGTCGGTCACCAGGCCACGCCGGTACTGGCGCTCCAGGCGGTCCGCCCGCTCGTCCGCGTCCTTGAGCAGCTCGTCCTTCTTGTCGGACATCACGACATCGTCCACGGCAATGCTCATGCCGCCGCGGGTGGAGTAGGTGAAGCCCACCTTCTTGATGTCGTTCACGATCTGGGCCGTGCGGTCCGCGTCCTGGAAGTAGCGGTACGCATCGGCCACCACGCCGCGCAGCGCCTTGCGGCCCATCGTGGCGTTGTAGTACTTGCCGACCTCAGCCGGCAGCGCCAGGTTGAAGATGGCGCGCCCGACCGTGGTCTCGATCCGCTTCATCACGCCGCCGTCGCGGTCAGTGCGGACAATGATGTCCGCGTGCAGATCGACCGCGCCCGCGTCGTACGCCAGCTGCACTTCCTGCAGCGAGGAAAACACCTTGCCGCGCCCACGCGGCTCGGTCCCGGCGGCGATATCCGCCTCGTGGTCCCGCTCCGAGGTCAGGTAGTAGCACCCGAGCACGATGTCTTGCGTCGGCGACACGATCGGCTCGCCGTTGGACGGCGACAGCAGATTGCGGACGGAGAGCATGCGCGTGCGCGCCTCATCCTGCGCCTTCCGCGAGAGCGGCACGTGCACAGCCATCTGGTCGCCGTCGAAGTCGGCGTTGAACGCCGCGCACACCAGCGGGTGAATCTGGATCGCCGAGCCCTCGATCAGGCGCACGTTGAACGCCTGAATACCGAGGCGGTGCAGGGTTGGCGCGCGGTTGAGCAGCACCACGTAGTTCTGGATGACCTCTTCCAGAACATCCCACACCTTGGAGTCCACGCGCTCGACCAGCCGCTTGGCGGCCTTGATGTTGTGCGCGTGCCCGGCGTCCACCAGCCGCCGCATTACGAACGGCTTGAACAGCTCGAGCGCCATCCGCTTCGGCAGACCGCACTCGTCCAGCGCCAGGTTCGGCCCGACCACGATCACGGACCGGCCCGAGTAGTCCACACGCTTGCCGAGCAGATTCTGGCGGAAGCGCCCCTGCTTGCCCTTGAGCAAGTCGGAGAGGCTCTTCAGCTTGTGCTTGCCGGAGCCCGATACCACGCGCCCGCGCCGGCCGTTGTCGATCAGCGCGTCCACCGCTTCCTGCAGCATCCGCTTCTCGTTGCGCACGATGATGTCGGGCGCGCCGAGCTCAAGCAACCGCTTCAGGCGGTTGTTGCGGTTGATCACGCGGCGGTACAGGTCGTTCAGGTCGGAGGTCGCGAAGCGGCCACCGTCCAGCTGCACCATTGGGCGCAGTTCCGGCGGCACCACCGGCAGCGCGGTGAAGATCATCCACTCCGGCCGGTTGCCGCTCTTGCGCAGCGCCTCGACCACGCGCAGCCGCTTCGTCGCCTTCTTGCGCTTCACATCCGAGGTGCTCTGCATCTCGTTGCGCAACTCAATGGCGATCTCGTCCAGGTCGATGCGGTTCACGATGTAGTCGTGCACCGCCTCGGCGCCCATGCCGGCCTTGAACACGCCCGGCGGCAGCATCTCGTTCAGTTCGCGGTACTGCTGCTCCGAGAGGATCTGCAGTTCCTTGAGGTCCGCGATCTGCTTCAACTGGACATCACGCTCGGCCTCGGCCTCCTTGATATCCTCCGCCAGCTTCTTCGTAATCTTCTCGCGGCGCTCGTCGGCGGTGCTGGAAAGCAGGTCGCGCTCAGCGCCAGTCAGCGCCTCGCTGCCGGAGGTCTCCGCCTCGGCGCCCTGCTCCACCCGCTCCTTCTCGTCGTTGAAGAAGCGCTCCAGCTTCGCCACGCGGTCCTCGTTGACCGCCTGATCCGGCTCGACCACCACGCGGCCCCGGAACAGGATCGCGTCGGGCGACGCCTCGTTCATCAGGGCATTGAGCTGCGCCAGCACCTCATCGCGATCCGCCGTCAACGTGGCGACATCGCGCGCGGTGCGCGCCGCAATGTCCTCGGAGACCGTCCGCTCCTGCTGGCTCAGGGTCTCGACCTGCTGGCCAACCGTCTCGGAGATCTCGTCGATCTGCGCCTGAGCGTCCGCGCGCAGTTCCTCAAGTTCGACCTCGATGAGGTCCTTGACTTCCTGAATCGCTTCCTCACGCGCGGCCTCATCGACCTGCGTCACGAGGTACGACGCGAAGTAGAGCACCCGCTCCAGATTGCGCGGGGAGATATCGAGCAGCAGCCCGAGGCGGCTCGGCGTGCCCTTCACGTACCAGATGTGCGCAACCGGCGCGGCCAGCTCGATGTGGCCCATCCGCTCCCGGCGCACCTTGGCGCGCGTCACTTCCACACCGCACTTGTCGCAGACCGTGCCGGCGTGGCGAATGCGCTTGTACTTGCCGCAGTAGCACTCCCAGTCCTTGGTGGGACCGAAAATGCGCTCGCAGAAGAGACCGCCGTGCTCCGGCTTCAGGGTGCGGTAGTTGATCGTCTCCGGCTTGGTGACTTCACCATAGCTCCAGGAGCGGATCGCCTCCGGCGACGCCAGGCTGATGCGGATGGCGTCGAAGTTGTTGACGTCCAGCACGCGGCTGCGGTCATTGCGGTCGTTTCGCGCGAAGCCGCCATCGCGCGGCGGCCGATTGCCCCCGAACGCGGGAGTCGGCGCCAGGGCGGTATTGATGGAAAGCATCGACAGGTCAGTATCAGTTGTAGACATTGTCCCTCCGGGATGACCGGATCCCGCCCGGTGGGTAAGGCCGGGCGGGCCAGCGACGTGTAATGGTTCTCTTAGTCGGCGGTCTTTTCGTAACCGCTCAGGTTGATGCGATCCAGGTTGGAGAGGAGGTCACGCGAGGTGTCCTCCGCGAAATCGACCGTCTGCTCGTCCTCGTTGATCACGTCGATCGACAGGCCCAGTGAGCGCAGCTCCTTGACCAGCACCTTGAAGGACTCCGGCACGCCCGCGCCGGTGATCTCGTCGCCCTTCACGATCGACTCGTACGTCTTCACGCGGCCAACCGTGTCGTCCGACTTCACGGTCAGCATTTCCTGCAGCGTGTACGCCGCGCCGTACGCGTACAGCGCCCACACTTCCATTTCGCCGAAGCGCTGGCCGCCGAACTGCGCCTTGCCG
>JASGGF010000054.1:0-18339 GCA_047605145.1 Thermomicrobiales bacterium | reverse complement strand
GCGCAGCATCGTGGGGTAGACCACCTAGCGCGGCTCCCCGTGCGAGGCCACCTGCCCGTCGTGCAGCACCACGAGGTAGTCCGCGTAGCGAGCCGCCAGATTCAGGTCGTGCAGCACCATCACCACGGTGCGGCCCAGCTCGTGGTTCAGGCGGCGCACGATATCCAGCAGCGCGATTTGCGCCGCCGGGTCGAGGAAGGTGGTCGGCTCATCGAGGATCAGCACTGGCGTGTCCTGCGCGAGCGCCATGCCGAACCAGCAGCGCCGCTGCTGGCCGCCGGAGAGCGTTTCCAGATGGCGGTTGCGTAGCTCGCACAAGTCGCAGTGGATCATGGCGGTCTCCACCGCCTCTTCATCCTCGCGCCGCCACTGGCGCAGCAGCGTCTGGTGCGGCAGCCGCCCCGCCGCCACGAGGTCTTCCACCATGAAGCCGGAGGGGGTGTTCACGCCTTGCAGCAGCAGCGCCAGCCGCTTCGCCAGATCCTTGTGCTTGCCGGAGCGCACATTCTCGCCGTTCAGCTGCACCGTGCCCGCAGCGGGCTCCAGTAGCCGGCAACAGGTGCGCAGGAAGGTCGATTTGCCGGAGGCGTTCGGCCCGATGATGGCCGTCACCGCGCCGGCCGGGAGGTCGATGGTCAGGTCGCGCACCACCAGCGCGCCGCCGTAGCCGGCGCTCACCTGCCGCGCCGCGAACGCGCCGAGCTTGGCGAACCCCGATTTGCGGGCGGGAGAGACGCCGCTGCGGGGGACGTAGAACGGGTAGTCCACGCCGTCCGGGAAGGAGATGTCGCAGGGCACGCCGTAGAGCTTGGTCAGCGTCTCCTCGGTCATCACCTCGCGCGGCGGTCCCTCGCAGACGATCTGGCCGGCGTCCATCGCCACGATGTAGTCGCTGACGCGCGCCGCCTCGTTGACGTCGTGCAGCACCATCACGACGGTGCGCCCTTCCTCGCGGTTGAGCTGCTTCACGAGGTCCATCACCTCGATCTGGTGCGCCAGATCGAGGTAGGTGGTTGGCTCATCCAGCAGCATCAGCGGCGTTTCCTGCGCCAGCACCATCGCGATCCACGCGCGCTGGCGCTGCCCGCCGGAAAGCTGATCGACCGGGCGCTTGCGCAGCGCCTGCATCCCCGCCAGCGTCAGCGCCTTGTCGACGGCGAAGTGGTCCTCTTTCGAGGGCGGCTGGAAGAACGACTGGTGTGGGTAGCGGCCCCGGTGCACCAGCTCCTCCACCAGAATGCCGGCGGGCGGCGCCGGTTGCTGCCCCAGCAGGCCCATCCGCCGCGCCACTTCCACCGTCGACCAGTGGTGAATCTCCTGCCCGTCCAGCACCACCGTGCCGGCAGTGGCCGGACGCAGCCGCACCAGCCCGCGCAGCAGCGTCGATTTGCCGCAGCCGTTCGGCCCGATGATCGTCGTGATCTGGCCGTCCGGCACCGCCAGACTCAGGTCGTGGACGATGGGGGCTTCCCCGTAGCCGATGGAAACGGTCTGGGCGGCAAGGCGGGTGACCATGAGATCAGATCCTCGTTTGCGAGCGGTACAACAGGAACAGGAAGTACGGCGCGCCGACGGCGGCGGTGATGGCGCCGACCGGCAGGCTGACCGGCAGCGCGTGCTGCGCGATCATGTCCGCGCTGAGTAGGAAGATGGCCCCCAGCGCGCCGGTGAACACCATCACTCCGCCGGAGACGGGGCCAGTCAGCATCCGCGCGACGTGCGGCACCATCAGCGCCACGAAGCCGATTGGCCCGGCCACAGAGACGGCGACCGCCGCCAACCCGCAGCCCACCACGATCAGGCTGAGGCGCAGTTGCTCCAGCGGCACGCCCAGCCCGCGCGTGACATCGTCGCCGAGTTGCAGGGTGCGCAACAGCCGCGCCAGAATCGCGGAGGCCGGGATCAGCACTGCCACCGTGATCGCCATCACGACGACATCGCGCCAGTTGCTGCCAGTCAGCGAGCCCATCAGCCAGAACTGGGCGGGGCGCACGATCTCGACCGGGAATTTCACCGTCAGGAAGGTGATGCCCGCGCCGAGCGCCGCGCCGACGCCGATGCCGACCAGAATCAGGCGGTCGGTATCGACGCCGTCCTTCCACGTCAGCAGGTAGATCGCGCCCGCCGTCACGAGGGCGCCGGCGAACGCCGCCACCGGCAGGAGCGCCGCCGTTTGCCCGGTTACGATCCAGAAGACGGCCATCAGGCTGGCGCCGGTGTCGATGCCGATGATGTCCGGGGAGACCAGCGGGTTGCGCACCACGCCCTGAAAGAGCGCGCCCGCCACCGCCAGCCCGGCCCCAATGAGAATGGCGCAGATGATGCGCGGCAGGCGCAGGGTGCGCACCACGAAGACCTGATCGTCCGTGCCGATGCCGCGCACAGCGGCGAGTGCCTCGCTGAACGGCATGGAGTAGCTGCCGAGCGAAACGGCCCACAGCGCCAGAAACGCGATCAGCGCGGTCGCCAGCAGGGTCAGGATCAGCACCCGCGGGTCGAGGCGCAGCGCCACGGGGCCGCTGCGCACCGTCAGGCGCGGCGGACCATCGGCGGGGCGCGGACTGGCAGAGGAGGAGACGGTCATGCCGGCTTCCCCCCCTTCTGCCGGGCGAGGTAGACCATGAACGGCGCGCCGACCAGCGCGGTGACGATACCGACTTCCAGTTCCGCCGGCCGGGTCACGATACGGCCAACGATGTCGGCTCCCACGAGGAAGATGGCGCCATAGATGAACGAGGTGGGCAGGATCCAGCGGTAATCGGCGCCGACAAACGTGCGCACCATGTGCGGCACCGCCAGCCCGACGAAGCCGATGGGCCCGGCAATGGCGACCGCCGCCCCGGTGATCACCACCACCAGCACCGAGCAGATCAGCCGGGTGCGGCCGGTGCGCATCCCCAGCGACTGCGCCATCTCGTCCCCGAGGCTGAGCACGTTCAACTGGTGCCCGAGGAAGATGCAGCCCAGCGACGCGCCGAGCAGGAAGGGGAGCATCAGGAAAAAGGTGTTCATGTCGCGGTTGATGACCGAGCCAGCCAGCCAGAAGCGCACGATGTCGTATGTCTCTTCATCCAGCAGCAGCAGGGCGCTGGTCCACGCCGAGAGGGCGGCGGATACCACCACGCCGGCCAAGGCTAATTTGACCGGCGTGGGGCCATCGCGCCCCGCCGAGCCAATCAGAAAAACCAGCGACGACGCGCCGAGCGCGCCGGCAAAGGCGAACCACACGTACTGCGTGGCTTGCGTCAGTTGCAGGTAGAAGATGGCGGTGACCAGCGCGAAGCTGGCCCCGCTGCTGACCCCGAGGATGAACGGATCGGCCAGCGGGTTGCGCGTGACGCCCTGCATCACCGCGCCCGCCACCGCCAGCGAGGCGCCGATGGCGAGCCCGACTGCGGTGCGCGGCACGCGCAGCGAGCGCACGACGGTTTGCTCGTACGAGTCGGGATTGAAGTTGAAGATGGCGTCCCACGCGTCCTGATTGGAAATCGGCAGGGAGCCAATGCGCAAACTCAGCAGGGTGATGAGCAGGACGCCCACCAGACCCAGCAGCAGGCCGGTGGTGCGGGTGAACCGGAGCCGGCGTTTGGTTGATCGCGGCGCCGGTTCGGCGCTGAGGTCGAAGGTTCCGGCCGTCATGGCCGGCAGCCGGCGCTTGCGGCGACTGGCCGGTCGGTCTCGTTCGCGGCAGCAGGCGTGCTGCCGTCGTCACAGCGCGGATTGAGCATCGGTTCCTCTCGCACAGGCAACGCCGGCCACCCCTCGCCGACCGGCGACCGCAGCGCTGCGTTCACGCGTATTGCGTAATTCTGAGAGTTTCCGTCAGAATTGCAAGGGAGAAACCTGTTCGTTCGTCCGGGATGCGGTGATTTCCGCCCTGAAATGCCCGGACGCAGGAGCCACGGCGCCGGGACGGAATGTCATGGCGCAGAATGGATCACATGGTGACCGATCTTTCCCCACCTCCTGTCCGCACGGAGCGATTCCCGCTCCTGCCCCGTCCCCTGCAGGTCCAGCGCGTGCAGCGGGTCACGCCGCGCCTCGTGCGCGTGACCTTCGGCGGCGACTCGCTCGCCAGCTTCCAGACGCTGTCGCCGCAGGACCACGTCAAACTGCTCGTGCCGGCCGGCGAGGCGCCGCTGGTGATGCCCGTGGCCACAGAGAACGGCGTGCAGTTTCCACCGGGGTTCGACCGCGCCGGTATGCGCGATTACACGCCTCGCCGTTTCGATGCCACTACGCGGGAGCTCGATATCGACATCGTGCTGCACGGCCGGGGCCGGGTCTCTACGTGGGCCGAGCGCGCGCAGACGGGAGATGCCGCCGGCATCCTCGGGCCGCGTGGGTCGCACATCGTGGAGCCGGTCTTCGCGTGGTATCTGCTCATCGGCGACGAAACGGCCCTGCCGACCATCGCGCGTTGGCTGGAGGAGTTGCCGGCAGGCGCGCACGCCATCGCGCTGATCGAAGTGGCAGACGCCGCCGAAGAGCAGGCGCTGCAATCGGCGGTTGAGGCACACATTCGCTGGGTGCATCGCGCCGGGCACACTGGCCGGCCCGATCTGCTCCTGACCGCCCTGCGCGAACTGGCGTTGCCAGATGGCGACGGCTTTGTCTGGGCTGGCGGCGAGGCCGGCGCGCTGACTCCGATCCGCCGCCATCTGCTGCAGGAGCGCGCGCTGCCACGGGAGCGCGTCGAGGTGTCGGGGCACTGGAAGCGCGGCGTTCCCGATTGGGATCATCACGAGGAGATTCCGGAGTAGATGACGGGCATTACCAACAACCGGGACCTCGCGGCGACCGCCACGGCGGTCGATATGGACGCGCTCATGGAACAGGTCGACGCCGTGGTGGCGGGGTGGATGGCGGAGAACCGCGCTCCGGCGTTGCAACTCGCCATCACCGACCGCGACGGCCTGCTGGCGACGCGGGCGTACGGCTACGCCGATTTCGCAGCGCAGCGCCCGCTCACGGACGCCGAACTGTTCGAGTTCGGCTCCATTGGCAAGTCGTTCACCGCCATCATCTGTCTGCAACTGGCCGAAGAGGGCGTGCTCGATCTGCACGCGCCCGTGACGCAGTACCTGCCGTGGTTCGAGATCCCTTCGCGCTTCGCCCCGATCACGCTGCATCATCTGCTGACGCACACCGCCGGGCTGATCAATGGCAGCGATTTCTCGCCCGATCCACGCTACGAGGTCTGGGCGCTGCGCGAGAGCGAGGCCAGCGAGCTGGGCGTGAAGGCGCGCTACTCCAACGCCGGCTACAAGCTGGTTGGCCTGCTGCTGGAGCAGGTGACGGGCCAGCCGTACGCGCAACTGGTGCAGGAGCGCATCTTCGCGCCGCTGGGCATGGATACGGCGGAGGGCGCGGTCACGAACGCGGCCCGCGCCCACATGGCGGTGGGCTACACGGCGCCATTCCGCGACCGCCCGTGGCGCCCGGAGCACGGCTGGGCCCCGGCGACGTGGTTCGAGACAAACACCGCCGATGGCTGCCTGATCGCCAATGCCAGCGAACTGGCCACCTACCTGCGCATGTTGCTGAACCGGGGCGATTCCCCCGGCGGGCGCATCCTCTCCGAGGCCAGCTTCGCGCAATTGACCACGCCGCACACGCACTTCGATGCGGACGAGCCGTACGGCTACGGGCTGGGGCTGCACGAGAAGGATGGTCGCCCCCGGGTGGCGCACAGCGGCGGCATGGTCGGCTACATCTCGCAGATGATCGGTGACCCCGAGGCCGGTGTGGGCGTGGTGGCGCTCACCAACGCCATGCTCGATACCGAGCCGATTGCGGAGTTCGCATTGCAGAGCGTGGTCAACGCCCGGCGCGGCGATGCGCCGCCGGCGCCCCCAGCCCCGCCGGCAACCGAGTACGCCAGCTACGCCGGCGTGTTCACCGGCCCGCACGGCGCGGTGACGATTGAGGCCGGGCCAACCGGCCTGACCCTGCTGCGCGGCGAGGAGCGTATTTCGTTGCACCCTTCGGAGCGGAGCTGGCGGAAGGACGCGTTCCTCGCGAATCACCCCGATTTCGCGCTGGCGGTCATCCAGTTCCGCCGCAATGATGACGATGCGGTCACCGAGTTCACGCACGGGGCGGACTGGTATCGCGGCGAGCGCTACGACGGCCCTACCGAGTTCGAGACGCCGCCGGAGTGGCTGGCGTACGTGGGCCACTACACCTCGCACAACCCGTGGTTCAGCGATCTGCGCATCGGTGTTTGCAAGGGAGAACTCTGCGTCATGCACGGCGGCGGCGCGCCGCAGTCGCTGGTTCAGGATGGCGACCGCTTCCGTCCCGCCGATGACGCGGAGGGGCCGGAGTGGTTCGAGTTCGACACTATCGTCAACGGTGAGGCGCTGCGCGTCCGCGAAGCGGGCGGCAACGCGCTCTACCGGTTCTTTACCCCATAGAGATGGAGGGAACGCCCTCCGGGGAAGCCCTCACCCCCCAACCCCTCTCCCGATGCGCGGGGAGAGGGGAGCCGATTCGCGGAGGTGGAGCCGGTTTCCGGCATGACCACGCCGCATCTGGCGCGAGCATTTGGGTCAGAAGCCCCTCGCCTGCGCATCGGGAGAGGGGTTGGGGGTGAGGGCTTCCCCGGGGCAGCGGAGTCGCACCATAGCCAACTCGCACTGCAAAAGGAGCCTTTGAGATGATGCAACAATCCAGAGAACATCCCGGCTCTCGCGGCGTCACGCGGCGCGGCGTGCTGCTCGGCGCGGCGCTCCTCGCTGCCAGCCGTCCCGCCGCCGGGGTAGGGGCGCAAACCCCGGTGGCCAGCCCGGCCGCATCGCCGGTAGCGGGCTGGACCTTCAGCGATGACCGCGGCATCACCGTTTCGCTGCCGCAGGCGCCGCAGCGTGTGGTGGCGGAAATCAACGCCGCCGCCGCGCTCTGGGACTACGGCATCCGCCCGGTGGGGGTCTTCGGGCCGCAGCACCGCGCCGATGGCGAGGTTGATCCCCGCGTCGGGCACGTCGATCTTGGCCTCGTCGAAGATCTGGGCGAGGTTTGGGGCGAGGTCGATATCGAGGGGTTGCTGGCGCTGGGCGCCGATCTGGTGGTGGCCCCCACGTGGGACCCGCCGGAACTCTTCTACCTGACCACGGATGGCGAGGCCGCGCTGGGCGGCCATGTGCCCGCAATCGGCATCCAGACCGCGAAGGTCTCGCTGGACAAGAGCATCCAGCGCTTCGCGGAGCTGGCGGGCGCGCTGGGCGCCGATCTGGACAGCCCGGACAACGAGGCCGCCCGCGTGGCCTACGCCACCGCGCTGGAGGACCTGAAGGCGGCCATCGCCAGCAACCCCGATCTGGCCGTGCTCTTCGTGGCCGGCGACGACGCCTCGTTCTACGTCGCGCAGCCGGATGACATGGCGGACCTGATTCTGCTGAAGGATCTGGGGCTGAACATCCTGTCCGGCGGCGAGAGTGACTATTGGGAGACCCTGAGCTGGGAGGACGTCCAGCAGTACCCCGCCGATCTGATCCTCGTGGACGCGCGCGAGGGCAGCTACTCGCTGGAGGACTTCGCGAAGGTCCCGACATGGGGCTCCGTGCCGGCGGCGCAGGCGGGGCAGGTCGCCGTCTGGAACGCGGAGCCGGTCTACAGCTACGCCGGCTACGCGCCGGAGCTGCAGCGGCTGGCGGACCTGATCCGCGACGCCCGGGGCGACGTCGCGTGAGCGTCGCCGCTTCCGCCCCGCGCTTCTGTTCGGTCTACGCGCAGGCGCAGGGGGACGATCCGCTCGGCTCCGCGTGGGCGATGCGCCGGATGCTGGCGCTGGAACTGGCCCTGCCGTGGCCGAATTCCTACTTCGAAGCTCGCGAGTTCCCCGCCGGGCTGGGCGCGACGCTGGAAGCCCTCTGGGAGGACTACCCGGACACCGGCATGCTGGCCTTCGCGCCCGATCCGGCCCACGCCCGGCCCGGCTTTGCGCGCGTCATCGACTATCGCTACCCGGAGCCGCCGCACGCCGCCGCCGCACGCCGGGAATACCTCGTGCCGCACCCGATCCTCGGGGAGTTCTTCGCGGGTATCTTCGTGGATGACCCTGCCGCGCTGGCGCTGCCGGGCGTGGAAAGCGTCGCCTACACCGGGCGCGATCTCTTCGTCTGCACGCACGGCACGGTCGATGTCTGCTGCGCCAAGTTCGGCTACCCGCTCTACCGCGCGCTGCACAGCATCGCCGCCGAGCGGCCGGCGGGCGATGTCCGCGTCTGGCGGGCCAGCCACTTCGGCGGACACCGCTTCGCCGCTACCCTCATCGACTGGCCGGAAGGGCGCTTCTGGGGCTTCATGACCCCGGACTCAGGCCGGGCCCTGATTGAGCGCACGGGCGATGCCGCCGCGCTGCGCGGGCGCTACCGCGGTTGGAGCGGGCACGCCTCCGAGCAGGCGCAGCGCCTAGAGGGCGAGGCGTTGATGCGTGAGGGCTGGGCGTGGACCACGTGGCCGCAGCGCATCGAAGAGCTGGGGGCGCCGGAACCCGGCGTTTCGCGCTTTCGCCTGACCGCCTCCCCACCCGATGCGCCGCCGGTGGTTTACGAAGGCGAGGTCGCTGAGGCCGGCGAGCGCTCCGTGCTGCACTCCACCGGCGCCGAGCTGGACACGGTGATGGCGTATGAGGTGCGCGACCTGCGCCGCCTGCCGGCGGCCACGGACGGCGATGACTGAGCTTGCGGCGAGGCAGGACGCCATGCCGGCGCCCTGCCTTGTTCGTGCCACGCCGGCGCCTGCCTTGCGGCCAGCGTCAGCGTGGCAGGGCCGACGCCGCGGCTAGTTCGCGAAGCACTCGCCGCTGCCGCACACCTTGTTGGTGGGACAGCAGAAAACGCCATCGGAGCAGCCATACGTCCCGCTCGGACAGCAGCCGCCATAGGGCGTGCAGACCTGACCGTTCGGGCAGCATCCGCCGCCGGTGCAGCACACGCCGCCGGAGGCCGGGCAGCACTTTTTCTCGCCGTTCCCAATGGGGCACCGGGGCCCTGCGCAGGTGCAGAACTTGTTGATGCACTCCTCATTTCGCGCGCAGGTCTTGCCGCAGGCGCCGCAGTTCGCGTTATCGCTGGTGAGGTCCACGCAGATCTCGCCGCAGCGCGTCAGCGGGTCATAGCAGCCGAAGCAGCCGCCGTTGAGGCAGATCTCGGCTTCGCTGCAGGCCACGCCACACCCGCCGCAGTTCCGCAGATCGGTCTGCGGGTCGATGCACGCGCCGCCGCACTCCTGCTGCCCCTTGGGACATTGATTCTTGTTCTTCTTCTTGCCCTTTCCCTTGCCTTTGCCCTTGCCCTTGCCCTTCTTCTCCGCCGTCGCTTGCGTGCGCTTTTGCCGCGCGTCGGCGGCGTCCCGTCCCGCCAGCACGCCGCCAGCCAGTCCGGCCAGCATCGCCCCGACTGTCGCGCGCCGTGAGGCAGCGGGCGAAGTTTCCGCCAGCGTTCGCGCCAGCTCATCGAACCGGTTGCTTTCCATCGTGCCCATCTCCTCCACGCCGTTCGCGCGCCGCGCCACATCCAGCGGGCTCCGGAACGACGAGACTGGGTTGATGATGGGCTTCACGATCCCCGAGGGCATCAGTAAAAGTACGCATTTCGGGGCACAGGTGATGCAGGTCAGTGGTGATACAGCCCGGCGAAACGGTCAGAAATCGCCCCACGCGACCTGAAAGCAGGGAAGATGCAGCTCGTCACGCCACAGGCGGACGACCTTGTCGCGGTCTTCGAAGACCACGCGCACGGTGTAGTGGGGCGCGATGTGCGTTTCGTAGATCTCGCGCTTGACGACTGTATCCGGGCGGCGGTCGCCAGCCTCGCGCATGTACAGCGCGTCGTAGCGCAGGCTGTGCGCCGCCAGCCAGCGCTCCGTTTCCGGGCGCCAGCGGCCGCTGCGGCCGGAGAGCAGGATCATGGCCGTGCCGGGCGCGCCCGCCACGATGGCGGTGTACACGAAGTGGACGGCGTCGTTCAGGCGGTCCGCTTCCGCCTTGCTGGCGTCGTACGGGCTGCGGTCGCCCAGCAGCGCCAGCGTGCCATCGAGATCGAAAATGACGCAGGATGGTTTGGTTGCCACGGAAGATTCCCCCGGATACGCGAACGCCAGACGGGGGGATGATGCCGTCTGGCGTTCGTGCATTGCGAGTGGCAATGGGTGGGCGACAGGCCGGGGGATGATTCGAGCGCCTGCCGCCCCGTCGGCGAACCTAGCTGACGAAGGCCAGGTTGTAGCTGCCGCCGGAGGCATCCGAGATCGAGGTGCCACCGTTGGCGGACACGCCGAGGATGGTGGAGTTGGAGACGTCGCCGCCGTCCACGCCCACGCTGCCGCCGTAGGTGTCGCCCACGCCAACCGCGTTGCCGGCGTTGCCGCCGCTGTTCACATCACCCAGCGACACCGCGCCGCCATTAGCGGACGAGGTCGCCACGCCGCCGTTACCGGACGACGCGACATCCGTCTCGCTCTCGTCGGCGCCGCCGAAGAAATCCTTGATCAAACCCATCGAAAACCCCCTTCACAGGTCCCCACCGGCCACCCCGCGGCCACCGGTACTGGTCGGCAGCGGGGGCGGTTCAGGCATGAGCGCCGCATCCCGGGAGATGCCGGTCGCCCCGTCAACCGTCGCCTGCTGCGACAAACTACCGGGCACGTTGCCCGATCCGAGCATAAGAACGCACGAGCGCGGCCATCGGTGCCATTGCGCGTGGCGCCCATTCGTCCCGGAATTGCGGCCTTCGCCACAAACGGGCTAGAGAAGCGCCCACGCGGGCTGTTGCCGACGCGACACCCGCCGGAAGATGCGTATTTTTACCCATGCGCCTCGGTGGTCATCGATTCAGCATATCTCCAGGTCTTTGCGGCCAATGCAGACGCGCGATTGTGCGCTCCGTTGACCCGGATAGCGCCGGCTGGAGGATGATATCGATGGATGGATTGCACTTCGACCAATTGGCCCGTACGGTCGGCGGCCAGCGAAGCCGCCGGGCAGTGACGCTGGCGCTGGGCGCGGCCGCATCGGCGGCACTCGTCCACAGCGAGCCATCCTGGGCGAAGAACAAGAAGAAGCCGAAGAAGAAGCCGATCTGCGTAAACGGGGTGGATCAGAAAGTGAGTGGCGACAAGCGCAAGAAGCTGCTCAAGAACGGAGCGACGGCGGGGCCGTGTCCAGCGGTTCCTCCGCCGTGCGTGCCGCAATGCAACGGCACGACCTGTAGCAACGATGGTTGCGGGGGGACGTGTGCGTGCAACTCGGGTGCTGTGTGCGATCAGGGCGTATGCACAGCTTGCGCGGTCGTCTGCAATGGGGACTCACCGGCGGTCTGCGGAACGCGTCTCGCGCAGGCCCTGCTTGGTGGTGGCAAGGTCGTGGTCTGCCCCGGACGGTATCTGGGGGCGTTTAACACCGATATCAACAACACGACGTTGATCGGCGCGGGCAGTGGGGATAACCCGGCCGTCGACACCATTCTGGTGGCCTCGGCGAATGCACGGCCCCTCGGGGTACCCAGCAACATCACGGCATTCGTCTCCCGGTTGCGGATCACGGGTGGTTCCACCCCGTTCGCTGGTGGCGGTGTGCGGGGCGATCCTGGCAGCGTGCTGTTCATGGATCAATGCGCTGTGGTGGACAACAAGTCGACTCTGAGCGGCTCCGGGATCAGCTCGGCAGGACGCCTCACGATGACACGCTCGACGGTTTCGGGGAATGGAGGACAGATGAGTGTCGGCGGCGGCGGGCTCGAATTGCGGAACGGCCCGCACCTCATCGAAGACTCGGTTATCGCGGAGAATCTGGCGTTTTACGGAGGTTCGGGCGATAAGGCCGGTGGAGGGCTGTACTGTGCGGGCAATGCCATCGTCGATATCCGAGGCACCGAGATCAGCGAAAATGCATGTCAAAAGGAAGGTGGAGGCATCTACCTGGAAAGTGGCTCGATCACGCTCGATGCTGCTACCCGGATCGTGAAGAACGAAGCTGGTTACACGGGCGCCGGGGGTGGTATCTACCGGAAGAGTGGGAACGTGTTCTTCAACGGAGCTACCGTCACGGAGAACAAATTTGACAACTGTGCGGGCACGGTGAATTTCACCTGTTGAGCCGGAGGCCCCGCGGGCGCCCGGGCGGCCCTGGAGGGGTATGTCGGAGGTGGGCTTAACCTGTACGCCGCCACGCTGACGATCACCGGAACCGCAATCCGGGGCAACAGCAGCGGGGCGCAAGGGGGTGGTATTCGCCTCATCGCGTCTACCCTGCCCCTGGATAGCACGCCAATCATTGCGGGCAACATTGCGGGCAGCGGTGGTGGCAATGCCGGTGGCCCTCTGACATTCTTCTCCAGAATGCCGCCACAATCAACGGCAACACGCCCGTCTGTCCGCAGTGCGTTGGGGTGACCTGCACGTAAAGCGCACGGGGCGCGCCATGACCGGCGCGCCCGCAGTCACGCTGCTGGGGGCTCGAGTCTTGCCCCGGGTAGAGTCTGCGAGCGTTCGGGCTACCTGAGCGCTCGCCTCGCAACCCCAGAGGGCGGCCGCGAGCGCCAGACCGCGATCAGCGTGCTCGATTCCCGCAGCTCCACGAACCCGATGCCCAGCGCCAGCCAGAACAGCCACGGAGCCTGCGAAAGCACCGCGCCGCCAACACCCAGCAGCACCAGCCCGGTCATGAACACGCGGAACGCTTCGATGCGCCGCAGCATCGGCACATGGCGCCGGGCGAGGGCGCGCGTCGGGTCGCTGCCGCCGGTGAGGCCCAGCCAGACCAGGAGCAGGCCACACACCAGCGCGAGGACCGCGCCGCCGCGGCCGGCGGCGGTATCGAACAGGGGCAGAGGATTCACGATGCGCCTCCTTGCTGATCCAGCCGGGCCAACGCCGCAGCCGTGGCGGTGTCCGCTGGAAAGAACGTCTCGATCGCGAGCTCCGAGAGGGTGACATCCACCGCCGTCCCGAACACCATTGTGGCGCTGAGGAGACGCAGCCGGCCCACCGGAGATTCCAACAGCAGCGGCACGGCGAGTGGCGGTCCACCGCCGGGGACATCGATCGTCACCGAGCGCGCCGGCCGCATCGAGGCGCCCTGTGGCTGGTGTTCCGCCAGCAGCGCCTCCAGCAGCGGATCGGCGGTCAGCTCCACCTCGCGGCGCAACCGCGCCAGCAGGTGGGCGCGCCACTCCGGCAGGTTGACGATGCGCGGGGCCAACCCCGCCGGGTGCAGGCTCAGGCGCACCACGTTCACTGGCGGCGCCAGCAACGCCGGATCGACGCCCGCCAGTAGCGGCGCAACCGCCCGGTTCGCCGCCTGCATCGTCCAGTGGCGGTCGATAGCCAGCGCGGGGCCGGGGGCCATGCCATCCAGCACCTGTTGCACCATCGCCTGGGTAGCGGACATCGCGGCCTCCGTCAGCGGGCGCTCCGGGTACTGCGGCGCGTAACCTGCCGCCAGCAGCAGCGCGTTCTGCTCACGCAGCGGCACGCGCAACTTCTCCGCCAGCCGCAACACCATCTCGCGGCTGGGGCGGGCGCGACCCGTTTCCATGAAGCTGAGGTGCCGGGTCGAGATGCCGGCGTCCAGCGCCAGCGCCATCTGGCTCAGCCGCCGCCGCTCGCGCCAGGTGCGCAGCAGGCCGCTGATCGTCGTGTCCGGGGAGTGGGTCGCTGTGGTTTCCATGCCGTCACGATAGCGGGCCGGGAGCGGTGTGGCGATGACCTCGCAGGTAATCGCCAGCGCGTGAAGGCGTCCGGCAGGATAGGGGCACGGCCAGCGACTGGCGCTGGGCGAGCGACGGGAGGACACGGTGACGACAACCGCCACGGACATGACCGAGCAGGCGACGCAGCTGGCCGATGCCTATCTGGCGATCTGGAACGAGCATGACGGCGCGGCGCGGCAGGCGCTGATCGCCGAGACGTGGGCGACAGACGGTCTGTACCTCGACCCGCTGCTGCACGGGGAAGGGCACGATGGGATCGACGCGGCGATTGGCGGCGTGCAGCCGCAGTTCGCGGGGCTGGCCTTCCGCCGCACGAGCGACGTGGATGTGCACCACGACCGGCTGCGCTTTACCTGGGAGCTGGGCCCGGAGGGGGCGCCGCCGGTGATCGCCGGCGTGGACATTGGCCAGATCGTGGATGACCGGCTGGGCAGCATCATCGGGTTTTTCGACGTCTGGCCGGGCTCGGCGTAGGTGAGCGCGCCCCTGTGCGCGGCATGCGGGGATCAGCCTCCGGGGCGGCGGCGACAGCCACCGCGCCGGGGCGTGATTGCGGCCGCCCCGGCGCGAACTGCGTAGGTTTCCCCAAGTGCGCCAGGGACCTGCGCTGCCGCCGCCGCCACGTGTGCGGGCAACCTCATGGCTTGCGGCGGCGATCTGTCCCGGGCACTCGCCAAACAGACAAGGTGGCTGCATTCGTGTACAGTTCAGGAGTAGCGGCGCGCACGCCTCACGCGATCAGTCGATCCTGCACCGTGGCCCGGCGTTGGCGTGCGCGGCTGGCTGCGGAGGATGACGCCATGGACGCCGCCGGTTTCGATCATCTCGCTCGCGCCGCCGCTCGGACCCGTAGCCGCCGCACGTTCACTGGCGTGGCCGCCGTGTCGCTGGCGCTCTCGCTGGTTGGGCTCCCCGGTGAAGCCAGCGCGAAGAAGGCGAAAAAGAAGCCGCTCTGCCTCAACGGGCAGACGATCAAGGCCTCCAGCAAGAAGCGGAAGAAGCTCATCAAGCAGGGTGCGACACCCGGCGCCTGTTGCGTGCCCCAGTGCAACGGCACGAGTTGCGGCGGCGCGGATGGCTGCGGCAGCGTGTGCGGCTGCAACGCCGGCGCCGTCTGCAACGCGGGCGCCTGCACCGTCTGTACGCTGACCTGCGCCAACAGCCCGAGCGTCTGTGGCTCGCTGCTCACGCAGGCGCTCATTGACGGCGGCACGATCGTGGCCTGTCCCGGGCGCTACGCCGGCCAGTTCTCCATCACCAAGGCGATCACGCTGATCGGCGCTGGCGCGGGCGACGACCCGGCCACCAGCACGATCCTCGATGCACAGGGTCAGGGCCGGGTGATCTCCGTCGCAGCCGCTATGGCGCTGTCGCTGGTCAACGTGCGGGTGACCGGCGGCGCGATCAACGGTGACGGGGCCGGTATCCTGGGGAGCCTGAACAGTGACATTCGCGTGACGGGCTGCACGCTCACTGGCAATTCCGCCACCGGGTACGGCGGCGGCCTCCAGTCGAACGGCCCGGTGCGACTCACTAATTCGCTGGTCACCCTGAACCAGGCGCTGAACGGCGCCGGGCTCGTTCTAAATGCGGACCAGAGCTTCATCACGGCCTCGACGATCACCGCCAACACGGCGGGGTTCAACGGCGGCGGCGCCCGAATCGACGGCAATACGACGATCACCGGGACCGAGATCAGCGGCAACACGGCGGTGAACCGGGGCGGCGGCCTCTTCGTGACCGCGCTGGCCACGCTGGACAGCGGCACGCGCATTACCGGCAACCAGGCCGGGGACGGCGGCGGCATCTACCGCCAAAACGGCGGGGTCACCTTCGGCGGCGCCACGATTACGGCGAACCAGCCGGACAACTGCGACGGCGCCCCCGCCCTGACCTGCTGACGCGCGTGCCCGCTGCCCGGCTGACCATGGGCGCGGGAGCTGGAAAATGCGTAGATCTACGCATGGACTTCCGGGCGCAGCGGCACATACTGAGGGCAGTTCGCAGGACGCGAGTCCAACGCCGCCCGTTTGCTGGCAGCCCCGAGGAAGCCTGTCGTCATGGATGCAGCTCAGTTCGATCAGGTTGCGCGCCGGGTCTCGTCTGGCGCTACCCGGCGGCGTGTAGTCGGGGCGTTGAGTGGCGCCGCGGTCGCGTCCCTGCTGGGCGCCGCCGTGGGCACGGCGAAGAAGAAGCCGAAAAAGAAGCCCTACTGCCTGAACGGCCAAACCGTGCAGGCCTCCGGGAAAAAGGGCAAGAAGCTTAGGAAGCAGGGCGCCACGCCCGGCGCCTGCTGCGTGCCCACCTGCAACGGCACGACCTGCGGCGGCGATGGCTGCGGCGGAACCTGCGGCTGCGCCGCCGGCTCCGTTTGCAACGCGGGAGCCTGCGCCAAATGCACCGTCACCTGCTCCGGCGCGCCCACCGCGTGCGGCACGCAGTTGCAGCAGGCGTTGTTTGCTGGCGGAACCGTGGTGGCGTGCCCAGGGCGCTATGAGGGCGCCTTCGGGACCATCCAGCCCGCAACGCTGATTGGCGCCGGGCCAGGGGATGATCCGGCGACGAACACCATCCTCGTGGGCGCCGGCAGCACCGTGGCCACGCTGGCCGCTGTCGGATCCTACGTGTTCAAACTCTCGGGAGTGAAGCTCACCGGCGCGCCCGCCCGCGGGCTGTACATCTCTGACAACGTGGCGGCGCAGGTGAGCAACTGCACCATTGCTGGCAACAACGGCGGAGGGATTCTGGTGGACGGCGCGCTGCAGTTGGCGAACTCGACGGTGCGGGATAACGCTTCACCAGACGTTGGAGCGGGCATCTACTTCTACCGGCGAGGGCCGCACACCATCGACAACTGCGTCATCTCCGGCAACGTTTCGACTGCGGCCCAGACCTTCGACGGCGGCGGCGGCATCTTCACCTACGGCAACGCCAGCGTGACGATCTCCGGGACGGAGATCCGGGGCAACCAGGCGAAGCGGGGCGGTGGAATCGCCATGGAGACCGGTACGGTCCGTCTGGATAGCGCCACCAGCATCACCGGCAACACCGCGACGGAGACAGGCGGCGGTGTGGCTCGCCAAGGCGGCGACTTTCTGCAGAACGGCGCGCGCATCAGCGGCAACAACTCGCCCGTCTCCAGCACCGCCAACTGCGCCGGCGTGCCGGGGGGCTGCTCCTGACAGGCTGGCCCCGGAAATACGTACTTTTACGGATGTGTCAGCGGCGCCCTTCGGCAAGAGTGGTTGCTGTGAAGGGAACGCCCGGCGGGGGCGTTGCCGTGATGTGCACACGCGCCGGGGGGCTTGTCGCGATGGAATCTCCACAGTTCGATGCGATCACCCGGCGCGCCGCCGCCGGGTCTGGCTCCACCCGGCGGCGCATCGCCGGGGTGCTGGGCGGGTTGGCGCTGACGCCGCTGGTAGGCGGCGTCACCGGCAGCGCGAAGAAGAAAAAGCAAAAGCCGTACTGCCTGAACGGGAGCACGGTCAGGGCCTCCGGCAAGAAGGCCAAGAAGCTGAAGAAGCAGGGCGCCACGCCGGGCGCGTGCTGCGTGCCTGCGTGCAACGGCGTGAGTTGCGGCGGCGCGGATGGCTGCGGCGGAACCTGCGGCTGCAATGCCGGCGCCGTCTGCAATGCGGGTAACTGCGCCGCCTGCACCGTCACCTGCACCGGCACCGCTGTGGCCTGTGGCGCGGATCTGACGCTGGCGTTGGCGGACGGCGGCACGGTCGTGGCGTGCCCGGGCCGCTACGCCGGGCGCTTCGCTATCACCAAGGCCACCACCCTCATCGGCGCCGGGTCAGGCGACGACCCGGCTACGAGCACGATCCTCGACGGCCAGAAGCTGGGTCGCTCGATCGCGGCTGGCGTGCAGAGCTTCACCATGTCCGGCGTGCGCGTCACCGGGGGGAAGATCAATGAACCGGGGGGAGGGCTGCTCGGCAACCCCGGGAGTGATCTGCGGATCAGCGCCTGTGCCTTCGTGGGCAACGAGGCGAGCGCGGGGAGCGCCATCTATGCCCGCGGGAAGCTGGTGTTGCGCACCAGCAACGTCGCGGGCAATACATCGGTCGGTGGTGGAGCCATCGTTCTTGATTCGGCGCTCGGGCCGAATGTCGTGGCGGACTGCACCATCGAGACCAACTCGGCAGGGTTCGGATCAGGCCTGAACCCGTATGGCTCGTCGGTGACGGTGACGGGCACGGCGATCCGGATGAACACGGCCACTTCTCTTGGCGGTGGCGTCTATTTCTCCAACGGCTCCACCTTGACGCTGGATGCGGCGACAAGCATCACCGGCAACACGGCCGGTTCCGTGAATGGCGGCGGCGGGATCTACCGCGACATTTACGCTGGCAGCAACACGCTGAACCAGAACGGGGCGAAGATCAGTGGCAACACCCCGAACCAGTGCACCGACGTGATCTGCACATAACCGGCCGCGCCGCCGGCGAAGCGGGGGGTCACAACGTGCACGGGGGGCAGCAAGCATCGCTGCCCCGCGTCACATTGCGCGTTCCGGCGCCGGCGCCACAGGGGTGCGCGGCCCAAGACCTTGCCGGGCCACGTCCGAAAATACGTATTTCTACGAATGTGCGTCCATTCGCTGGCCCCGATATTC
>JASGGF010000053.1:0-18624 GCA_047605145.1 Thermomicrobiales bacterium | reverse complement strand
CGCTCGCCTGCCGCAGGGCGCCGCCGCCGCGCCACGCGCGGCGCAGAGCGACCCGGCGACGCTGACCATCGCCATGAACGGCTCGCCCTCGGACCTCGACCCGCATTCGGTCTATGACTACCGCTCCGCCATGCCCCTGCGCGGGCCGTACGAAACGCTGATCGCGCTCGATGGCTCCGAGACCAATGTTTACGTGCCGGTGCTGGCCGAATCGTGGGAGCCGAACGAGGACAAGAGCGTCTGGACCTTCACCCTGCGCGACGGCGTGACGTTCCACGACGGTACGCCGATGACGGCGGAATCGGTCCGCGCGTCGTTCGAGCGCTTCCTGACCATGGGGCTGGGTCCCTCCGGCGCCATGCGCCGCTTCATCAGCGACCCGGCCCAGATCACGGCGCCAGATGAGAAGACGGTGGTCTTCGATTGCGGCCAGCCGCAGCCGCTGCTGGAGTCGTACATCTCGAGCGCCTACGGCCCCCTGATCCTGAACGTCGATGCCGTCATGGCGAACGAGGTGGACGGCGACATGGGCCACGAGTGGGCCATGATCAACGAGGAGGGACTTGGCACCGGCCCCTACCGCATCACCAGCTTCGAGCCGGAGAACCAGCTCATCCTCGAACGCTACGAGGACTACTGGGGCGGCTGGGATGGCGATCACTTCGACCGCGTCATCTTCCGCGTCGTCTCCGAGAACGAAACGCGGCGGCAGCTCGTCGAGCAGGGCGGGGTCGATATCGTCGACAACCTGACGCCGGAATCGACCACCTCGCTGGAGAGCAACCCCGACATCGTTATCGACCGCTCGTACAGCTCCGAGGTGGACTACCTGATCCTGACCGTGGCCGGCCCGCTGGCCAGCAAGGAGGCGCGGCAGGCGATGTGCTGGGCCTTCCCCTACGACGAGGTGATCGAGGGGGTCTACAAGGGGTACGCCAAGCGGGCCGTGGGCGGCGTGGCGGAACTGGTGGCCGGGTTCGATCCGAAGACGTTCCAGTACCAGACCGATCTCGACAAGGCGCGGGAACTGTTCGCCGCCGCTGGCGTGGCGGAAGGCACGGAACTGACCCTGATGCAGGAGTCTGGCGACGAGAACGTGAAGGCGCTGGTGCAGCTCTTTCAGGCGAATCTCTCGCAGCTCGGCATCACCCTGACGATTGAGGAGACGGACCTCAGCACCTTCGCCGGCATCATGTACGGCGATATGGACGCCGAGGACCGCCCGCAGGTCGTGCCGTGGTTCTGGTGGCCCGATTACAACGACGCCTACAACCACCTCTACCCGCAGATTGCCTGCGACCAATGGGGCAGCGCCGGCACGAACGGCGGCTACTACTGTAACGAGCGGGTGCAGGAGTTGTTCGAGGCGACCCGCGACGAACCGGACCCGGCGAAGTATCAGGCCGCCCTCAGCGAGATCCAGCAGATCATCACCGAGGATGACCCACCCGCGATCTACTACATGCAGCGGCAGTGGACCACGATCATGCGCAAGGATATCGAAGGTTTCGTCTTCAACCCGATCAACATCGGGCTGTACAACTTCTACCGCATGTCGCGAAAGGCGTAGCCGGAGCGCTGGATGTCAAGAAGCCTGCGACAGCGCGACTCGGCGCTGTCGCAGGCGATGGTGTTACGACGTGTGGGTGGGGACGGCGTCCGGCGCCCACATGGGGAATCCCGCCAGGCTCTTGCCCGCCACGTCGGACTGCTCGATGGGCAAGCGGACCGCGTGCGCCTCGGCCCGCCCGGAGTCCAGCACGGCCCCGCCCGGCGCCACGACAGTGAAGGTGCAATCGCACGCCCACGCATCGCCGGTGGCGTCAACCACGTGAGGCCCCCGCAGCACGACATAGCCGCCGCCGTTCGCGTCGAACACGCCAGCCATGGTCGCCAGACCAGTGTGGTCGTCAGCGGCCTCCCACGCGCCGGAGACCCAACGGCTGGCGCCCAGCCCAAACACGCTGCCATCGGCGGTGAAGATGCCGACCTCCGGCGCGTCGCTCGGCAGATCGACGTTTGTGTCGACCATCCAGGTTCCCACGAGAGGATGGGTCGCCAGGTCATTGGTGGGGGTGTCCTGCGCCGCCAGGCCCGCCGTGCCGCTGCCGGCCACAGCCAGGCCACTGATTGCCGCCAGCGCGATGATGATGCCGCCTTTCCACATGGCTGGTCCCTCTCCTGTTAGACGCGAAACCGCCGCCATCACGCGTGTGACGCCGGCTGGGCGCGCCGCTCGTTGACGTGATCACCCTATGGTTCAGTGGCGGGAGGGACATCCGGAGAATGTACGCGGTTTTGCATCGGCGCCGGGCGCCCTACGCGCCGTGGTCCGGGAGAAGCCCCAGCGCGCGGCCACGCGCCACTGCCGCCCGCCGTGTGCTGACATCGAGCTTGGCCAGAACGTGCGTGACATGCCCACTGACCGTGCGCCGGCTCAACGACAGCGTCGCGGCGATTTCCTCCTCCGTCAGCATGCCAGCCAGTAACCGCAGGATTTCGCGCTCCCGTGCGGTCAGGCTGTCCGGGCCGGCCTCGCGGTGCGCGTATCGTGGCGCAACCGTGACGTTCGCGGCGATGGCGACTGCCTCTTCCAGCGTCGTTGCTTCGGCGGCGGCAAGGAGCGCGCGCACCTGGGCCACACCGAGGTGCGCGGCAGCCCCGCGCTCGGCACGGTCACGGCAGCGCCATGCCGCCGTGAGGAGCGATGCGCCGGTGGCTGCAGCAAACGTGTCCAGAAAGGCAATCAGCGCGATGGCCGCCGGCGCCTGCTCGTGTGCCGCGGCCAGGTCGGCCAATCCCGCCAGGGGCAGCGTGATCAGCCAGGGGTCTCTCGCTACCTCATAGAGCGCCAGCGCCTCCTGGTACGCGGTTGCGGCGGATTCGTCGTTGCCCCGAGCCCGCGTCAATTCCGCCAGCCGGCTCAGCGCCGTCGCGGCGCCGGCCGGGTGCCCGATCTCCCGGAACATCTCCAGCGCCTGCTCCGCATGGCGCAGCGCGAGATCTGGTTGGCCCAGACCGGTGGCGGCGCGACAGAGCAGCGTCAGCCCCCAGGCCTCTTCCGCCCGGGCCTCCAGCGCGCGCCACCGCGCACAGGCGGATTCCAGGTAGGCCGTTGCCTCGGTCCACTGGTCCTGGATTTCGGCGGTCATCCCAAGGACGTGCAGCGCGTTGGCGGCCATTTCCTGATCGCCGAGCCGTTCGGCAATCGCCAGGCTTGCCTGGGCGGCGGCGGTGGCCGGGGCGTAGTGGTTCTGCGCCCAGAGAATCAGCGCCAGGCCGCCCAGAGCATGACCACGCGGCGCTGTTGGCTCCGGAGGGGTAGCCGCCAGCGCCTGCTCGAGCCAGTGTTGCCCCTCGTCAAAGTGCGCGCGCAAGTGCCAGTACACCGCCAGCGACGCTGCCAGCCGGAGGAGCAACCCTGGCTCATCATTTCCGGCGAGCCACGCCAGCGCCGTCCGGAGATTTGGCAGTTCGCGCTCCAGGCGTTGCACGCGCTGCTGCACATGTTCACCCGGCGCCACGCGGTTGGGATGCAGCGCTTCGGCGTAGGCCAGCACGTAGGAGGCGTGCGCGGCGCCAGCGTCTTTCTGGCTCCCGGTCGCCGCCAGTTGCTCCTGCCCGAACGCGCGAATCGGTTCTAGCAGCCGGAAGCGGAATTCGGGACCGGACCAGACCCGGGTGACCAGCCCCTGCTCAACCAGCGACGCGACGCCTGCCGCCACGGGCGTGCCCGGCAAGGCGTCGCCGACACGCTCGGCGGCCTCCAGGGTGAACCCGCCGGCAAACACCGAGAGCAGGCAGAAGAGCTGCTGCAGGCGGTCATCCAGCAGGTCGTAGGACCACGCGATGGCGCTCCGCATCGTGTGCTGCCGCGCTGGCAGATCGCGCGGGGCCGCTTCGGGCCACGGCAAACGGCCGTGCACCTGCTCCAGCACCATGGGCAGCGGGAAGACGCGGAGCCGGGCCGCCGCCAGCTCGATCGCGAGTGGCAGGCCGTCCAGTTCGCGGCAGAGCGCCCCGGCGATTTCCGCCGTTTCCACGTCGAGCGTGAAGCCTGGCGCCACTGCCTGCGCGCGATCAACAAACATGGCGACTGCGGCATTGGCGCGCAGCGCGGCAAGGGTGGCGCCGGGCGCCGGCGCCGGCAAGGGATCGACCGGCAGGATCTGCTCGGCGCGGAGGCGCAGCGGCGCCCGGCTGGTTGCTAGCACCTGCAGGCGTGGGCAGTGCGCCAGCAGCGCCGCCACCAGATTGGCGGTGTCTACCAGCACATGCTCGCAGTTATCCAGGAGGAGGAGCAGCTTCTTTCCGTGCAGATACCGCATCAGCGCAGCGGCAATGGCCTCCCCGGGCGCCGGGCGCGCCTCCAGCGCGGTGGCGACCAGCGCCGGGATCAGCGCGGGGTCATCGACCGTGGCGAGATCAACAAAGACGACGCCATCGGGGAACGCATGGCGGCTGTCCGCCGCGAGGGTCAGGGCGAGTCGGGTCTTGCCAGAGCCTCCTGCGCCGGTCAGCGTCAGGAGCGGCGTAGCGGCAGTGAGCAGGCAGCGCGATCCGGCGGCTCGCTCACCGTCCCGGCCGAAGAGCGGCGTGCGCGGCGCTGGCAACGCTCCCGGCAGTGGCGGAGTGCGTGCGGTAGCCATCGACGATGCCTCGGAACGATCACGCAAAGGTGTTGGCGTCAGTGTGCCCGATCTGCCACACGTTTGCCTGGCGGCCGCGCGGGATCACGCACAAAAAGCCCCGCTCCCGGCGCGCCGGGAGCGGGGTGAGCACGAACCGCAGCGACGCCTAGACGGCGGCTCTGGCCATCTCGGCGACGGCCTTCTGCATGTCTTCCTCGGTGACCTGCTTCACGACCTTGGAGACGATCATCACGTAGCCATTGGGATCAGCCATGCCCCAGTCCCGGTGGCCCCAGAACTGGTCGGTCGGCTCCCAGAGGATCTTCGCGCCCTTGTCCCGCGCGTGCTGGAAGAGCGCATCGACATCCTCGTCCTCACCGACGGTGGTGTAGAGCGACACGCCGTTGCCATATGGCGGGTGCTCGTGCGCGTCGTGTCCGTAGGGAATGGCGAACATCAGGGAGACATCGCCGCGCTGGGCCGAGCCATGGACGGTGCGGCCGTCCGGGCCGGGCAGGGAATACGTCGGCTCGAAGCCGAGGACATCGGCGTAAAACCGCAGGCTGGCGTCGATATCAGGCACGGTGAGCGTCGGAATGAGCGATTGCATGATTCCCGGTTCTCCTTTTCCAGATCGGCTACTCCCCTGGGCGGACAGGAGAGCGACGGAAGGCGGGATGCCAGCGGGCTGACGCCAGCCCGCTGGCGGTGAAGCGTCTCGCGGATACCAGCATCGCCCCGAAGTTGATGCTGCCCTTGGCGCCGCCCGGGGGAGGCCGGCGCCCGGAAATCCGGAGGACATCTTCTCGTCAGAGAATAGAACATATGTTCGTTCGGTGTCAAGTGGGCACGCCCGTGCGAGTTGGTGATGACCCGCTGCGGACGCCAGTTTTATGCCGTTAGAACACATGGAGGAACGGTAGCGGTTCGTCGCAGCAGCGAAGGGGCGGCCTGGCCAACGGCAATTGACAACAGATTGAATTTACGGGTATACGAACCCACACGATTCGTGCAAAATGCCGGGGTCAGCGGAGCATCGCTCGGGAGACCCTATGGGCGCCCAGAGACGGGCTCCACTGATGCACGGCGTGTGCGAGTAGCGGCAGAACGGACTGCCGTTGTTGCAACGGAGGAGGAACTCCAGATGGGCAGGAAAGACCCTGCGCGCGAATTGAACGAGGCGCTCATTACCGGCGCGATTGACCGGCGCACCTTCCTCAAGCGCGCGGCCGCGCTGGGCATGGTGGCGGCCGGCGCCGGCGCAGCGCTGGGTGGCGAAATCGGGACGGTCGGCGCCACGAACGCCGCCTTCACCCCGGAGATGATCGCGAAGCGGGCGGCGGCGCAGGTCGCCGAGGTCCCGCGCGAGGACACGCTGGTGGCGGTGCGCAGCCGCATCAAGGGCAAATTCGAAGAGTCGCAGCTCTGGAACCCGTTCCTGCCCGCAGCCAACCACCAGCTGGGCTCGCACATGACGTCCGAGCCGCTGGCGTTCTACAGCGCGTTCCTGGACAAGACCACGATGTGGCTCGCCGAGAGCTACGAGTATTCCGACGACTACAAGACCCTCACCATCAAGACCCGGCCAAACGTGACCTGGAGCGATGGCGAGCCGTTCTCCGCCAACGACGTGGCCTACACCTTCAACCAGTTGGTGGAAGTTGGCCCGGCGGTGAAGTGGGGCGCGGACGTCCAGCAGTTCCTCGATTCAGCCGAGGTCACGGACGACAACACGGTCGTCTGCAACTTCAAGGTGCCGGCTCCCCGGTTCTTCGACTTCGTGACCTACAAGTTCGACATCGGCGTGTACATCATGCCGGAGCACATTTTCAAGGATCAAAACTTCGCCGAGTTCACCTTCTTCGACATCGAGAAGGGCTGGCCGGTCACGACGGGCCCGTGGCGGGTGATCTACTCTGGTGAAGAGCAGAAGATCATGGACCGCGCCGATGACTGGTGGGGCGTGGCGGCCGGCGTCGACAAGCTGCCGGAGGCCAAGCGCTTCATCTACCTGCCGGACCCGGGCGAGCAGGGTCTGATCTCCGGCATCATCGCCAACAACTACGACATCGACACCGGCATTCAGCCCGCCGGTTTCGCGACGGTCTTCTCCGGCAACGACAAGGTCACCACCTGGACGGGCCAGGATTCCCCGTACGGCTACGTCGACTGGTGGCCGCACTCCTTCTACGTCAACAACGAGGTCAAGCCGTTCGACGATCCGAACGTGCGCTGGGCGCTCAGCTACTACCTCGACCGCGAGCAGATCATCGACATCGCGTGGATGGGCGCCAGCAAGCCCGCCACCCTGTTCGTGCCGGACTACCCGCCGCTGACCCCGTTCATCGAGGCCGTGGCGGACCTGATCGAGCAGTACCCGTACCTGGAGCACAACCCGGCCAAGGGCGATGAGCTCCTGACCGCCAAGGGCTGGACCAAGGGCGGCGACGGGATGTGGACGGACGAAACTGGGGAGCCGATCTCCATCGAGATCATCAGCTTCTTCGACTTCACCTCCGTCGGCCCGGTGATCGTGGAGCAGTTGAAGCAGGCTGGCATCGAGGCGACGTACTCCGAGCCGCCGAACTTCTTCGAGCGCTTCTCCGCTGGAGACTACACCGGGGCCCTGTTCGGCCACGGCGGCAGCTACTCCTCGGATATCTACTACTCGCTGCGCCTGTACCAGACCGCCTCGGAGAAGATCCCCGGTGGCCACCTGGTCAACTTCTCGCGCTGGAACAACGCCGACTACGACAAGCTCGTCGATGAGCTGTACAGCATCTCCCCGACGGAGATGGACAAGGTCATGGACATCTGGAAGCAGTGCATGGCGCTCTGGCTGCCGGGCTACCCGGACATCCAGATCTCCCAGGGTATGCACCGCCTCCCGACGAACACGACCTACTGGTCCAACTGGGCCGATCAGGAGAACCCGTACGTCAACACGGCGCACTGGCACCTGACCTGGCCGTTGGTCGTGCACGCCCTCACGAAGACCGGTTCCGCCTAGCTGCGGCCGCCTTCCCAGGCTGAAACACCCTGCGCGCCCGGCTTGCCGGGCGCGCAGGCGGCGCCGCATCAGCGATGATGCGCCCCCCGCCGTGCAGAGGAGCTCTCCGTGCAACTGTCATACGTGGCCAAGCGGATCGGGATGTTCTTCCTGGTTATCTGGCTGGCAGCAACCATCAATTTCTTCCTGCCACGCCTCGGCGGGCAGGATCCCATTCGCCAGCAGATGATCGCCCAGACCGCGCTCAGTGGCAGTGTGCAGACCGGCCTGGAGGAAATGATCAAGATCTACAACACCAAGTTCGGGCTTGATCAACCCCTCTGGCGGCAGTATCTGACGTATCTCAGTGACATGAGCCGGCTTGATTTCAACTATTCGATCTCCAGCTATCCGCAGCGCGTCATCGATATCATCGGGCGCTCGCTCCCGTGGACCCTCACCCTGCTCGTGATCACCACCCTGATCTCATGGGTGATCGGCACGCTGCTGGGCGCGTTCCTGGGCTGGCCTCGCGCCCCGAAATGGCTTTCCGTGCTGGTTCCCCCACTGTTATCGCTGAATGCAATTCCCTTCTTCCTGTTAGGGTTGATTCTGATTTACCTGTTCTCCTTCCGGTTCAAGATCTTTCCCCTGTTCGGCGGGTACACCGCCGGCACCTTTCCCTCGATGTCCTGGAGCTTCTTCAAGGACGCGCTCTGGCACTCCATCCTGCCCGCCTTCTCCATCATCCTGGTCTCCATCGGCGGCTGGGCGCTTGGCATGCGCGCCATGATGGTGACCACGCGCGGCGAGGACTACGTGACCTACGCCGACGCCAAGGGCCTGAAGAGCCGGACCATCTTCTCCGACTACGCCATCCGCAACGCGCTATTGCCACAGGCGACGGCGCTGGCGCTGGTGTTGGGGCAACTGGTGGCGGGCGCGGTGCTGGTGGAGGTGGTGTTTTCCTACCCCGGTATCGGCAATGTGCTCTTCCAGGGGATCCAGAGTGGCGATTTCTTCCTGGTGCAGGGGATTGTGTTCATCCTGATCCTCTCCATCGGGCTCGCCACGCTGGTGCTTGACCTGATCTATCCCCTGCTCGATCCGCGCATTACCTACAAGAGGGGATAGCCATGAACAGCGCTGCGCAAATGGTGACCACCATGGACGCCGCTCCGGCGCGTGGTCCCCGGTTTGAAAATACGCGGTCAGTGGGGCGCTACATCCGGCGCAATCCGTCCCTCGGCGTGGGCATCACCCTGCTGGTGGCGCTACTGCTCTTCGTAGTGATCGGCCACCTGACGGTCGATACCATCCAATACCGCCCGCTCTCGGTGCGGCCGTTGCAGCCACCCTCGGCGGAGTTGCCCTTCGGCAGCGACAAGCAGGGCCGCAATCTCTACGCGGTCATGGTGCTGGGCACGCCGCTGACGCTCCGCATTGGCCTGCTAGCCGGCGTGATCGGCCTCACCATCGGCACGATCCTGGCCTTCATTTCGGGCTACTACGGTGGCGCCGCAGACGCCATCATCCGGGTGGTGGTGGACGTCGGTCTGACGATCCCCGGCCTGCTAGTGTTGATCATCATCGCCATGCGCGTGCGTGGCGGCCTGACGGTGGACCAGATGGCGCTGGTGGTCGGCTTGTTAGCCTGGCTGTATCCAACGCGCACCATCCGCTCGCAGGTGCTGACGATGCGGCAGCGCGGCTATGTGCAGATCGCGCGGTTATCCGGGTTGAGTAACCCGGAGGTGATCGTCAAGGAGATGCTGCCGAACCTGCTGCCCTACCTGGGGGCGTCGCTGGTCGGCTCCGTGTCCGCCGCCATCCTGGCCTCCATCGGCCTCGAAGTCCTCGGCCTCGGCCCGTTCGAAGCCCCGACGCTGGGCATGACGATCTACTGGGTGAATTACAACGCGGCGATCATCAACGGTTGGTGGTGGTGGTGGGTGCCCCCCATTCTGGTCATCGCCATCCTGTTCATCGGCCTGTTCAACATCGCCGTTGGCCTGGACGAAATCGCCAACCCGCGCGTGCGGGACCGCGTCTAACGAAGGGGGAGACGGCCTGCGGGCCTTTGGGGGAGGCGCGCTGAGGCGCTTAGGGGGAGACGGCGCTGCGACGCCTCAGGGGGAAAGGGAGTGAGGGACGAGGACTCATCGTCGTGGTTCTCTTTACTCCCATTCCCCCTAAGCGCAGCGTCTCCCCCTAAAGCCCGCAGGCTGTCCCCCCCAAAGGCCCGCAGGCTGTCTCCCCCTTGCGCCGGAGGTGCGCTCATGGAGATGAAGCTCGAACTGGTGTTTGTGCCAGTGACGGACGTGGACCGCGCCAAGGCGTTCTACGTGGAGCAGATCGGGTTCAACGCCGATCACGACCACCGGGTCAGCCCGGAATTGCGCTTCGTGCAGTTGACGCCGCCAGGCTCGGCGTGCTCCATCGCCATCGGCGAGGGCCTCACCGATATGGCGCCCGGCTCCATGAAGAACCTGCAGATGGTGGTGGCGAACGCGGACGCGATCCGGGAGGAGCTGTTGGCGCGCGGCGCGCCGGTGAGCGAGGTGGACGAGACCGGCTGGGGCCGCTTCGTGTACTTCAGCGACCCGGACGGCAACACGTGGGCGCTGCAGGAGCTGGTCACGCGGGATTCGTGACGCAGGGTAAAAGCCCCTCTCCCGCGCAAGTACTTCGGGAGAGGGGTTGGGGTGAGGGCTTCTCCGGGTTGAGTGAGGGCTTCTCCCCGTTCTGCGGCTACGCCCCCAGCCGCGCCAACAGCCGCAGCACCAGATCCGCCGAGCGGCGGCCGACCTCGGCGGCAGGCAGGACTTCGCCCTGATCCACGAGGTCGGAGACCTTGTGGAACTCGTTGTTGGAGACGTCTTTCACCGTCATGAAGGGCACGCCGTGGCGGGCGCAGATGTGCGCGATGGCGGCGGCCTCCATGTCTTCGCAGAGCGTGCCGTGGCGGGCGTTCAGCTCGTCGATGCGGCCGTGATGCTGGGTCCAGATGTCGGCGGAGCCGACGCGCCCGACGTGTACCTGCGGCGCGCGCTCGGTAAAGCCCTCTGGCAGATTGAGGCCGGTGGGCCACGGGTCTGGCTGCCAGCCTTCGGCGGCGGCGATAGTTTCGGCCAGCAGGTGGGGATCGCTGGTCAGCTCGGTGAGGGCCACCTCCTCACCGGCGAACTGGTACTCCAGCCCGGGGAAGAATGTTTCGCCGCTGGCCAGGATGTGCATGGCGCCGTGGTTGACCGCGCCATTGCCAATCACCACGTCGCCGGGCAGGATCTCGCGGCGGTGGGCGCCGACACAACCGAAGTTGATGATGGCGCGCGGCGCGAAGGTCGCGATCAGGTGCTCCGTGCCGGCAGCGGCGTTCACCATGCCGATGCCGCAGCGCAGCGCGATGATCGGGACGCCGGCGGCGAGTTCGAAGCGGTCCAGCCACGGGCCGTGGCGCTCCTCGCGCACGGGGGTGCTCTGGGCCAGCAGGTGCTGCAGCTCCGAGCCCATCGCGACGACGATACCGATGGGCGCGAGTTCTGTTGTGGTCATCTGGTGCTCCTTTCAGTACGTCATGGTTGCAGCGGTCTGCGTTCAAATCTCGATGCGGGGATTGCCATTTGAGGTGGCGCCATCCTCGCCGTGTGTCCTGAGCTTATCGAAGGACCTCGGCTCCGGGTCACGCAACGCTGAGTCTGCACATCATGTCGCGACGAGCGTGTCCAACTCGTGGCGCCTCGGTGATGTGGCGAGAGCCTTCGACAAGCTCAGGACATCACGCGGCGGTGGCGGTGACCTCCAGACGTCAGGGTCTGCTGCGCCAGCAGATCGCGCGATGTCGCCTACTGGTCTGGGTTCGTATGAGGACTCGCAGCCCCCGGCCCTGCGTCAGCGCAGCAGCGACAGCGCGATGCTGGCCCCGAGAATCGCCAGCACCACCAGCGAGAGCAGCGCGTAGCGGCGGTCGCCGAGCTGCCAGAACCCGATGGCCGTGGCGATCACCGTCACCACCGGCGTGGCCATGAACCACAGGATGGCGAGGTCGATGATGCCGGAGGCGTGGCCGGCCAGCACGGCGGCGGGCACCTCCGTCAGCGGATCGGCGGTCCGGTTGATCGGCTCTCCCTTGATCAGGGCCAGCGCCAGCCCGGCCAGCAGCAGCGCCGCGCCGAGGCGGAAGCCCCAGACAAAGATGGCGCGCGCCAGGTCGTAGAGCGGCGCCAGCCGCTCCGTGCGCTGCATGAGTTCGGCGGTTTCCTGCTCGATGATCGCTTGCTGATCGCTCATGTCTGCCCCGGAACCTTGATGCCCACCGCGCGCAACAGCAGCGAAACGCCGAGGTAGAGCAAGATGATCGAGAAGATCAGCGCCAGCCGCTGCGCCTTGACCCGGCGCGTCAGACGCGAGCCGATCTGCCCTCCGAGGAAGACCCCGATGATGGCCGGCACCACCAGCATGGGATCGATCTTGCCGCGCGCGTAGTACACGAAAGCCGTGGCGACGGACGTGATGCCGATCATGAAGGAGGAGGTGCCCACGGCGGCCTTGACCGGGACGCGCATCAGCAGGTTCATGACGGGCACCATCACCACGCCGCCGCCCACGCCAAGCATGCCGGAGATGACGCCGGCGCCCACGCCGACGCCCATGCCGGCGGCGGGGCGGATGGGGATGTAGCCGACATCGCGGCCGATGGCGGGGTCGCGGAACGCCGCGCCGAGATCGAGCGCGTCGGTGGCGCCGGCAATGGGCGCGGTGACCTTCGCCTCGCGCTTGATGACCATCGAGACGGCGGCATAGACCAGCACCGCGCCGAAGACGCCGTAGATGACGCGGGGATCGGCTGCGACGCCGTACAGCGCGCCGGCGATGGCGCCGAGCGCGGCGGAGACCTGCAGCAGCATCGCCAGCCGCAGGTTGGTGAACCGGCTCTTGAGGTGGTTGGTGGAGCCGACCACCGAGTTCGTGACCACCACGATGGCGGAGGCGCCGACGGCCAGCTTTGGGTCGACACCGAAGAAGAGCGTCAGGATCGGCACCAGAAAGACGCCGCCTCCCAACCCGAGCATCGAGCCCAGAATGGCCGCGACCGCCGCCACCCCGCCAATTTCCAGTGCGTAGACGATATCCACCAGCGCCCTCCCCGGTGCGCTTATAGCACACCCGGCATCCGGATTGACGCGGCTTTTGCGGAGGCGCCACACTCCGCCTGTGGCCCGGCTCCGGGTTGCGGTTCTTCAAGAGCGTTCAATCGGTGGGCGCCGCTGCGCCGCGCAGCAGGCAATGGAGAAGCCGGTGCGAATCCGGCGCTGTCCCGCAACGGTAACGCCACCCGCGTGGCGAAGCCCGGCCGCCAGCCCACCGTGCCCGACGCCCTTCGCGCGAAAGGGAAGGGACCAGCATGACCTCATTCCGCTCGTGGCGCGCCATCGTGCGCACGCTGCTCATGGTGAGCACGCTTTGCCTGTCTATTGGCCCGGCGGCGGTGTTCGCACAGGAAGCGACCCCGGCGGCATCGCCGGCCGCCATCACCTTCGCGCACCCGGCGCTGGGCGCCAGCGCCTGGCTGCGCGCGCAACAGGACGCCTCCGGTGGCTTCCCCGGCTACAACGGCGACCTCGACGCCGGGGTGACCACCGACGCCGTGCTGGCGCTGTACGCGGTGCAGGTCGGCGATCCGGACGCCTCGCTGGCGCTGGACAAGGCGGTCACCTGGTTGGAGGAGAACGGCGCGGCCTACGCGCAGACGGGCGCCGGGCAGGCCGCCAAGCTTGCGCTGGCGGCGATTGCCGGCGGCGAGAACCCGGATGCGTTCGCCGGGCAGGATCTGTTCGCGCTGATGGAGACGCCTTCCACGGCGACGGTGGAGCACCCCATCGAGGGCATCTGGGGCGACAGCATCTACACGCACGCGCTGGTAATCATGGCGTTTGCCGCCGCCAACCAGCCGATCCCGGACAGCGCCATCGAGCCGCTGCGCAGCACGCAGAGCGTGGATGGCGGCTGGGCGTTCGACGGCTCGACCGGCGAGGGCGCGGCCGATTCCAACACGACCTCCATGGTGATTCAGGCGCTGGTGGCGGCAGGCTTCGGCGAATCCGAGATGATCCCGGCTGCGCTGGGCTTTCTGGAGACCCTGAAGGCGGCGGACGGCGGCTACGCCTACGGCCCCGGTGAGCCGCTGGCGGCGGACGCCAATTCCACCGCGCTGGTGCTGCAAGCATTGATCGCCACGGATCAGGACTCCACTGGCGCGATGACCGCGCTGGAGGGCTTCCAACTGCCGGATGGCTCGCTGCGCTACCAGTCGACCGACACCGAGGCGAACCTGCTGGCGACGGTACAGGGCATTCCGGCATTGGCGGGGCAGCCGCTGCCGGTGGCGGTGGCCTGCGAGGGTGACGCCGCTGGCGAAGGGTGCGTGCTGCTGGCCGCGTAAGGCATGATCTCGCTCCGCGAGTTGCTCCATGTGCTGCTGCTGATCTCGCTGGCTACGTTGCTGGGGCGGGTTGTACTCGACCCTGCCCCGGCGCAGGCCGCCGAGGGGTGGCGGCACGCCGGGGTGATTGTGCGCGATGGCGATGGCCGCCTGACCTACGCCTGGGTGCCGTTTCAGGAAGAGGAGATCGACGGCATCACCCTGCTGAAGCGGAGCGGCATCCCGGTGGTGACCGTGGGGTTTGGGGCGCTGGGCGAGGGGGTTTGCGCCATCGGCGGCGCGGGCTGCGGCGTCAGCGAATGCCGCCGCACCGTCTGCCAGGCCTCCGGCGCGAATGCTCCCTACTGGCAGTTCTTCGCGCAGGACCCGGCGGACCCTGCGCAGTGGCGCTGGCTGGCGCTGGGCGGCAGCGCCACCCGCGTCCACGATGGCGACGTCTTCGGCTGGAGCTGGACGAGCGACGCGCCGCAACTGCCCGCCGTGACGGCGGCGCAGGCGGCGCAACTGGCCGGGGCTGGCGATGGCGCCGGGACGACGGCGACCTTCCGCACCTGGTACCCCGAAGGCGTCGGCCCCGTGCAGACTACGCCGCCGCCGGACCTGTCCGAGTTCGCGGCGGCGCTGGCTACGCTGGCGGCTATCGGTGGCGCCGGGCTGGCGCTGGCGCGGCGCGCCGCCCGTGAGCGCCGGGCGGCGGGGCTGGCCCCGTTCGTGGACGATGGGCGACCGCTGGTCCGGCCGCTCGATCCGCGCGCGTGGCTGCTGTGGGCAGTGGCGGCCAGCCTGCCGCCGCTGCTGGGGCGCAACCCGTGGCCGATTGCCGCGACATTGCTAGCGGTGGCGGCCGCGTGGGCGGTCTGGAGCAGTGGCGTGGCGGCGCGGCGCTGGCGGCCGCTGTTGCGGCTGGCGCTGCTATTTGGCGGGGTGAGCGTGGTGTTCAACCTGCTGACGGTCCACGCGGGAAACGTGGCGCTGGCGACGTTGCCGGAGCATTGGCCGGTGATCGGTGGGCCGCTGACCCTGAACGCGCTGGTGTTCGGCCTGCTGAGCGCGCTGGCGATTTTCACGCTGGTAGCGGTGAGCGCGACGCTGGGGGTGGCGCTGGACTGGACGCTGATGATCCGCCTGCTGCCGGAGCGCATGGCGCCGCTGGCGGTGGCGGGCTCGGTGGCGTGGTCGTATCTGCCGCAAACGACGCTGGCGGTGGGCGAGATCCGAGACGCGCAGGCGGCGCGCGGGTTCCGGCCGCGCGGGGTGCGCGACGCGCTGCCGCTGGTGCTGCCGCTGCTGGGGGGAGGCCTGGAGCGCGCGATGATGACCGCCGAGGCGCTGGAGGCGCGGGGGTTCGGCGCGCACCTTTCTGCGGCAACGCGCTGGCGCCCGTGGCAGGTGGTGCTGTTGCTGCTGGGCCTGACTGCCGCCATCACCGGGGCATTTGTGCTGGCGTTGGGCGAGTTGCCGGCCGGCGGGGCGGCGCTGGCTGCCGGCGCTGGCTGCCTGGGCGCGGTGCTGCTGCGCCGGGCGCCCCTCGCAGCCCGGCGCCGGACGCGCTACCGGGAGCCGGTCTGGGAAGGGGAGGAGTGGGTGGTGGCGCTGGGGGCGCTGGCGGTGCTGGCGGTGCAGGTGGCGCTGCTGGCGCGGGCTCCCGGAGCCTTCCGCTACGAGCCCTACCCGAGCATCGTGTCGCCGGGCGTGAACCTGCCCCTGCTGATGAGCCTTGGGCTGCTGCTGGCGCCGGCGGCGGTGCGGCCCCGGTGAGCATGGGAGCGGGTGAGGGGTGGCACGCCGCAGGCGCAGGGTGGGTAAGGCTGCCAAGGCTGCCAACTTTTGCGAGTGGGGGTGTTTGGCAGGGTTGGCGCCGTTGCCGGGCAGGGGGTCGAGTCCGCAAGGCTGGTGTCGCCTCGATTGCGGGCGGATTCTCAACGGTCTTTCCGTTCACCGCACTGGCGCGGCCTTCTCGCTGTGTCAGCCCCACATTGCCGCGCCTCGTTGGCGCCGCGCCGTCCGGCGCCTGCCATTGCGCGCTCCCACACCCCGATGTCATCTCGAAGAAGGAGGGATCGACCACCCCCAGCCTCGCCAAGGAAGCACCTTCTCCTCCATGTGTCGCCGGCGCCGCGCCGTTGCCGGGAGTGGGAGAAACAGGAGCCGGGGTGACGAGATTGGGCAGTGGACGATCCCTCACCTGCGGGTTCGGGATGACATCGGGGTCTGGGAGCGCGTGGTGGCCATTGGAGCGCAGACCTCACGGTGGCAATCTCTGCCTATCTCGTGACGACTCTGGCGAGGCGGACCCTTCAGGACGCCACCGGAGCGTGGTGGTGGCATCGGCTGGCCTATCTATTGAGACGGATCGTGCAGCGTTGCTGCGCGTGGCTCGCGGCTGGTCTGGGCGTAGGGAACGCGTTGATTGGGCGCGAGGCGCCGCAAATCAGGGCGAGGTCCTTCGACAAGCTCAGGGCATCACGCGAGAGAAGGGGCGGCATCGAACCGTCGGTTCGCCTGCGGTCCGGGGGTTGGGCTGTCTGCGGCGCCGTGTCGCGCGCAAATGGCCGCGCCGCGCAAGGGGGGCGGGAACGGGTGACTGCGCCACATGCCAAGGGGCGCCGCGTCGATGACGGCGCCCATCGCGGCGTTCGACCGCGTGATCTTCACCTATCCGGAGCGGGAGAAGGCGGCCATCGTCGTGCCGGAGTGGCGGGTGGAGCCCGGCGAGTTCGTGACGCTGGCGGGGCCGTCTGGCAGTGGGAAATCGACGCTGCTGCGTTGCCTGAATGGGCTGGTTCCGCATTTCAGCGGGGGCAGTTTTGGCGGCGTGGTGACGGTGGCGGGGGAGGACACACGCTACACCCCGCCGCGTGATCTGGCGCGCACGACCGGGTTCGTGTTTCAGGACCCGGAGGCGCAGATTGTGTCGGCGCGGGTGGCGGACGAGCTGGCGTTCGGCATGGAGCAGCTGGGCGTGGCGCCGCTGACGATGCGCAAGCGGGTGGAGGAGGTGCTCGATCTGCTCGGCATCGCGGCGCTGCGTCACCGCGAGATCAGCACGCTCTCCGGCGGCGAGCGGCAGCGGGTGGCGGTGGCGGCGGCGCTGGCGCTGCAGCCGGAGATTCTGGCGCTGGATGAGCCGACCAGCCAGCTCGACCCGTGGGGCGCCGAGGAGGTGATCGCGGCGCTGGCCCGGCTGAACGAGGATCTGGGACTGACGATCGTGCTGGCGGAGCACCGGCTGGAGCGGGTGATCAGCCAGAGTGACCGCCTGACGCTGATGGCGGGCGGCGCGATTGCCGCCGATGGCCCGCCGCGCGCCGTGCTGTCGGGAGCCGACCCGGCGATGTTGCCGCCGTTGCTGGCGCTGGGGCGCGCCCGGGGATGGCAGCCGCTGCCGCTGACGGTGAAAGAGGGGCGGGCGATGGCGCGGCGGGAGGCGGCACGGGGCGTGATCCCGGAGGCGCCGCCGAACGATGCACCGCACCCCGGTGGCTCGCCGGTGGTGCGGTTGCAGCGGGTGAGCGCCGGTTGGGAGCGGCGGCCGGTGCTGCGCGAGATCGATCTGGACCTCTACCCCGGCGAGGTGCTGGCGTTGATGGGGCGCAATGGCTCCGGCAAGAGCACGCTGCTGCGCGTGATCAACGGGCTGCACCGGCCCAGCGGGGGCCGGGTGCTGGTGAACGGGCAGGACACGGCGCGGCTGCACCCGGCCGAGATCGCGCAGACGGTGGGGTATCTGCCGCAGAACCCGTCGTCACTGTTCTTCGCGGAGACGGTGGCGGAGGAACTGGCGTTCACGATCCGCAACCAGACCGGGCCAACGCGTGACCCGGGCGAGACGCTGGAGCTGCTGGGGCTGGCGCACGCGGCGCAGCGCCACCCGCGCGACCTCAGCGGTGGGGAGCGGGAGCGGGCGGCGCTGGCGGCGGTGCTGGTAGGGGCGCCACAGGTGCTGCTGTTGGACGAGCCCACGCGCGGGATGGACGCGGCCCGCAAGCGCGAACTGGTGGCGCTGCTGCGGCGGCTGCAAAACGAGGGGGTGGCGGTGCTGCTGGCGACGCATGATGTCGATCTGGTTGCGGAGGTCGCGAGCCGGGTGGCGCTGCTGGGGGATGGTGGCGTGGTGGCGGAAGGATCGCCGCGCGAGGTGCTAGCGGGGTCGCTGGCGTTCACGACCGCGATCAACAAGCTGTACGGCGGGGTGTTCCTCACGCCGGAGGATGTGCTGCGGGGGCCGGCGGCGAACCAGGGCGGGAGCGGCGTTTGACGCGGCCGAGAATGTTGAGCGGCTGCCCTGGGGGCGTGTACGCATTGCATCCCAGTGATGTGGGGAGGTTCTTTGACAGAGGCGGTGCGTTGGCGCACGGAACAACGCCTGTCGCGGCTGCCGGTGCATTCAGGTGCGTCCTGAGCTTGTCGAAGGACCTTGCCCCGCTGCCACGAGACCTCGAATCGACCCGCGGCGCCCCTGCCATCCCGCCGCAGTGCAGCAGGTCGCAGTAGACATGCGCCTCGCTCCCACTCGGCGTGGGGGGGGGGGGGGGGGGCGAGCGCGGGGGGGGGGGAAGGTG
>JASGGF010000052.1:0-18770 GCA_047605145.1 Thermomicrobiales bacterium | reverse complement strand
GGAGAACGAGGAGTTCTACGCCCTTTCGTTCTCCTTCACCCCCCGCCACCCCCTGAGGGCGCAGACCGCCACCCCCTGAGCGAAGCGGCTCCCCCTACGGAAGCGTGGCCAGCCACAGGACCGGCTCCAGGTTGCCGCCGCTGGTGTCGATCTTGCGGGCCTTCTTCAATTGCTTCTTGGCGCGCTTCTTCGCTTTCTTGTTGTTGGCTTTCTTGACCTTCTGCTTGGCCTTCTTGACCTTACGCTTCTTCTTTTTCGATTTCGCTTCCTGCGAATCCTTGTCGCCGGTCACGTTCTGGGCGGATTGCGGCTGGGATGCCGTGTTGAGCAGCCACGCGCGCGTCTGGTCGGGCGTGGGGCGCTGGCCGTTATCGGCGACGTACTGGGCGATGTAATCGGCAACGGCGCCCGCCACGTGGGGCGAGGCTTCGCTGGTGCCCGATTCCTCGATCAGTGAGCCGCTGGGGGTGTAGGAGAGGATGCAGGCGCCCGGCGCCGCGATATCGACGGACTCACCGTAGTTGCTGAAGTTCAGGAACATGTCGTCGCGGTCGGCGTAGCACGGCTTCGGCCCGAGCCCGCCGGGTTTGCCGTCGGAATCGGCGATGCCAGAGACGGTGATCACCTCGGGGTAGCTGGCCGGGACGCGCTTGTCCGCGTTCTCGCCCTGATTGCCGGCGGCGACCACTACCGGCACGCCGGCGTTCACCACCGCGCAGACCGCGATGTGCAGCGGCTCATCTGTGCAGCTGCCCGTCTTCTGGGCGCCGCTCAGGCTGAGGTTGGCGACATCGACCACGGCGCTCTGTCCGGCAACCCAGTCCAGCCCGCAGATGACGTCGCTGAACGCGCCGCCGCCCTTGCTGTTCAGCACCTTGACCGCCCACAGGCGGGCGCCCGGCGCCACGCCAACGACTCCCACCGTGTTGTCGATGGCGGCGGCGATGCCGGCCACGTGGGTGCCGTGGCCGTTGTCGTCCTGCCACGCAGTGGGATCGCTGCCGACGCAGTTGTAGCCACCCTGCACATTGAGATCGGACAACTGGGCGATGCCAGAATCGACGATGGCGATGTCTGCGTCGATGGGCGAGGCGATGTCGAGGGAGGTTCCGCCATCCTGATGTGGAATCTCGGTGCGGGATACGCCGGTCGGAATAACCTGCTGCTCGGCCTGCACGGCGCCATCAAGCGCGATCTGCTTCGTCTTCGGCTTGCGGTTGCGGTCCGCTCGGGTGTCGGCGGTGGCGACTGGGGTCTCCAGCACGGTTCCGGAGAAGCCGGTGAACACGTTGGTGTAAATGTGGGTAACCGATACCCCCATCAGGTCAGCGGCGGTCTGCGGGTCCTCGCCGTTCTCCAGCACCACGATGACCTGACTGCCGGCAGGCGGCAGCGTGTCTCCGGGAGAGACGGTCGTCTCCTGCGCGGCGGCATCCCCGAGCAGGGCAACCGGCAGCAGGCTGGAGACGAGCAGCAGCGCCATGAAGGCCAGCAGCGCGCGGGCCGGCCAGCGCAACCCGGCGGCAGGAGCATGATCCACGTGATCGGGCACAGTCTTCCCCCGAAATCGAGGCGGGCACACCAAACGGCCCGGCAGTGTAGGCCATCCTCGCCATAACGAGGCAGACGGCCGCGTGGTTCCTGAGGCGGGCCGGCAGGCGCTACGCCGGGTCAGCCTGTCCCCGGTGGCGCCGGGCGCCGACGGTCTGCCTAGCGCCGGTTCCGGTGTTTCTTCGGCTTCTTGTTTCGCTGATGCTTGCCGCCCTTGTTCTTGTGGCCGCCATCCTTCGCCACGCGCAGGTCGGCGGTGGCGGATGAGCCGTCGCTGGCGACCCCCTCCACGCGGTACTTGCCCGGCGCGGAACCCTTCGGCACGCTGACCAGCGCGCTGGCCACGCCCGCGTCATCGGCGGTGGCGGAGCCAATGGGCCGCGTGCTCTGACCTCGCTCCAGCGTGAAGTTCACCGTGGCGCCAGAGGCGATGCCAGTCATTGACGCGGTGAGCTTGCCCTTGCTGCGCACCCGGGCGCGTGAGATTTCGAGCGCGCTGGCGCCAGTGGTGGGGACGGCCTGCAGGCTGATAGTGTAGGTGGCGTCGTAGCCGGCGTGGCTGTTGGCGTCCGAGACACCGATGAGATAGGTGCTTGTAGCCGGCGCCGTGAAGGTGATCTGCGAGGCCACGTCTGACGACGTGCGGTCGTCGTTCTGGCCGAGCCGGTCCATGCCGCCCCAGCCCTGCTCCTTGAAGCCGCGGTAGACCACTAGCTGGGTGTCGACGCCAGTTCCCAGATTGCTGGTGGTCACCTGATAGGTCACCCCGGCTTCGCCGTTGAACAGCAGCCAGTCGGCGTCGCCGGGCTGGGTGCAGAAGGCGTGGTCTTCAACAGTCCCGACCTCTGTTTCCGGCATCGGCACTTCCCAGAAGGCGTACCAGTACGCATCATCTGGTTCCTTCGCCTCATCGACGCAGGTCTGACCGTTGCCATCGGCGAAGTAGATGCTGTTCGCCATGTTCCAGTGGTTCGCAAGGTAGGAGCCGGGTTCGGGATTGGCGGCGAAGTAGTCGTCGTTGTTGCAATCGAGGCGGAAATCCTGGCTGCCCTCGTCGCAGAGATACTGCATCTTCGGGTGATAGGGCTCGTCCGAGTAGCACATGACGTCCCACTCATCGATGCAGTGGGCTCCCCGGCTGGTGTGCGGGGCGGAATACTGCACCGCGCCGAGGGTATGGCCCAGCTCATGGAGCATGGTCCCGGCATCCCAGCAGGCGATATCGACACGCGCGTAGCCGGTGCCATCGTGGACGGTAGCGTCGGGCTTATCGTCCTGCTGAAAGCTGCCGACGCCGCAGAAGGCGTTGGTGTCCACCATCAACAGGTACTTGCGGTTCATGGCGCTGTAGCCGCGATCCTTGAGCTCGCTGATGACGCCGCCGAAGCTGTTGATATTGGCGGCCTGCACGGCCTCCGAGGAGACGGCGACCTGACAGCCGGAATCCGTCACGAAGCGGATGCGCAGGGAGCCGCCGGTCTTGGCGGCGCTCTGGTCGAGGATCATGTCCATTTCGGAGGCCAGCCGGCGAAAGGTGGGGAGCAGGTTGGTGATACGGTCCGGCGCGTTGTTGGCGTGGACGTAGACCATCTGGATGCGTGGCCCGGAGATGCCATCGTCGATGCAGAGCGCCTGCGCGGTCGTGGAGCCCGCCCGCGCCTCAGCGGCGTTGGCGGTGGTAGCGCCGCCGGTGCGTCCGAAGCTGACCGGGTCTTCGCCGTGAGTGCAATAATCGACGCCATCGACCTTGACGGTCTCCAGCGTGTCGCAGCTTTCAAGGTTGACGGTGGCTTCCTCGTTTTCCGCCGCGATCTGCCGCGCATCGAGCGCAGGCGCGACCTGCCGGTCGCCCTTGCGCTTCTTCTTCTTGTCGCCCTTTTTCTTGTTGGCTTTGTTCTTGTTCTGCTTCTTGTTCTTGTTGCTCTTGTTCCCGGACTTGCGTTCGCGCTTGCCCTCTCGGCCCTGTTTGCCAGCGCCCTCACGCTCGTTCTTCGCAGCGGCGGACACGGGGGCTTGCGGCCCGGCGGTGGAGGGCGCAGTGCCGGCGATGAGCATTTCGAGCGCGGGAGCGCCGCTCAGGAGCAACCCGAGGATCAGGGTAATCGTGAGCAGGCGCGCTCGCGCGGAGGTTCGTGGTCGTCGCATCGGCTATGGCCCCGCTGATCGGATCGTGCGTCTGGCTTGATTCGCGACGCGAATAGTAGCGAGGCCACGGCAAGTCAACAATAAGCTAGGCGACGCGGAGAAGCCCTCACCCCCGTCCCCTCTCCCGAAGTACTTGCGCAGCAGAGGGGAGCCGATCTTCTGGCTGGGGGAGGGCGGCGGCCGGGCCGGACCACATCGGCCCGGCTCCGGTGTTCGGCGGGTTCTTGGCGCCGACGCAGTTGAAGATCCAGACGCTGGCGCGCTCGCCCGCCTTGACCACGACGTGGCCGTTGGCGTCCACGTTGTCTGATTCGGCGTGGCACCAGACGGCGTCCACCTCCTGCAGGTCATAGATGCCGGGGGCGAGGCGGGTCAGGCGCAGGATGCCGTCCGCGTCAGTCTCCGCCGTGGTGACAGGATCGAAACGGTCGCCATTCTGCACGGCAAGGCTGAAGCGCACGCCGGCGCCTTGCGGATCGCAGCGGTTGTACCAGTCGAAGCTGGACGAGGGCGTAGTCACCGGGCAGGCGAACTTGTAAACCGTGATGGCGCCAGTGTTGCCCGCCAGATCTTCCGGTACGTTGAACCAGTAGCAGGTCACCTGCTGCCCGGCGGCCAGCCGCAGCGCCAGCGCGTCGCCGACCGAACGGCCATTCGGCGCGGCGGGATCAAGGCCGCAGAAGGCATACACCGCCACCGTGCCCGTTGGCGTTTCCTGCCGCAGCCGGTAGTCGCCCGGCGGCAGATCGGTGAACTCGGTGGCGCCGCCCACGCCGCCGTCGCCGGTCACGCGGCGGGCGGAGAACGGCCCGGAGAGGCGGTAGGCGACGTTGTTCGTCAGGTTCGTGTCGTCGAGGCAGCCGTCTGCGAAGTCCGCCCAGACGCGGCCCTGGAAGCCGGGGTCGCAGGTGTAGGCGACCACGTCGATGGCGGCGGGTTCTTCGCCCTCCGGCTCGACGTAGTTGATCACCACCACCGTGGTCAGGGTGTTCACGGAAATGACCAGGGGTTCGGAGGCGCCAGTGCCCAGCTCGGTCAGGACGTACTCGCCGGTATCCAACGTGGCCTGATAGCGGCCGCCGGCGCCGGTGCGGAAATCGAGATTGTCCGGGCCGTTCAGCGAGAAGCGAGCGTCGCCGAGGTCACAGCCGGCGGTGCGGGCCAGCCCGCCGCCATCCGGATTCGACGAGTCGATGAAGGTGATGCCGCCGTTGCCGGGGGTGGTTGGGCAGAAGAACTTGACGACCTGCAGCGAGCCGCTGTCGGTGGGCGGCGGGGCGGGCTGGTTCACCACCAGCACGCTGGCGGTGCTGCCGGGGCGCACCGTCACCGGGTCGATGGCCGGAGCGGCGAGATAGCCCGCTGGCGGCTGCGTTTCATTGATGGTGTAGACGCCCGGCGCGAGGCCGCTGAACAGCGTCTCGCCGTTCTCGTCGGTGCACTGTGCGCCGGCGGCGTCCTCCACGAGGTCGAAGCAGGCGTTCGCCAGCAGCGCGCCGCCGGCGTTGCTGACGCGGATCAGGATGCGGCCCGGGCGCAGGGTGTTCGTCACGCCAACGTCGGTGGTCTGGTTCTCGGTGATGCGCACGGTTTGATCGGCGGCGGTCTCGTAATCCGCCGAGGGGCGACGCGTCTCGCGCAGGGTGTAATCCCCGATGGCGACGTTCGCCAGCAGGATGACGCCGTCATCTGCGCCGTCGTCGCTGTCGCAGGCGGGGAAGAGCAGGCGGCCATTCGCGTCGATCAGCGCGAAGCAGGCTCCCGCAAGGGCGTTGCCGTTGGCGTCGGTCTTAAATACCCGCAGGGCGCCAACCCGCTGGGCGGGCGGCTCCGGCTGGTTGACCACGGTCACCTGTGTGCGCTGGTTCCCGGCGATATCGACGGCCTGATCGGCGACCGGCAGGTAGCCCGCCGGGGCTTGCGTCTCCACCAGCACGTAGGAGCCGGCGGTGACGGCGCTCAGCAGGATGACGCCCGGAGCGGCGTTGCCGTCGTTCGCGTCGTTGTCGCAAACGGTGTAGCGCGTGCGGTCGTCGCGGTTGAGGGCGTAGCAGGCGTCGGCCAGCGCCTCGCCGCCCGGGTTGGTGGTGCGAATGAGCAAGCTGCCCGGCCGCAGCTGATTTGTGATGGTGACGGTCTTGCTCTCGCCGGCGTTGACCACGGTGGCGGTAGAGCCGCCGAGCGCATAGCCCCCGGTGGGCGGCTGCGTCTGGCGCACGACGTAGCTGCCGGGCGCGATTTCGGCGAATGTGGTGACGCCATCGGCGCCGGTGTCGGCGTCGCAGGCCTCAGTGGTCTCGTTGCCCTTCATCAGGGTGTAGCAGGCGCCGGGCAGCAGGTCGCCGTTGCCGTTGACGGTGCGCACATCGATGGTGGCCGACTGGTCCATCACGGCCTGATTGACGACGGCGACCTCGGTGACCTGACCGCCCTGAATGCGGACGTTCTGGTTTGCCGCAGTCTGGTAGCCGGTGGGCGCGCTTTCCTGCGTCAGGGTGTAGCGCCCGGCGCGCAGGCCGGTAAGCAGGATGCGCCCGGCCGAGGAGTTCTGGTCGGTGGCGTCGTTGTCGCAGACCTCGGCGGCGGGGTTGTTGCTGCCATTCGCGGTTAGCGCGAAGCAGGCGCCGGCGAGGTAGCGGCCGTCGCCATCGCGGACGCGGATCAGCAGGTCGCCACGGCGATTCTGCTGGTTGCGCACGCGGAACTGGGCGCGGGTGGGGCGGTTGCCCTTGCCCACGGTGACCGAACGGCGGGTATCCGCCGACTGCGCCACCTCGACGTCCGGTTCACCCGCCGGGGTTTGCAGCACGGCCTCGTAGGAACCGGTCGGCAGCCCGGTGATGGTGATGATGCCCGGATCACCGGAGGAGTCGCCCTCGCCGTTGTCGCAGTACGGCCCGAACTGCCCGGCGGCGCCGCTCAGCATGTAGCACTGCCCGGCGATAGGATCGCCATTGTCATCGAACGCCTCCAGCTCCACGGCGCCTGTGTCGCCGCCGGGAACCGGGGTCACCGGCGTTGTCGGAGCGGTGGCGGTGGCGGTCGCCGTTGCCGCGTCGTCCGGAGTCGCTGTCTCGGTTGCTTCCGGTGTGGTCGTTGCCTCTGGCGTCGGGGTGGCCGGGGCGCTCTCGGCGGGGTTGACCAGCGTGACCTCGACGGTCTGACCGGCGGGGAGCGTCACTTGCTGCTCGGGCGCCAGTTGCTGGCCCTCGGCGGCGTCGGTCTGGACGACGGTGTACTCGCCCGGCGGCAGGTCGGGGATGTTCAGGCGGCCGTCGTCGCCCTGATCGCAGACCTCCAACAGCGGATCGACGCCGTTATCCAGCGTGAAGCAGGAGCCGCCGAGGCGGTCGCCCTGCTCGTTCTCAACAAACAGCACCAGCGTGCCGGGGCCGCCGCCGATGGTGAAGTCGACATTCGCCGTCTCGCCGCCGGTAATGGTGGCCTGCTGCGCATCGGGCGCCGCCGCGCCATCTGGCAGGTCGCTGAGCGCGACCTCGTAGTCGCCGGCTGGCAGATTCGGGATGAGGAACGAGCCGTCCTCGCCCTCGTCGTCGCCCTGCTGGTTGTCGCAGACGCGGAAAGCATCCGCCTCGCTGGTGAGATCGATGCAGGCGCCGCCGACCGGCTCGCCGTTGGCGTCGGCGATACTCACCGCCAGCTCGCCGGTTGCTTCCTGCTGGGGGGCGGTTTCGCCGTGGCTGAAGACCGCCTCGGCCAGCTCGCCGGCGGCGATATCGAGGTCCTGCTGGGCCGGGTCCGCCGCCGGGCTGTTCGTAGGGGGCGTTGTTTCGATGACGCGGATGGGGCCGGGCGAGACGCCCTGAATGGAGACCGTGCCGTTGCCGTCCTCATCGCAGAACGGCCCGAAGCCCTGCCCGGCGGGCGGGATCTCGACGGTGTAGCACGCGCTGGGCAGCGGATTGCCGTCCGCATCTTCGGCGCGGATATCGAGGTTGCCGGTGTCCGGCAGCGGCGCTTCGTCGCTGGCAGTCAGCCCAACCTCGACGGCGACGGATTCGCCCGCCTGCACTTCGATGGTTTGCGCGGCGGGCGCCGGGCTGTCGTCGCCGGGCTGCACGGTCAGGGTGTAGCGGCCGGCGGGGACATCGCGGAAGGCGACACGGCCCTGTTGCTGGTCGGCATCTTCCCCGTCGTTGTCGCAGGCCGCAATATCGCCCGCAGCGTCAGTCAGGGTGGCGCAGGCGTTCTCGGCGGGCGCGCCATCGGCGCCGGTTATGGTGACCACCACGTCGCCGGCGGCATCCTGCGGCGCTTCAGCGCCCTCGCGTTCGTTCGTGATCGGTAGCTCGACGGTTTCGCCGCCGGGCACCGTGACCGTGGTGGGCGCGGCGATCTCGAAGCCATCCGCCGTCTGCGTCTGGGTCACGGTGTACTCGCCGGAGGCAATATCTGGCAGATTCAGGCGGCCATCGTCCTGTCCGTCGCAGACATCGGGCAGGTTCTCCGGGCCGGTCAAGTCGAAGCAGGTCTGCGGCAGCGGGTTGCCGTCCTCGTCCGAGACGACGATGACGAGGCGGCCCGGCCCGGTGTTCTCGCCCGCGTTGCGGTCATCCCGGTAAGCGATGGCGACCTCGGCGGTCTGGCCGTCGCTGACCTCGATGTTCTGGGCGTCGGCGGGCGCGAAGCCAGTCGGGGTTTGCGTTTCCTGCAGGCGATAGCGGCCAGCCGGGACGTTCTGGAAGGTGATCTGGCCGTCGTCGCCGTCATCGGCGTCGCAGACCTCGAGGCTGCCTGTGCCGTCGCGCGGGGTAAGTTCCCAGCAGGCGCCGGTCACCGCTACGTCGTCGCGGCCGCGCAGCGTGAGGACGACCTGTCCTACGCCGGTGATCTGCGGCGCGGCGGTTCCCTGATCGCCCGGGGTGGGGGTCTGCTCCTCGCTGACCGGGGTTTCCCCGTCCGGCGGGGTCTGGCCGCCTTCCGTCTGATGCGGCACGTCGATGTGCGCGCCGGTTACCTCGACCGTGATCGGGATGTCGTTGACGGGCACGAACCCGGCCGGGGGCACGGTTTCGCGCAGCGTCAGGGGGGTGGCGGGCACAGCGTCGAAGATCACCTCGCCGGAGCCGGTGACATCGCACAGTTCGAAGCTGTACTCGACGATGCTGAAACAGGCGCCCGGAAGGGGCTGCCCGTTGATGTCCACGCTGGTGATGGTCAGGCGGCCGGGCGCATCGCCCGGTTGCACGGTAACGGTTCCGTCGCCGGTGGGCTGTTGCTGGTCTGTGCCCGGTTCGGTGGTCGGCGTCTCGATGACCTGATCCGTGCCCGGCTCGGCGGTTGCTTCGTCGCCCGGCTCGGCCGTTGGCGTTTCGGTTTCCTCGCCGGGTTCCGTGCCCTGCTCCTGGGTGGCGTCTCCGCCAGCCTGCATGGTCGCCTGAAAATCGCCGGCGCCGAGGGGCAGGTCTTGATCCGGCGCGGGTTCGCCGCTGGCGGTCTGCGTTTCGCGCAGGGTGAACGTGCCATTTGGCAGGCCGTCGGGGACGGGGAGGGTAACGCGGCCGTCGGGGGCGCCGTCGTCCTCGTCACAGGTCTGACTCTGGAGGTCGCCGAACTGGTCCAGCAGCGCGAAGCAGGAGCCGGGTCGCGGTTGGCCGCTGGCGTCGGTGGCGCTCACCTCCAGCTCGGTGGTGGGGATGGTGCGCTTGTCGAGCACGGCGCCGGTGGGATCGACGGCCACGAGGACGCGGTCTGGCGCATCGAGGCTGACGCCATCCTGCGTCACGGGTTGGTCGTTGACGAAGACCTGGAAGCCGTAGGCGCCCGGCTGGGCGTCCCACGTCACCTGAAAGTTGCCGTCTGGTTGCGGCGCGAGCGCGAGGTCGTCGCCGGTGTCGGTGCGCAGGGTCACCCGGGCGCTGACCGGGTCGGCAGTGATCTCACCGGTCAGCCCGTCATACGCGATGTACGCGCCGGCGGCGTCTGGCGGCACGGTCAGTTGCACATCGGGGGCGTTCTGATCGCCACCCTGCCCGAGCGAGCGGTCACCATCGCGGCTGGACGCCACCACGCGGAAACTGTACGAACCGGGCGGGATCGGCAGCACGGCGCTCCACGAGCCGTCGCCGTTGTCATTGAGCTGCGACTGCGGGCAGGTGGGGTCGAGATCGGCGGGGCAGCCGAGCAGCGACTGGAAGTTCCCGGCCAACGCCACGCGCTGCGGCGCCGGGAAGGGCGGCGGCAGCTGCCCGCCGGGTTGCGCGGCGGCGCCCAGCGCGATGTACGGCGCAAAGAGACTGACGATCAGGGAAAAGGTGAGGCAGAGGGTCAGCCACCGCGCGCCCATGTCCCGCTGGTGGCGTGTTGAACTTCCCGGCGCGCGCATGCGATCCCTCCGCGAAACGTCTCGTAGCGGGGCGACCAGCCCCGTGGCGACCTGCGGTGGAACGGCGATTCGCCGCGCCGGGACCGCGTTGTACCGTAGCATGGTGGCCATGACCGCATTCCGGCGCGGCCGCAGCAGTGTGTACCGGTGTATACGCGCACGCCTGCCCGGATGTTTCCACCACGGCGAAGGTGGTGGCATTTTGCCAATGGAGCAAGGGGGCGCAGCGGGTGGTTGCACGCGAATTCCAGATTGCGGTGATCCCGGGCGATGGCATCGGCACGGAGGTCACCCCGGAGGCGCTGCGGGTGCTTGAGCGCCTGGCGGAGCAGAGCGCCGGCCGCTTCGCTTTCCGCTTCACCAGCTACCCCTGGGGCAGCGCCTACTACCTGGAACATGGCCGGATGATGGCCGAGGACGGGCTCGAACACCTGCGCGACAAGGACGCCATCTTCTTCGGCGCCGTGGGCTGGCCGGAGGTGCCGGATCACGTCAGCCTGTGGGGGCTGCGGCTGGCGATCTGCCAGGGGTTCGATCAGTACGCCTGCGTGCGGCCGGTGCGCCTGCTGCCGGGGGTGCCTAGCCCGCTAGCCAACGCGACGCCGGAGCGCATCGATTGGGTAGTGGTGCGCGAGAACACCGAGGGGGAGTACGCCGGCATCGGCGGGCGCAACCTTGGCGGGCGCGGCGCCGACCGCGAGGTGGCGATCCAGAGCGCGTTGTTCACCGCGCAGGGGTGCGAGCGGATCATCCGTTACGCCTTTGAGCTGGCGCGCACGCGCAAGCGCCAGAAGGTGACCAGCGTCACCAAGAGCAACGCCCAGCAGTACGGCATGGTGCTGTGGGACGAAACCTTCGCGCGGGTGAAGGCGGAGTATCCCGACGTGGAAACGGAATCGTGGCTGGTCGATGCCATGGCCGCCCGCTTCGTGCTGCGCCCGGAGACGCTGGAGGTGGTGGTCGGTTCCAACCTGTTCGGCGACATCCTTTCGGACCTGGGCAGCGCCATTGGCGGCAGCATGGGCATCGCGGCCAGCGCCAATATCGACCCGGAGCGCCGCTACCCCAGTATGTTCGAGCCGGTCCATGGCAGCGCCCCGGATATTGCCGGAAAAGGCATCGCCAACCCGATCGCGGCGATCTGGTCGGCGGCGCTGATGCTGGAGCACCTCGGGCTGGCCGATGAGGCCGCGCGGGTGATGGCCGCCATCGCCGCGACGACCGCCGCCGGGCAGGTCACTCCGGACCTCGGCGGCACGGCGACGACCCGAGAGGCCGGGGACGCCATTCTGGCCCAATTGGGCGCGAATTGAGACTGGCGGGGCGTTGATGGAGAAACCGCTGGCAGCGGCAGGGCGTTTACTGGGCAGAGGCGCTGCGCGCTTCCTTGTGCCCGCGTAGCGATCTGCGATGCAGTCAGGACCACGGTTGTACAGCTCTCCCGCTCGCACCCGGATCGAACAGCAGACCGAACCACGCAGCAGCGCTGCAGTGGTCATTACGTCGTTGCTGGCGTTGCTGGTGGTGGCGGCCGCCGTTGCGGCGGTGGCGTGGGTGGTGCTGCGGGCGCCCTCCAGCGCGGTTGATTCCGCCGAGCGGCTGGAGCCGGTAGGAACGGCGCTGCCCGCCGCCACCGAGGTGGCGCAGGTTCCCACGCCGACCCCGACTCCCAACCCCGCCCCGACCACCGCGCCGGAGCCCACTGCGGCGGTCCTGAGCAACGAGCAGCCCGCCGCCATCGCCCTCCCGACCGTAGCCGCTCCGCAGGACGCGCCGCAGGAACTCGTTGGCCCGACGCCCACGCCACGGGTGATCGACCGGCAGGAGGCGGCTCCAACCGCTGTGCCCACCGCGCTGCCGCAACCGACGGCCCTGCCCACGGCGCCCCCGGTGACCGCGGTGCCAGTGGTGGCGTTGCAGCCAGTGCAGCAGCCGCCGACCGCCGTCCCGACCCAGCCAGCCCGCACGGTAGCGGATACGCCGGCGGTTTCGCCGACACCGCGCTCGGCGGCGTCCTCCGCCAATAACGACGATGACCCGTTCGACATTTTCGACACGGACAGTTCGTCGCGGATCGTACCGGTGGCGCAGGACCCGATGGAACGCGTGCGCGAGATGCAGGAGGACGCCGGCAATGGTGTGCCGGTGATCGAGATGCCCGCCATGCCCGGCCAAAACACGAATGACCGGGGCAACCGCGACGACCGGCCCGGCGCCAACCCGGTGATTATCCCCGCGCTGGCCCCGACGATCACGCCGGGGCGCGATGGCTCGGTCGAAATCGTGGTGCCGGATGTCGATGCCATGATCGACGAGATCACCGAGCAGGCGACGAACCCGGACCGCCAGCCGACCAGCAACGGCGGACGCACCGTCACCGGCAAGGATGACGACGCGGACAAGAACGACAAGAAGCGGACCACGCGCAAGCGCAAAACGCCGACGCCGCGCCCCGGTCAGCCAGGCGTGGTGATGCCGGGGACGCAGAACCGGCCCGGCAATAGCGGCGGCAACTGCCCATTCGAGAACCTGCCGCCGGATCAGCGGCCCGACAACCCGATGTGGGATTGCTAACTGGGTTGTCACGTGGAAGGTGGCCGGAGACAGACGACGCCTGCCATCCTGACGCCTGCTCTCCGCCTGACACCGCGACCTCTCGCCACCCCGCTGTCATCCCGAACCCGCAGGTGAGGGATCGACCACCCCAACCCTCAGGGTAAAGGCGCCTGCTCTCCGCTTGTCAATGCGCGCCCTCCTGCCGGAGCAACGGTGGTCGGAGCGACGAAGTTGGGAGTAGATGATCCCTCCTACGTTGGGCTGCCATCGTGCTCCAGCAACGCCGCGCCCGCGACCAGCCCCCACGAGCCCGCCAGCATCATGTCGCCGTGCGGGGCCGCTTCGTAATAGCTGAGCGACCGGGCGAGGCGCCGGTTCGGTCCGGTGATGGCGACGAACGGAAATGGCCCGACATCGCGATACGCGGGATCGAGCGCGGCGCCGTGGCCATCGAAGCGCTGGCGGAAGCCGGCGGTGTCCAGCGTTCCGGCGCGTAGACCCTCGACCAGATCGCGGATGATCTGCGGGGTAATACCGCCGGTGTGATGCTCAAACAGCCCGTACAGCTGCTCACCCTGCACCAACGTGGCGAAGGTGTGCATGTTCCCGACGTTGACGAGGATTGCGCCCGAGGTAGCGGCCGCTTCCCCTACGCGGGGATCCGCCAGCGCCCCCAACACCGCCGCCGCCCCGGTGTCCATTAGCAGCGCGCCGGGGTGCGCGGCGGCGATGGCGGCGAGCCGGGTCATGCCCGGTGGTGGCGTGCGGGAGATCATCTGGCGCAGATCGCCGCTGTGGTCGAGCAAGCCCTGTAGATAGGCAAAGCGCACATCGTTGTTGCCGGCGCCGGGCTGGTAGCCGTGGTCCTGCGCCGCGACGGCGAGGTTTCCGGGGAGTTGGACGCCAAACGGCTCCAGCGCGTGTTGCAGCGCGTGGAGGTCGATGTCGCCCGTCTCGACCAACGTGGCGCTCGCTGGCGCGTCCTCGCGGATCACGACACCCAGCGCCTCGACACGCGCGAGGTCGTTGTGCAGCGTCCGCGCGGCTGTTGGCGTCGCCGAGAGCGGCAGCCCGGCCTCGAGGTGCGCCTTCATGGCGTCGCTGGAGGCGCCGCCGCCCATCAGCGCGCCGTGCAAGTGCACTGCCTGCCCGGCTGCCGTCGCGGCGCGGATGCGCGCGCCCACCACCTGCGTCTGCGAGGGCAGCACCAGCTTAAGGCAGTTCTCCGGCTCCCGCGCCGGGTCGAAAAGCAGGATGTCCTGCGTGCCCGCGCCAACATCGATGGCGAGGAAGGGGGTGGACGGAACGGAGGTGGTCATGGCGAGAGTGTAACGCGCGGTTTGCTCCCGCCGGCTCCTGCTGAACGCGGACAGCCCTGTCCGCGCAGGTGGCGAAAACCCCGCAGATCTTACTGGCGACGGGAACACTTGGCGGGCGTATGGTGCGCTGTGGGGGAAAGTCCGGGTTGCCTGGACATCGCCCCGCGATTGCCGTTTCGTCGCAGTCACCATGCAATTTTGCCAGGAGCAGCAATGAGCATCGATCTAGGCGCCAGGATTGCCTGCGTCCTGCAAGCAGGGCACAGCCGTCGTGACGCGCTGCGTGGGCTCGCGAGCCTACCGCTGGCAGCAGGGTCCAGTTGGTTGGCGCTGGAACCGAGCCCGGCCGCTGCCAGCCGCAAGCAGAAGCAGGATTCGCGTCGGCGCAAGCGGTCAAAGGCGGATCGCCGTCGGAAGCGCCGGCAAGAGGGACGTTTGCCTGCTCCCGGTACATGCTCCCCCCAGTCGAAGAGCGCCACCTGTGACGGCAAGTGTGGGCCGGTCGAGAACTCCTGCGGGGAGTCGGTGGACTGTGGCTCCTGCGAGCCTTCCTCGGGGCGCGCCGGCGACTCGTGCGAAACGCACGCCAATTGCGAGGGTGACCTGATCTGCGATTGCCGCATCGGTCCGGTCGGCGATGTCGGGACTCTGGCGTGCACGCGCCCCGGCGTGTGCCGCGTCAACCACGCGCCGGTCGCTGTCCACACAACCATGACGGAACCCAACGGGGAAGAGTTCTACGCTGTGGAGTTGCGGGGGTACGAGCCGGACTTCGACTGGCCGCGGTTCCGTATCGTGACTCCGCCGACCAACGGCGTGCTTGAGTTGGCGAACAATCCGGCGCAAGTGTTCATGGGAGACCCCGGAACCCCGGCGCTGGCGCCTCCGCCGATCCCGGCGGATTCCGGCGGCGTGCGCTGCGTTCCGCGCTGTCTGGTGACGGACGACTGCCAGCCGGGCGACCCGCCCTGCCAGGACTGCACCGGAGCCCGTGCAGATACCGCGACCTGCCCCGAGGGCCAATACTGGTTGCAGCTGGTTACTTACGTTCCGTTCGCCGTGAACTTCGCCGGGACGGATGGCTTCACCTACGCCATGCTGGACGCGTATGGGGCCGAGGGTCCGCCGGCGTTCGCCACGATCACGCTGTACGAGCGGTAGCCGGTGCGCGGCATCTGGCCAGGAATGCGTTGCCTCGGCCAGATGCCCGTGATGCCGTTCGCACAACCGTTGGCTCCAACCCCGGACACTGCTATACTCCGGCTCGCTGGGGGCGCATAGCTCAGTTGGCCAGAGCGCACGGTTCACATCCGTGAGGTCACAGGTTCAAGTCCTGTTGCGCCCACCCACAATGGCCGTCCCCTGTGACGGCCATTGTCATGATCGGATGCACAAACTCGCCGCCTCGTGCCTCAGCGCCGCATCCCGATCTCGGCTACCATGCAGCACGACGCGGCCCGGCCAGCGTGGCGGATGACACGCTTATCCGAGCCGCGCGGCTTGACCGGGCTCCCGGCGGCGCAGACAATTGCGCCGCGCGTTGCGCTCAGATGTGAAACGCCTACGGGCGGCGTCCTGCACCGGCAGGAGCGCTCGTTGGCGAGGTGGATTGGACCGAGTCGGAGGACGGTATGGCGCGGGAACAGACGCTGGCAGACAAGATCTCCGGCTCATCTGTATGGCGGTCGGTGGTTCGCCACGGCTACCCCGATACGCAGCGGAACCAGGCGCTGATCATCGCCAGCAACGTGTTTCTGCACATTCACCCGGTCAAGATCAAGCGCTACGCCACCAAGGTGACCTACACCTTCTGCCTGGGTGGCCTTTCCTTCTTCATGTTCCTGGTGCTGGTCGGCACCGGCGTGTTGCTGATGTTCTATTACATCCCTTCCGCCGATCTGGCCTACGAGAGCATGAAGAACATCGAGACCAGCGTCACCTTCGGCCAGTTGATGCGGAATATGCACCGCTGGTCTGCCCAGGGCATGGTGATCGCCGTCTTCCTCCACATGTGCCGGGTCTTCTACACCGGGTCGTACAAACCGCCCCGTGAGTTCAACTGGGTGGTTGGCGTCCTTCTCCTCGTGATCACCTTCCTGCTCTCGTTCACCGGCTACCTGCTGCCATGGGACCAGCTCGCGCTGTGGGCCATCACGGTGGGCACGGAGATCGGCGGCGCGGCTCCCATCGTCGGCGCCCAGGTCAACCTGGTGCTGCGTGGCGACTACGAAATTGGTCAGAGCGCGCTCGTTCGCTTCTACACCCTGCATGTGATCTTCCTGCCGCTGGTGGCCGCCTTCCTGATGGCCGTCCACTTCTGGCGCATTCGTAAGGACGGCGGCATCTCCGGCCCGCTGTAGGCGGCGCCGGAAACCAGGCGGCATGATGAGGACACGCGTGGGTCAGGAAATGGCTTCGGATTCGGAGGTTGGCAATGGCTGACATCGCCCAGCAAATGCCCGGAGGGTCTCCGGCGGCGGCAATCGACGAGGCGAAGCGGCAAAAGCTGCTGGAACTGGTGCGTGGCCGCGCGCTGGCGCGCCCCACTGACCTCGCGGAAGACGAGGTAATGGTCTGGCCATCGCTCGTGGTGGTGGAGGCGGTCTGCGCGACAGTCTTCCTGCTGCTGCTGGTGGGGGCCTCGGTGCTCTTCAATGCGCCGTTGACCGCGCACGCCAACCCGAACCAGACGCCGAACCCCTCCAAGGCCCCGTGGTACTTCCTGAACCTGCAGGAACTCCTGCTGCACATGAACCCCGGCGTGGCCGGCGTGATCGTGCCGACACTGGCGCTGGGGGCTATCGCGGCGATCCCGTACTTCGATCGCTCGCCGCTGGGTGTCGGTATCCTCGGCACCTCGGCCAAGGGCCGCAAGATCGCGGCGTTCACTGCGGTGTTCACCACCGTCGTGCTGATCGCCATGATCTTTCTCGATGAGATGACCGGCCGCACGCAGTTCGGCATCGGCGGCTACCTGCAGCACCAGCTGCACGCGCCGGAATGGGTCTACAACCAGATCCTGCCGATGCTCATCATCTTCGCCACCATCGGGATTCTGGTTGGACTGGTGCAGGGCATTTTTCGGCCGACGCGCCGCGAAATGATCATTGCGCTGTTCACGGGCTTCGTGGTCACGTACCTCGTCCTGACGATCAGCGGCACGTCGTTCCGAGGTGAAGGTCAGGCGCTGGTCTTCCCGTGGCAGCTGCCGCTGGAGCACCACTAATCGGTAATCGGTAAAGCCGGCACGCGGCCGGACTGGCAAAGGACACGCGGATGTTCATGATCGTACGGACGATCTTCGGGGTGGTATTCGGCTGGGTCGCCTCAGTCGTCATGGGCCTGCTCGGCCGGCACAACAGCCAGGGAGCCCTGACGGTGCACCCGGACCGGCGGCAGTTCGTGCGTAACGCCGCGCTTGGCGCGGTGGGCACGCTGCTCACCCTGGGAGCCGCCGGGTTCCTGGGCCTGCTGTGGCCGCGTAAGACCGGCGCGTTCGGCAGCGAGTTGACCGTGAAGGCCGAGGATGTGCCGACGGTCGAGGGGCAGCCGTTCCACAACATTCAGGGCAAGTTCTACCTGGTGCGCAACAACGACGGGCTGCTGGCGCTGTACACCAAGTGCCCGCATCTGGGCTGCAGCGTGCCGTACGTTGGTCCGGCCGATAGCCAGCAGGCCTTCAAGTGTCCCTGCCACGGCTCCATGTATGACTATGACGGTGTGCGCACTGGTGGCCCCGCTCCCCGCCCCATGGATCTCATGGCGGTGACCGTGGATGACGCCACCGGCAACGTGATGGTGAACACCGGCGATATCAGCCAACGGCAGGAATACGCGCCCAACCAGGCGGCGCCGTACGCGTTCTAGGCGACCGTTTCGGCAACAGTTCGTTGTAGGGCGAAGGGGCAAGCAGCGTGGGAGCGGTCCAGAAGCTCGCGACAGTAGTGATCGTCGGCCTGGTGGCCTTGTCGACGCTTCTGGTCGTTTACCTTGCGGATGAGAACAACCGCATGGGCGCCGAGGTTCAGGAGAAGGAAGAGGTCGCGGTCGAGCGTGGCATCCAGACCTACATCAACAACTGCCTGGTCTGCCATGGTCCTGCCGGCGAGGGATACTCCGAGCCTGGCGCGGAAGGCACTGGCCGCATCGGGGCGCCGCTCGGTGGCGACACCGAACTGGGCCGTGCTGCGCAGGAGCGCAATCAGACAACCGACCCGACGGAGCGCGCCGAGCGCTACAAGGTGATTGTCGATACGCTGAACAACGGCCGCGGTCTGATGCCCGCCTGGGGCACTGGCCTTGAGGGCGGCGCGCTGCTCAACCCGGAGCAGATCTACGAGCTGGCCATGATGATCCAGAACGTCAACTGGAACGTCGTGTACAACGATGCGATCGAGCACTCCGGTGGTTACCCGACCTTCCCGCCGCCGCCCGCGTCCGCCGCGCCGGCGCAGACCCCGGCCGCTTCCGCCAACAACGCGGGCGATTCGGCGACGAGCGATCAGTACACCATCGAGTCGCACGACATCTTCTTCCAGCCGAAGGAGCTTGAGATTCCGGCGAATCAGGATGTCAAGATCCTGCTGCCGAACCTTGGCGCTGCGGCGCACGACTTCAGCATCGACGCGCTGGGCATCAACGTTTCGCTGCCGGCCGGCGAAACGGGCGAGGTGACGATCAACGCTGCGCCAGGCACCTACGAGTTCTACTGCAATGTCCCGGGCCACAAGGAAGCCGGCATGGTCGGCACGCTGGTGGTGCGCGAGATCACCGAGGCAGAGCAGGCAGCGGATACCGCCAATGAGGACGCTGCGGTGGACGTGGCCCAGCAGGCATCCGATGCGGCAGGCGAT
>JASGGF010000051.1:0-18773 GCA_047605145.1 Thermomicrobiales bacterium | reverse complement strand
CAGCACCAGCACTTTCATGAAGCGCGCGAAAGAATCGTCGACGAAAGCGCCGTCTGCGTCTTCACCTGCAGCTCCTCGATCCTCTGCGAGGAAACGAAGCGGCTGCGCGGGAAATTCTTGTTCACCTGCGATTGCAGGTTCTCCGCCTCGCCGAACAGTTGCGCGGTTCCGGCGTCCTCGCCGCCGTCGCCGCCGGCATCGTCTTCGGGTACCGCTCCTCCCGCACCATGACCCCCGAGATGCGCAGCCGCAACCGCGTCATGTGGGAACAGGTGATGACGGTCTTCGAGGGGCTGATCTTCATCCTCATCGGCTTCGAACTCGGCGCGCTGCAGGATATCCTCTCCCGCGAAGACCTCCAGCAGGTCATCCTCCACTCGCTGGCCGTGCTCGCCGCCATGATGGTGGCCCGCTTCGTCTACGTCTTCGCGGGCACGTGGATTTTCCGCTCCCACATCCCCATCGAAAGCCGCCACCGCGACCGCTTCGGCCGCCGCTACATCGTGCCGGAGCCCGCCCCGCTCACCGCCGCCGGGCTGTTCATCATCGCGTGGTCCGGCCTGCGCGGCGTGGTCTCGCTGGCCACGGCGCTGGCCCTGCCGCTGGTCACCGACGCCGGCGCGCCCTTTGATCACCGCAACGAAATCATCCTCATCACCGCCGCCGTCATCGTCGGCACCCTCTTTGGCTTCGGCCTGCCGCTGCCATGGCTGCTGCGCCGCCTCAAACTGGCGGAAGATGGCTCCCAGAAGCAGGAAATGCGCCTCGCCATGACCACCATGCGCGGCGCCATGTTCAGCGAACTTCGCGTCATGGTCGCGGAAGACCCCTCGCTGAAGGAGATGGCCGCGCCGATGCTGGCCCACTTCGAGGAGGAGATCAAGCAGAATGGCGACGCCGAGGAAGACGAACTCTGGGAGGATCTGGACGAGCAGGCCGAAGGACGTGGCGAATTCCGCCGCCGCCTGATGGACGCCGCTCGCAACTCCGTCCTTGAGCTGCGCGACCGGGGCATGATCGGAGACGAGGTGCTGCGCGAAGTCGAGCACGATCTCGACCTGCAGGCGCTGCTCATGATGCGCTAACGGATCACCACTCCCACAAGTTGTCCGGCCCCATCTCCCACCACACTCCTGAGAGGGCAGACATGACCAGACACACTCCCGGCGCCAGCCCGTACCGGCGCAACATCCCCCGCTTCTACGCGTACACGTTTCTGACGCAACTGCCGCTGTGGAGCCCCATCTGGGTGCTGTACTTCACACGGGAAGGGATGTCGCTGGTCCAGATCGGCACGCTGGAATTCGCCGCCATGGTGCTCCTCGCGCTGGCCGAAGCGCCCACCGGCATCGTGGCCGATGTCTGGGGCCGCAAGGTCTCGCTGATGATCGGCGCGGGAATGCAGGCGGTGGCCATGGCCTGCATCCTGACGCAGGTGCTTTCGCCCGTGTTCCTCGTTGGCTACCTCCTGCTTGGCCTGTCCTATTCGTTCATCTCCGGCGCCGGCGATGCGCTCGTCTACGACAGTTTGCAGTCCGCTGACGAAACAGGGCGCTTCACCCATATCGCCAGCCGCTACGCCATGATCGCGCAGGCCGCCGGGGGGCTCGCCGCCGTGGCGGGCGGCATCGTGGCCGCCCGCGACATGCGCGCTTGCTTCCTGTTGACCGGCGTGGCCGCCGCGCTGGGGATGGCCGTGGCGGTCACCTTCCGCGAACCGCCCCTCGGCCCGGAGGAGCCCACCCACCGGCCCCGCTTCTGGCAGTCGCTCCGGGCTGGCGCCGCCATTGCCGCGCACGATGCGCGGGTGCGGGCCATCCTGCTGATGGGGGCCATCGTCTTTCTGTACGCGGAGTTTGTCTGGATGTCGTTGCTGCAGCCCTACGGCATGAGCGTCGGCGTGCCGGTCTGGCTCTTCGGCGGGCTGTTGCTCATGGCTCGCCTTTGCCGGGTCGCCGGCGCCTTTCTGGCGCCCCGGTTGGCGGGCCGCGTGCCCCGCCTGCGCCTCATCTCCGCAGCAGCCGGCATCATGGCAGGCGCGTTGCTTGGGCTCGGGCTGGCGGCCTCCATCCCGGCGCTGGCGCTAATCGGCGTGGTCAGTCTGGCCGCCGCTGCCGTCATGCCCGTGCTTTCGGCCATGCTGAACGACGCCATCCCCAGCGCGCGCCGCGCCACCATCATCTCGCTGCAATCGCTGGTGTCGATGTTGGGGCTGGCGGTGGTGCAATGGAGCTTCTTCGCACTCAGCGACCGCGTCTCGGCGCCCTTCGCGGCGGGCGTCAGCGGCATACTCCTGATCGTGCTTGCCACCCCGGTCCTGCTGGCCCTGCGCCACGCGCAACCTGCGCCCGCCGGGCCAGCCCTCTGACCCGACGATCTGACAACTCTCCGGGACAGACCGGTCAGCCCGTCAACCCGGTCGCGATGACGCCAGCGAGGCCAGCACCACGGTGTTGCCGCCCGGATCCTGCAACTGCGCGATCTTCAATGGCACGCCGTCGATCTCACCGACCTCCTCGGCAGTGCCCTCGATGCCGCGCGTCGCCAGATCCCGTAGCGCCGCGTCAATGTCCTCCACCCCGAGCGTGACGTAGCCCTTGCCGGAACTGGCCTCGTCGCCAACGAGCTGCAAGCCGCCATTGCTGGTCAACTGCCACTCGACATCGTTCTCCATTGGGCGGCGATCCGGCGGCCGGCCAAAGAGCCGCTCGTACCACGCCACCGCCGGTTCCAGATCCTTGACCGTCACCACGCCCAGCACATTGCCAATTTCCAGCATGACGCGCGTCACCTCCTGGCTCAGGTCCCCGCGTTAGCGGCCGTTCCGCTGGCGGGACATTGCAGACCTTGCAGCTTTCGTGCGCCAGCACGGACGGACGGGTGACCCAGGCTACGTCCGCGTATCCCGCCACCACAACTGACTAAAATGATCGTGCTGTCGCCGTTGGGGAACGCTGACCGCGAGAGGACGCCGTGATGGACCTGCCGCAAACCTGTTGCTCACGCCGCGCCATCCTGCAGGCGGTCTGCCTGGCGGGAGCCTCCCTGGGAGCCCCACGCATGACCGCCGCCCAGGCAGCCACCCCGGACCCTGCCACCGGCTGGACCTTCACCGACGACGCCGGCAAGACCGTGACGCTCGGCGCCATGCCCCAGCGCGTCGCGGCCGACCTGACCGCCGCCGCCGCGCTCTGGGATTTCGGCATCCGCCCGGTCGCCGTTTCCGGCGATCCCTGGAACCTCGGGATGGATGCGGCCTGGGGACGCGTGCCCCGCAACACTCCCGTACTGAGCACAAGAGCGGACTCTGGCGCGCCAGACCTCCAGAAACTGATCGCCGTGGCGCCCGATCTCTTTGTCACCCTCACCTGGGGAGATCCGAACAGCCCTTACGCCCGGAGCTTTCCCGGCACCGAGACCTACGACCTTGTGAATGCTGTCGCGCCGGTCGTGGCAATTTCCGCCGCAGGCAACGCTGGCCAAAATGTCGAACGCTTCGCCGAACTGGCGGTGCTGCTGGGAGCGGAGCCAGACGCCCCGGAGGTGGAAATGGCGCGGGCCGCGTACGAGCAGGCTGTCGCCGCGTTCGCCGCCGTTGCCGCCGAGAAGTCAGATGTGCGGGTCATGTTCATCTACGCCGAGGCGGATGGCACGGTTGTCGCCAATCCGGAGGATTGGGCTGAACTCTCCTTCTATCAGTCGCTGGGGCTGAACATCATTAAACCCAATGTCCCAGAAGGCAGCTATTGGGAGGGTCTCAGCGCCGAGTTGGTTGGCAAGTATCCGGCGGACCTGCTGCTGCAATCAACGCACGCCGGGCTCGTCACCCACGACCAGTTTGCCTCGCACCCGGCGTTTGGCACGCTGCCTGCCGTCAAGGCCGGGCAAATCGGCGTCTGGGATGTGGATGTCATCCAGAGCTATCAGGGGCTGACCGCCGCCCTGAAAAAACTGACGGACACCTTGCGTACAGCGGAACCGGTGGCGGACTAGCGTTCATGCCAGCCGGGCTAGGTCACTCAGCGCCACCGCGCCCGGGTCCACCACCTGCGCGTAGACCCCGAAGCAGGCATCGTGCAGCTTCCCGATCTGGCGCAGCAGCTGCGGCTGCTCCGGAAGCTCGGCCTGCGCCATTCCCACCATCACGCAGCGCACCGCGCCGCCGGTGACGCGCAGGCGCACGCCCTCGCCCAGCAGCAGATCGCGACCGATCCAGCCATCCTCAACGAAGCCGTACCCCGGCGCATCGATGACGATATTGGGGCGAAAGCGCGCCGCGTCCGCCGCGCCGAGCCCCAGCGTGCGCAACGATGCCGTCGTCAGGACATGGATAGGGCTGTCATCGAAGTGGGAGATATCGGTCTCGCGCGCCAGCGTCACTGCCTGCCCCACGTGCGCGGACAGCCGCTCGTGGATCGCCGGGTCATCCCCGGCGATGCAGTCGCCGCCGGGGAAGGCCACCATTGGGGTAGCGCCCTCGTACGCCGCGGCGAGGTCGAGCAGCCCGTCCATCTTGCGAAAGCGGCGCGTCGATTTGCCGCTGCCGAACTTCCCGTCGGCATTGCGCAGGGCGAACAGGCGGTCGCCCACCACGCCGCGCGGCTCGATGGTCAACTGCGCCAGCGACTCGCCACGCAACGATTTCACGGGATACCGGCTCAGGGCAACGACCGGCCCGATGCGGACAGGGTCATTCATGCCCGCATTCTACGCGGCGGCTCGCGTCAGGCGGGCGACCCGAACACCGTCGTCCAGTACCACGTGTACTTCGAGCCCGGCGTCATTTCGCGCCCGATCCCGATTTCGGTGTAGTCCGGGTCCAGCATGTTCGCGTTGTGCGGCGGACTGTGCTTCCAGATATCGAAGGCATCGGCGCCGGTGTCGCGGTTGCCGCCCGCCGCAATGTTCTCGCCGACCACCCACCAGTTGTAGCCGGCGGCCTCGGCGCGGTCCGCCGGGTCTTTACCCTGCTTGTTGATGTGGTCGAAGAAGGCGTGCAGCCCCATATCGAGCGAGTGCGCCGCCGAAGCCGCAGACAGCATTGCGTTCAGCGCCAGTGGCCGAATGCCATGCTGCGCCCGGTAGTCGTTGATGATGGTCAGAAACGCCTGCTCTTCACCGTCGATAGCGACGTCCGCGACGCGCCCGGCGCCGCCGACGGACGAGTGATTCTTCTTCTTGTGCTTCTTTTTCTTCTTCTTGCCCTTGCCCTCGAGTTCCAGCACGCGAGAGCCACTGGCAAGGCTGGCCAGCCCCACGGCGAGCATGACGCGCCGGGGGACTGGCACGCGGAGCAGATCCGGCTTTTCGGATTTCATGGGAATTCCTTCATCCAGAGATCATGATTTAGCAAAACAAGAATATACGAATCATGCTGCGCTTAAGCAATGGCTCGGCGGATGTCCCGGAGGCTTGGGTTGCGTAGCAGGTCTGGAGGGACATCCGTGCGACATCTGCACGGGATCATGGCGCTGGCGCTGGCGGCCATTGTGTTTGCAGTCAGCTTGCGCAGGCTCCCGGCCTCTGCCGCGCCGTCGTGAGACTCCGGCAGCAGCGGCATCGGCGACGACGCGTTCGTCCAGCTCCTGCCGCCGTGGACAAGCCGCTTCCAGCGTGGCAACGCCACCAGCGCCGATTTCGTCAGCCTCGCCGAAACCCTCGCGGGCCGCGACCTGACGGCGTTCTTCGACGCGTGGCTCTTCGGGCTGGCCGTGCCTGGCGCGCAACCGGCTGACTGAGCGCCGGGTCTTCTGGCAACAACGCAGCGCGGCGAGGGGCTCCATGCGCAGAACCCCTCGCTACATTCGGTGACCTCGCTACGGCGCCGGCGTGCCCTCCGGCGTCTCAAGATAGTGCGCCATGCCATCGAAGAAGCGCTGGTTCGCCAGCCCGTTCGCCTTCGGCTGGCAGTGCAGATCGGCGCCCTCGGCGGCGGTGAAGCGCAGCAGTTCTTTCTGGCCTGGCAGCGCGTCGTACAGCTGCTGCGACTGCCCCGGCCAGAACTGCTCCCCCTCGGGATCGGCGATCAACAGCGGCGTCGTGATCTGCTTGATGACGTCATCTGTCAGAGTGTACTTCGCCAGTTCAATGAGCATGTCCGACATCTTCTCGACGCCGTACGGCTTCATGCGCATCATCACCGTGAACCGGAAATCGATGCTCTGCGCCATCCCCTGCGCGACGCCCTCGTCAATCTCCGCCGCTATCTTCGCGCGCTCCGCTTCCGGCGCGTCCAGCAGCCCCTGCATCGTGTCCGGCGGCATGTGCGCCAGCCACGACGAGCCGACATCGACCACGCCCGGATTCGCCACCGCCGCCGCAAGCCGGTGCTCGAACGCCAGCGCGCGCGGCACCCAGAACCCGGCCTGACTCACCCCGATGATCACGATCTTCGCCGGATCGACATCGGGCCGCGCCACCAGATAATCGACGACCGGGGTGACCACCTTCTCCCAGTCCGCCCGGAAGTACAGGTTCTGCCGCCACAGCGCGGCGCCCTGCCCCGGCCCATCGAAGAGCAGCACGTTGTAGCCGCGCCGCAGCCCCGCCGCCGCGCCCTGCGCCCACATATCCGCCATCAGGCCGTCGCTGCCGTTGTTCATGATCAGCCACGGGCGCGGTTCACCACTGTCATCCACCCGCAGCGCAAAGCCGGGCAGCGTCGTGCCCTCATACGGGATTTCAATAACCTCCGCCGGGGTGTCCAGCAAGGCCGCAAACTTCGCGAAGGCGTCGGCCGCCTGCGCCCAGACGTCGGCGATGCGGTCTGGCTCCTGCGTGCCGTAGGTGAAGAAGTAGGCCTGCCCGTAGTACGTGGCGGCGCGCAGCCACGCCTCCCGCGCCGAGACGGCGTCCCCTGCCGCCTCGCTCGTCTCCGCGATGCCCTGTATCCGCGCGCCGACCGCCACGAAGGCGTCGAACCACGAATCGAAATCGCCGTCCGTGATCTGCGCGGCGGTGGCGAACAACTCGCCCACGTCCGCCGCCCGTTCGTAGACCGCCCCCAGCGCGATGAAGAACTGGAACTGCATCTCCGCGTGCGAGAACACGTGCGGCACGGAGGCTGTCACCGGGTCCACCGTTGCTGCAGGCGTCCCTTGCGGCGTCGCCGCCGCCGCCGGCGTTTGCGCCCCTGCTGCCCGGCCTCGGCTCATCGCCGCGCCCAGCGCCAGCGCCGTCGCGGACCCGAGCGCCACCCGCCGGGAGACACTACTCCCGGCCACCGTTTGGTCTTCCGAGGTCATCATCGATCACCCTTGTGCCCATGCTATCTGGCGTCATACCGGCTTCCATCCGCCTGCGCCGTTGCAACAGCGGAGGACCGCCGGCAATCGTACGCGAGCGGAAACGGGGACCACCTCGCCACCGGGTGTTCGCCAGTGCAGCCGGAGTAACCCGCCGGATTGACGCCCCCTACCCCGCCCGCGTAGCGTTCCAACATCCTGAGGATGTCTCTGCTGCGCGCGTGGGGAGGGTTGCGATCCGTGTACCAGGTTCCCAGCAATACCTATGATGTCGTCATCGTTGGTGGCGGCCACAACGGCCTCGTATCCGCCTGCTACCTGGCCAAGGCGGGGTACTCCGTCTGCATCCTGGAGCGCTACAAGGATGTCGGCGGCGCCGCCTTCTCCGAGGAGATCGAGGGCGCGCCGGGGCACATTGCCTCCACTGGTTCGTATGTCCTCTCGCTGGCCCCGCAGAAGGTGCTGCAGGATCTCGACCTGTTGAACAACGGCGTCGAGATGATCAAGCGCAACCCGCGCTCCTTCGCCCCCTTCATGGATGGCGAGGATGGCGTCGTCTTCTGGGAGGAGATGGAGGATACCGTCCGCGAGATCGCCCGCTTCTCCCCCAATGACGCGAAGGCGTACCCCGTCTACGACGCCATGATCGAGCGCGCCTGCGAGATCATGGACCAGTTCATCCTGCGCAACCCGCCCTCGTTCGCCGAGTTCGTGGCGCAGTTCAACCAGCCCGGCGATGACCACGTCCTGAAGTTCATGGTGCTCGGCTCCGCCGCTGATTCCGCCGAGTATTTCTTCGAATCGGACATCATGCAGGCCGCCGCCTGCGCCCTCGGTCTGATCGGCACCTTCCGTGGCCCGCGCGATGCTGGCACCGGCTACGTCAAGCTGTATCACGCCATGGGCATGGCCACCGGCAAGCGTGGCGCGTGGGCCTACCTGCGCGGCGCCATGGGCAGCTTCACCCAGGCCCTGAAGCGCGTCGCCCTCAAGGAAGGCGTCGATATCCGCACCGGCGCCGAGGTCGATCACATCTGCGTCGAAGGGGGCCGCGCCACCGGCGCCGTGACGAAGGACGGCGAGGAGTTCCACTCCCGCCTCGTCCTCTCCAACGCCGACCCGGTGCGCACCTACCTGAAGCTGGTGGGCAAGCAGCACCTGCCAGACGAGTACGCCCGCGACATCGCCAACATCCAGATCACCTCACCGGTGATGAAGATCAACCTCGCGACGGACCGCCTGCCGGAGTACAAGGCGCTGCGCAACCGCGACTTCACGCTCGGGCAGCTCGGCGGCGTCCACATCGGCCCCAGCATCGACTACCTGCAGCGAGCCTATGAGGACGCCCGGCAGGGCCGCCCCGCCGACTGGCCGTTCTTCTCCATCCACGCCCAGTCCGCCGTGGACCGCTCGCTGGCCCCGGAGGGCGGCGAAACGTTCTCCATCTTCACCCAGTTCTTCCCGTATGAGCTGGCCGAAGGCACGTGGGACGAGCGCCGGCAGGAGATCGCGCGGAACGCCATCGCGCGCTTCGCCCACTTCGCGCCGAACATGGCCGACGCCGACATCACCATGCAGGTGCTCGCGCCGCCGGATGTGGAGGCGCGCTTCGGCCTGACCGGCGGCCACATCTTCCAGGGCGAGCTGGTCCCGGAGCAGGCCTTCGACATGCGCCCGGTCCCCGGTTCGCAGTCGTACCAGGGGCCCATCTCCGGCCTCTACCTCTGCGGCTCCGGCGCCTGGCCGGGGGGCTGCGTCATGGGCGCGCCGGGCCACAACGCCGCCCACGAAGCGATCAGCCGCCTGCGTGCAGGCGAATACCGCTAGCCGTTTTCGCGCAATCAGGCGCAACATGCGGGGCGGTCGCGACGATGCGGCCGCCCCGCTTCGTCTTCAGCGTCAAATGATCCGGACTATCATGTTCACATACCCCGCCCCACGTCCGGAGCGTGCCCCATGGCCATCGTCCACCGCATCACCGAACAGGAATACATCGACCTCGCGCTGGAGGACTCGCGCCTTGAATTGTGGGACGGCGAACCGCGCGAGAAACCGGCGATGAGCAGCACGCACGCAGTCGTGTCGCTCTATTTGGCGGCCTCGCTGATAGCTCAACTCGACAAGCGATCGTATCTGGTGAATCACAACGAGGGAAAAGCGCGGATATCCGGGAGCACCTACTTCATCCCGGATGTCATTGTCGTTCCCGCCAATCTGATCACCCCTCATCTCGGCGACCCGCGCCATCTCGCTGCATGGCGTGAGCCCCTCCCGCTCGTCGTCGAGGTGTGGTCGCCTTCCACTGGCGCGTACGACCTCCAGCGGAAGCTCACCGCCTATCGCGAACGCGGCGACCACGAAATCTGGTATCTCCAGCCATACGACCGCATCCTCACGACATGGCGAAAGCATCCCGTCGGCACATATGACGAATCTGTCTACACCGGCGGCGTTGTTGTAGTCATGTCGCTACCGGGCGTCATGATCGATCTGGACGATCTGCTCCCCTGAGCGGCGGCCACACCGGAGCGCACACCATGGCTGTCATCCACCGCATCACCGAACAGGAATACATCGACCTCGCGCTGGAGGACTCGCGCCTTGAACTCTGGGATGGCGAACCGCGTGAAAAGCCCACGATGAGCAGCACGCACGAGGACATGCCGACGTATCTGGCCCATCTTCTGATGAACCAGCTTGACCGCCGCGAGTTCCGTGTCAGCGTGAACGGCGCCAAGGCCCGATTATCTGGCAGCACGTACTTCGTCCCGGATGTCGTGGTGATCCCCACCGCATGGGTCGCCCCATTCCGGGATGACCCGCGCCACCTTGCCGCCCATGCCGACCCGCTGCCACTGGTTGTCGAGATTTGGTCTCGCACGACCGGAGCCTACGACTTCGAGCGCAAGCTCACTGCCTATCACGAACGGGGCGACCGCGAAATCTGGTACATCCACCCCTGCCGGCGCCAACTAACAGCATGGCGACGGCAGCCTGATAGCACATACGAAGAAACCGTACACAACGGCGGCATTGTGCCCGTCGCCTCACTGCCCGGCGTCACCATCGACCTCGACGACCTGCTCGCCTGAACCCGGCGCTTCCCCACGCATCCGCTCCCGCTGGCACGACGTATGCTGCAGTGGCGCCAGTCCCTGTGGGCGCAGCCAATGCCGGCAGCCCGCAGATGGCAGAAGGGAGCACATGACTCATGGTCGATCAGTTGCTAGGCGGACTCTTCGGTTCCAACGACGCGGATGACGACGACGCTCGCCGCCGCCGCGCGCACGACTTCGCCGACCGCGCCGAGCGGAACGCGCGTGATCTCGATCCCAACGAGGTTCTCCAGAACTACCAGGCCACCACGTCGCGCCTCTCGCCGGAGCAATACCAACGCGCCGCCGAGGAAGCGTTCAGCAAGATGTCGCCGGAGGACCGGCGCGAGCTGAAGCGCGAGATGCGCAAGCGCGCCCGCCAGGGTGGGCAGGCGCAAGACCACGACGACGACAACGATGACTCCCCCGCCGTGCTAGCCCGGCAGGCGCAACAGGCCCAGCAGGAGCACGAGAGCGGTGGCGGCCTGGCCGGGCTCTTCGGCCTCGGCGGGCACGACAGCAAGCCCGCTGAAACCGATTCCAACAAGAGCGGCCTGCAGGATCTCTTTGACAACCCGCTGACCAAGGTGGCGCTAGCAGGCATCGCGGCCGTGGCCGCCAAGCACCTGGCCGATCCCAACCGGTAAGCCCCGGCGCAAGACGGTTCACCACGGCGGCTGCGCTTAACGCGGCCGCCGTGGCGTGTTTACCGCTAGAGACTGCCTACGGGATTTTCGTAGCTAGCTCGGGGGAGGATCCGGCGCCGCCTCGCCCTGCTGCGCGGCGCACGGCGCCGGGCGCGGTCCCTGTCCAGCGTTTGAAGGCATGACTGAGCGACGCTTCGGAGCCATACCCCAGACGCTGCGCCAGTTCGGCGAGCGTGACATCCTCCTCGCGCAGCGCGCTCATTGCCAACTGCATCCGCCAGCGTGAGACGTACTGCATCGGCGCCTCGCCCACCAGCCGCGTGAAGCGCTCCGAGAATGCCGAGCGCGACATCGCGGCGCCAGCCGCCATCTGCTCCACCCGCCACGGCCGCGCCGGATCGCGGTGCACCATCGCCAGCACCCGCCCAACCTGCGGATCACGCAGTGCGGTCAGCCACCCGGGGCCAGACGCGCCAGCCTGCTCCAGCCAGGCGCGAATCGCCTGGATGACCAGGATGTCCGCCAGCCGCGTGATCACTTCCTCTCCGCCGGGCCGTGGCGTGCGCGCCTCGGCGGCCATCAGGCGCAGGGTGCTGGCGATCCACTCCGATTCGGCGGAGCGCCACCCCTCCACCACAATCACCGGCGGCAGGAGCTCGGCCAGGTGTTGCGCCGCCGGGTGATCGAAAAAGACCGTCCCGCAGAGCAGTTGCGTGCGTGGCCCCCTGCCCGCGACCTGGATCACCTCGAAGCGCTCGCTGATCGCCTCTCGCGGCAGATCGAACAGCCCCGGCGCGGGCACGCCTGCGGCGCTGCGCAGCACATGCCCGGCGCCATGCGGCACCAGCGCCAGGTCTCCCGGTCGGAGCTCCCGAGTTTCACCCCCAACCCCTTCGAGCTGGCAGGCGCCGCTCAGGACTACGTGGAACATCAGTGAATCCGGAATCGCCGGCATCGTTGCGCCCCAGGGCGCGTGCAACTCGCAGCGGCTGTAGAACGCGCCGCGCATCCGCAGCAGATGCAGCGCCTCACCGAGCGGATCATTGAAAGTCAGCGTATCAACCATGCAGCCCACGGTACCCGCCGGATGTGCAGATCTCCAGTAGTTCTGGATGATCAATCATCTTTTCCGGGTGTTATCGCATTCGCAAGCCGGCAGTAGCGCGCCAAACTCTCTCCAGGCCCGCCAATGTGGCGATGTCCTCACCATAGGGAGAGACAGGCATGATTCGTACTCCAGTTCACCCGAAGCCGGTGCTCGTGGTCGGCAGCAGCGGCAAGACCGGCAGCCGCGTAGCGACCCGCCTGCGAGCGCGCGGCGTGCCCGTTCGCGACGGGTCGCGCCAGGCCTCCCCGCCCTTCGATTGGGAGAACCCGGCCACCTGGGGTCCACCGCTGGAGGGGACCGGCGCGGTGTACCTCACCTACGCGCCGGACCTCGCCGTACCCGGCGCCATCGCGGCCATCGAGACGTTCACCCGGCTGGCGCGCGCGGCGGGCGTGCAGGGCGTCGTGCTGCTCTCCGGCCGTGGCGAACCCGAGGCGCAGGCGGCCGAACAGATCCTGCAGGAGTCCGGCATCCCGTGGACGATCCTGCGTTGCGCGTGGTTCATGCAGAACTTCAGCGAAGGCTACCTGCGGGAACCCGTGCTGGAGGGCGCGGTGATGCTCCCCGCCGGCGATATCGGCGAACCGTTCATCGATGCCGATGACATCGCGGATGTGGCCGTAGCAGCCCTCACCGAAGCAGGGCACGCGGAGCGCCTCTACGAGTTGACCGGCCCTCGCCTGCTCACCTTTGCCGACGCGACCGCCGGCATTGCTGCGGCAACCCGGCGCCCCGTTGCGTACCAGACCATCTCGATGGCGGAGTACCTCCCCGCGCTGACCGAAGCCGGCGCCCCCCCGGACGTGGTCTGGCTGATCGAGTATCTCTTCTCAACGGTGCTGGATGGCCGGAACGCGTCGCTGGCCAATGGCGTGCAGGACGCGCTAGGGCGCCCCCCGCGCGACTTTACGGCCTATGCGCAGGCCGCCGCCGCCAGTGGCGTCTGGAACGCGGCGGTGGGGGCCGCCCGATGAGCACGTCGAGCATGCTCCTGCTCAGCGCCGGCATTGTGGGCTGCGGCATCGTGTCTGGCGTCTGTTTCGCCTTCTCGGGCTTCGTCATGCCGGCGCTGGGACGATTGCCCGCGCCGCAGGGCGTCGCGGCCATGCAGGCCATCAACATCGCCGCCATCTCGCCCGCCGTCATGATCGCGCTGTTCGGCACAACCGCCGCCTGCCTGGGGATCGCGGCGCAGGCAGTTGCGGGCTGGGGCGCCTCGGGCGCGTCGTTGCGGGTGGCCGGCGCGGCGCTCTACCTGATCGGCGTGGTAGGGGTGACCGGCGCCGCGAACGTCCCCCGCAATGATGCGCTGGCGGCGCTGGATCCCCACAGCGTGCAGGCCGCCACCGCGTGGGCCACGTACCTGCGCGAATGGACCACCTGGAACAGCGTCCGCGCCGTGGCGGGCGCGCGCGCGGCGGCCGCCATCAACGCGGCGCGGTGAAACAGCAACCCCCACGCTGGCGAGCCAGTGTGGGGGATGTCAACGACCGTGTGGGGCGTTATGGCGTAGGCGTGCTGGCGATTGGCCGGGAGATGGAGAAGTCCACCAGGTCATCCAGCTTCCACTCGCCATCCACATTGGCGAAATAGAACAGCAACGTCTCCGGGCCGGGTTGCGCGGCAACCGGGTTGTTAATCACCACAAACGCGATCGCCCGCCCATCCGGCAGCACGGAGATATCCGTGGTCGTCACCAGGCGAATCTGCGCCGGTTCCGGCCGCGGCGTGGCTGCCGCCAGACGCTCCTGCGTTGCGGCGCGCAGCTCCGGAGTCTCGGTCAGTGACCAGTAGTTGCGGAGCACGCCGTGATCGGTCATCAGCGCCGCCGCGCGGCCGATATCCCCGGCGTTGAGGCAGGCAATGACCTCGCGCACGGCCTCCTTGATCGGCACGGATGCCTCCGAATCAAGATTCTGGCCGAGCGGCGCCGCAATCTCCGGTTCAGCAGGCTTCTGCACGCCCTCGGCATCGAGACCAAGGAGGGCGACCAGCTCATCAGCGGACCGCGGGTCCACCACGCACTCGGCCGGCGGCACCACGCGCGGGTTCATGCCTTCAGTATTTTCATCCTGCCACGCGGCGGCTGAGCCGGCCAGCACCATGCTCGCCAGCGGCGCAATCGCCAATGCCTTCCAGTACCTCATCCGGTCGTCCTCCTGGTGAACGCGACGAGACGCCGTATCGTCGCCGGGCGCCAACGCCTCACAGTGGAATCCGGTCTCGCTCTCCGCGGATTCGCCGCCCAGTGTAGGCGCGGCGCGGTCATCGCGACCGGCGCGCGCCCACATTGGCCGCGGCCCGGCCCTGGTCAAGCGAAGCAGTAGTGCAGTTGCGGGAAGGCGCGGCGCAGGGCGACAGCGTCCGCGCGCACCGCGTCGGCGGAGCGGCGGTCAAACAGAATATCCGTGATCAGCCCGGCAATGATGGCCATCTCCGGCTCCCGCATCCCCCAGCGCGTCACCTCGGTCGTGCCGATGCGCAGGCCGCTCGGGCGGTCCCAATCCTCCGGGCGGTCCGACGGAATCAGGTTCTTGTTGACGATGATGTTGGCGTCCGCCAGCCGGAACCCGGCCGCCTCGCCACCGCCAAAGGCCGCCACATCGGCGATCGTCTGGTGCGTCTGGGTGTACCCCTTGTTCGCCCCCAGCATCGGCACGCCGCGCGCCTCCAGTTCGCGGGCCAGCGCCTGCGCGTTCGCCACGATCTGGCCCATGTACGCGTGCCCAAAGGCCAGCATCTCGGCGGCGGCCGCTGCCAGCGCCGCCACGCGGTTCACCTGATGCGTCGCCGCCAGCGTCGGAAAGATCGTGTCCGTGATCGGCACGGTCAGGTCCGGATCGTTCCACAGGATGACGCCGCTCTGCGGCCCGGAGAAGGTCTTGCCGGCGGAGCCGGTCAACACGGCTGCGCCCTCCGCCAGCGGGTCCTGAAACTGGCCGCCGCCGATCAGCCCAAGCTGGTGCGCGCCATCGAAAAAGATCCTGCCCCCCCACTCGTCCACGATCTCGCGCATTTCGCGCACCGGGAAGGGGAAGAGCGTCATCGAGGCGCCCAGGGCCACCACCTTCGGCTGCAGCTCTCGCGCCGCGTGGGCGAAGGCGGGCAGATCGACCGTCAACTCCACCGGGTCCATCGGCACGTCGAAGATGCGCAGGCCGCGCACCCCGGCGGGGCCATCCGTGCGGTTGCTGGAGTGCCCGCCGTACGGCTGGGTGACGCTCATGATGGCATCGCCGGGCTGGGTCAGCGCGGCGTAGACGGTCATATTGCCGATCATGCTGGCCACCAGCCGGTGATCGGCGTAACGCGCCCGGAAGACGCGCTTCAGCAACTCGACGCACAGCGCCTCGATCTCGTCGATGTACTGGGTGCCGGCGAACCAACGGTTGGCCGGGCCGATGTGCCCCTCCGCCGCCCGCTGCCCCACCTCGGCGGAGAGCAGTTCGCGCACCACTGGGCTCATCGGCGCTTCCGGGGCCAGCAGGTTCAGGCACTCGTCGCCCCGCCACTGGGCGTTGCGGCGGACGGCGGCCACCACTTCCTGCTGCATCGCGGCGGGGTCGCCGGCGCGGTCCAGCAGATCGCTGGCCCATTGCAGAACGCGGGCGTCGTGAACTTCCGTTGCGGTCATGGTCTCGCTCATTGGTCGTGCTCCTCCGGGTTCCGTGCGTGATCTTTCGCGTCTCGATGGAAGGTTTCGGCCAGCAGGCGACCCAGTGTCAGCCAGTTCTCCTCGACCAGTTCCCCGGTCTCGCGGCCCTGCCCGGCCCGCGTGGCGGCAATGATCGCGGCATGCTGCGTCACCGAGTCCCGGCCCGCCAGCGCGCCGAACCGCGCCAGCTCCAGCCGCCGCACGCGCGGCAACAGCCGCCGCAGGGAGCGCTGCACCTCGCCGTTGCCAGCGGCCGCCACGAAAACCGCGTGGAAGGCGTCATCCGCCGCCAACGCCGCCGCCGGGTCGCCGGCGGCCAGCAGTGCGGCGAACGAGGCGTTCGCCGCCTCCAGCGCCGCCAGATCGGCTGCGGTCATCCGGGGCACAGCTGTGCGCGCCGCCAGCGCATGCAGCGCCGCCACCACCGGCACGGCCTCGGCGGCGTCGCTCTCCAGCAGCGGGGCCACCTGCGTCTGCGAACCGGGGCTGGTGCGCACCAGCCCCTCATCCTCCAACCGCTGCAGCGCCTCGCGCACCGGCGTGCGGCTGACCTGCAGCTCGCTGGCGAGATCGGCGTCACGCAGGCGCGAGCCGGGCGGCATAGCGCCGTTGACGATGGCGTCGAGCAGGGTGGCGTACACCTGCTCCCGCAGCGTCTGGCGAGGTAACGGCGTCAAAACCAGCGACATACCCTCCACGCGCTCGGTCCGTGGATGCAATATATCGCATTCCGCCAGTCATGTCATTCGTTTGCCCGGCAGCGAAACACGGGGCAATTTCGTACGATTCCGCCAGATTTTGGGGTAGGCGCAGCGTAGTCAGAACGGAAGCACACGATGGCCGGAACACTGCTGATTGGCTATGACGTCGAATTGCTGGAGGAGGGCGATATCACCGCGCCCTTCCTGCAGCGGGCGCAGGCGCTGCACAATGCGCTCAATGCCCCGGCCACCATGTTCCTCGTCGGGATGACGCTGGAGCGATGGGTTCCGGAATTCCAGCAGATCGCCGCCGATCCCCTGTTCGATATTCAGCAGCACACGTGGTCGCACCGCCTGCTGAAGACCGTCCACATGGACGACGGGAAAACGGTGCGGGTGGTGCGCGGCATTCCGCTGCCGGAGATCCGGACCGAGGTGCTGCGCACTAGCGACCTCATCCGCAATGTGCTCGGCAAGGAGGTCACCGGCATCACTGGGCCGTACAACTACTACCGGGGCCTGCGCGACCGCCCGGAGATCCTCGAATCGCTCTATGACTGCGGCATCCGCTTCACGCGCTGCGATGGGCGCAACGCGCAGGACTGGCACCCGGTCTCCATGGACCTGCAGCCCTACTGGTACGACTGCCACGGCTTCGGCGATGTGCTGGAAATCCCCATCCACGGCTGGCACGACTGCGTCTACCGGGACGAGGTCATCGGCTGGGAGGACCTGCCGGGCTATGTCGATTCCGTGACGCCATACCTTGACCGCGCCGCCGAGCGCGACGAGGTCTTCTCGCTCTGCCAGCACGACTGGTCCAGCATCCGCGCCGACCCGGAGATGCGCGCCACGGAGGCCATCATCCGCTACGCGCAGGAACGTGGCCTGCGCATCGTCACGTATCTGGACTATTACCAGGAACGGCTGGCAGAGCGCGGCGCCGGGGCAATGGAACTGACAGGCGCCGCCGTGTAGCGATACGGAGGAGCGGCCCAGCGGCGGCTCCCACCGTTAGACCGGCGGGGCGATGGTCGCCGCGCAGGCGATCATTCCCGCGAAGTCACACGTGGCCAGGATCTGGCAACAGGTGGTCGCTTTCGCTGTACACGCCGCCGGGTCGGGGAGTAGCGCGCAACTGGTGGAGAACTAGGCGACACACGGCGACACCTGGCTGGTGCACGCTGCGGTAACCTGGCGCGCGCACGACGTCGTCTTCTTTTTCTTCGCCTGTGTCCCGGGCTGTTGCGTCAGCGCCAGCAACGCGGCCGAACCGAGCGCGACGGAGCTTCGGCGCGTCACGAGTGATGCGAGGGTTGTGCGGTTAACTGGCATGCTTCCCCCTAACGTCGTCGTCTGGAACAGGCGCCACGGCCGAGCGTTTTCAAACGTAGCAAAGCATACACTTCGCGGCGGAAGTATCAATAATGACGCAGGCTAAAAGACAACCCCGGCCTGCAGGATGACGTTGTGGTACGGCGTGCATTCGCCAGTGCGCACCACCACCCGGGCGCGCGCTGTCTGCGCCTTGAATCTCTCATGCGGCAGATAGTCCACAGGCACACCGGGGAACAGCGCTGAGACCTCATCCGGCACACCGTGCTCCGCCGCCTCACTCGCGATCAGGATCTGCTCCACCTGCACATCGTCCGCGATGGCGGCCAGCACGTCCGCGAACGAGGGCACGCCGCAGCGAACGGCCAGGTCGATGCACTGCACGCCCGGGGGCACAGGCAGGCCCGCATCCGCCACGACCAGCAGGTCGGTGTGCCCGAGGCTGGCGATCAGCCCGGCCAGTTGCGCGTTGAGGATTCCCTGCTTCTTCACGGCGTCGTCGCTCCCGTCTCGTTGTAGCCAAAGAACCGGTCAAAGACCTGCTTCTCCCAGACCCAGCGCAGCAGGAGCATCCACGCCAACACCACCAGCAGCACGATGGCGTAGTCCAGCGGGCGGATGCCGCGCATCCCGAAGAAGTGCTTCAGCAACGGCTGGAACATGATCAGCGCGTAGAGCGGGATCATGGCCAGCGCCAGCAGCGCCGGGCGGCGCTCGCCGTCGTACTCCTCCACCACCGCGAACCAGGGCGTGGGTGGCGAGGCGAAGAGCACCAGCACCAGACCGCCCAGCACCAGCACATGGGTGGCCGCTTCGCGGCTGACGTAGTCGCTGAAGGGCAGGACGGTGGTGGCCGCCACGCCGCCCTGCCGCATCGCCGGGATGTTGACGTCGTAGAGCACGTAGACCACCAGGTAAACCGCAAAGGCCGCTACTGCCAGTAGTGTCGATGCCGGCAGCACGAAGCGCAGCAGTCGCTTCGGCAAGC
>JASGGF010000050.1:0-18868 GCA_047605145.1 Thermomicrobiales bacterium | reverse complement strand
GCGACGTCAGACATCGATCCTCCTCCTTGTACCCCATCCCCCCGGCGCGACAGGAGGTTGTGCGCGGCGTGAGGACAGGTCGTCACCGTCTGCAAGAAATTGCAGACGGTGTACAGGTTTCCATTGACCGCATCCATCATGCCACAGATAAGCGCATGGTGTCGCAGGCGCTGGAAGAGTTAAAGAAGTGTTGCGTTATGGAGCGAGGCGTATCCAGTCGATGATGTAGCCCGGAATACACGGAGCAGCCGCTGGCGTTGCTCTCGTGCTGCTGAAGGGGCTGGGGAGCCCACGTGCCGGACACAGCAAAACGCCGACAAATCCTGCGCTTGCGCGCCAGATCCGTCGGCGTCTGCTCGGCCGAGCCTGTCCGGGATTGCTCCCGTCCGTGTTCGGCGTACAGTGAACGTACACCCGCCGTGCTGAATTGTCAATACCCTGTGAACGTTCCTCTCCGGGGTTAGTTCGCGCAGGGCACGCCGCACCGGTTGGATGCGAGATCGCAGAACGAGCCCGCTGGGCAGTTAATGGTGGACTGGCAGGGCTGGAACGTGCCGACAACCTCGTTCAGGCAGACTTGCTGGCTGGCGGTATCGAGACGGCACTGGCAGACGAGGGTGTTGCCGCAGCGCGCGCCGACATTCGCGCAGCTGTAGTTCACGGTTGGCGCCGGGGCCGGGGCTGGAGCGCTGCCCGAGCCACCCTTCTTCTTTTTCTTTTTCTTCTTCTTCTTGGCGTCCGACTCGGCCGCCAGCCCCAACGCCAGCAGCGCGCCCGCCGCCAGCCCGCCGGCCCGCCGCCGCGTCAGGCGGGATTCCAGCCCACGGGTCAGGGAATCGAAACGTGTGTCGTCCATCGGCGTCTCCCGTTCCTGATGCGCCGCTCCTCGTGCAGCGAGGGCGGCGGTGGCGTCTCGAACGAGGCTGGCCGGGTGAGCGGCCCCTGTCCGTCGTCGATACCCCAATCCTGCGCCGGAAGCGCCGGTCTGGAATCGGGGAAATCCGCCATCTTTGGCCGCGCGCCCGCGAGAATGCCCCGCGCAGCCCTATACATTTCGGGGAAAACGCTAAATGGGGCGTTTCAGCGACGAGATTCTTCTGCTTCGCTACGTGGCGCTGATCTGACCGGGGACGGTGAACTGGGCGATGTAGTAGCGCCGTCGCCATTTCGGCCCCAGCGCTCCGCCCCTACCCCAGCCTTCCCAACCACCATGTCATCATGACGACGTTTTCGGACCGGAGCGCTGGGTGAAGCCGTCTCGCAGACACCGCGCCAGTTCTCCGCCCTCCACCCCGGCCTGCCCCACCACGCTGTCGTCCCGACCGCAGACGAGAGACCGCCCACCCCCAACTCCAGGGTCACGGCCCAAAGCTCCGAGTGTCACCGCAGCGGTGGGCATCGGAGAGCTGGCGTCGGGGTCGCGAAATGTGGCGGTGGGCGGTCTCTCGTCTGCGGACTCGGGACGACAGCGCGGTGGCGAAGGTCGGGGTAGAGGGCGAACAGCCGTTGTCGTGCGCTCGACGCGGCGCCACCTCTGTAACCGGTCTGCACACGTCGTCGGGATGACATCGTGGTTGGAGTGGCTACGGTGGCTATCGGAAGGCAGACGCCGGGGTGACCGTGGGCGGGGCGCGGCTGGCGACGATTACGTCAAGTCGTGCAGGCCCTTGCCCAGCGGCTCCGTCAGCGCCCAGTCCGAGAAGGTCACTTGCAGGCCGGCGCGTTCCGGCGTGCAGCACATCGGCCCCACGAGGTAGCGCGGCGCCGCCGGGAAGGGGCAGAGCCGGACGAGGGGCCACTGCGCGCCATCGGCCGAAACCTGCAGCCGCAGCACGCCGTCTGCGACGGTCAGGCGCAGCCAGAAATCGCCGGGGTCATCCGGGTACACCCCGGTGGCCCAGTCAGACTGCCCGATGGTGCGCACGCTGCTGAGCATGGCCAGCCCGTCGCTGAACTCGATGCCTGCCTTCAGCCAGTGCGCCTCGTCGATGCGCACCATGATGCCGGCCTGATCGTAGAGCTGCGCGAACTGCGCGCGCACCCGCACCTGCGCGGTGAACGCCGGGCCAGTCTCGAAGGCGTAGACATGCCCGTTGTCGTGGGTGAACCCGTAGTGCGTCTCGCGCCAGAAATCGGTGCGGGCATCGGTGGTCACCAGCAGCGCGCTACGCTCACGCCGCCAGACCGCCGGCTCGTTCAGCCACTGCCCCTGCGGAAAGCTGTCCATGGAATCTCCTGCCGGGAACTTCCGCTGATGCGTGAAGGGAGCGGCGTCTTCGCCACTCCCTTCACCCCCTGCACCCCCTGAGGCGAAGCCGTCACCCCCTGAGCGAAGCGACTCCCCCTGAGGCGCCGCAGCGCCGTCTCCCCCCAAGGCCCGCAGGCCGTCTCCCCCTCAGTACGTCCAGCTGATCGGCACGTCGATGATCGTCGGGCCGGGGTACTGCGCGGCCTCGGCGATGGCGGCCTCCAGCTCCTCCGGGGAGTTGGCGCGCACGCCGGGGATATCGTAGGCGGCGGCCAGTTGCAGGAAATCCGGGTTCACCAGATCGACCGCGATGTAGCGCCGGTCATAGCGCAAGGCCTGATCCATCTTGACTGCGGTGTAGGTCGAGTCATTGAAGATCACGATGGGCAGGCTGACCTCGAACTGCTTCGCCGTCGCCAGCTCGTGCATCGTGAACTGGAAGCCGCCGTCGCCGACAATGGCCACCACCAGCTTGTCCGGCTGCGCGATCTTCGCGCCGATGGCGGCGGGCATCGAGAAGCCGAGCGTCAGGTAGCCGGAGGGCACGAGGAATGTGCGCGGCTCGTAGCACGGGAAGTGCTTGGCCGCCGCGTAGGTCATCATCGTGGTGTCGTTGACGAGGATGGCGTCGCGTGGCATGGCCCGGCGCAGGGCGGCCAGATATGCCGCGTTCTGCACGCCGAACGCGCTCTCCAGCGCCGCCTTACGCGCCGCGCCGACCTCCTCCGCGCTGAACCCGGACTTGCTGACCCCGGCGGCCTCCAGCGCCGCCGCCAGCGCCTCGGCGCCCTTGCGGGCGTCCGCCACGATGGCGCGGGTGGGGCGGTAGTTGCGCTCCATCTCCTCCGGGTCGATATCGATGCGGATGACGGTGGCCGGCAGCTTCAGCGCGTTGTCCTGCGTCTCGGCGCCGCCCAGCTTGGTGCCGATCACCAGCACCGTATCCGCCTTCTGCAGCAGCGCATCGACCGGGTTGTCGAGGCTCCACAGGTTGCCCAGCGAGAGCGGGTGATCCTCCGGGAAGACCCCCTTGCCCGTCTGCGAGGTCAGCACCGGCGCGCCCAGCCGCTCGGCGATGGCGGTGATCCCGGCGCCCGCGTTCGCGTTGGCCGCGCCGCCGCCGGCGATGATCACCACGCGCCGCGCCTTGTCCAGATCGGCCACCGCGCCGGCGATCTGATCATCCGCCGGGGCGGGGGTGTCGCCGATGCCGGGGGCCGGGAAGCCGATCTCCGCCTCCGCCTCCAGCACATCGCGCGGGATCTCGACGTACGCCGGGCGCGGGCGGGCGCTGGCCATGCGTGTGAACGCGGCGCCGAGGGCCGGGGCCACTTCGGAAACCGCCGTCGCCTGCGATTGCGAGGCGGTGATGGGGCGCATCACCTCGGTCTGGTCGCGGATATCGTGGTAGTGGCCCATCATCTTGCCGCCCCAGCGCTGCTCCTCGGCGGAGGCGACCACGAGGACGGGCGAGGAATCGGCGTAGGCCTCCCCGATGGCGGTGGAGACGTTGGTGACACCGGGGCCGGTGATGACGATCGCCACCCCCGGCTTGCCGGAGGCGCGGGCGTAGCCATCGGCCATGAACCCGACGCCCTGCTCGTGCCGCCCCATGATGTGGCGGATGGGGCCATCGATCAGCGCGTCGTAGATCGCGAGGGTGTGCACGCCGGGGATGCCGAACGCGACCTCTACCCCGTGCTCCGCCAGCGCGCGCACCACTGCCTGCCCGCCGGTCAATCGTTCGCCCATGAAGGTTGTTGCTCCCCTGAACCGGGCGCCGCGTCGCCGCGCCGGGTGCTGCTTCGCCCGGTAGCGGAACGGCCCCGGGCACACGACCCTCCATGATAGCGGAGGCGGAGCCCCGGTTTGGCGCGGCTCACCACCCAGCGGCTGATGGAGCGCCTGCGCTATCGTCTTGCGCACAGGGCGTTCGTTGACGCAACAGGAGCAGGAACCGATGTACTCTCGAATCGTGGTGGGGCTGGACGGCTCGGAGCTTTCCGAGCGTGCGCTGGAGAGCGGCGCGGAGCTGGCGAAGGCGCTCAACGTGCCGCTGCATCTGGTGCGGGTGGCTGATCTGGCCAACGTCCACTGGGGTTCCAGCGAGGCGGCGGACGCCTACGCCCAGCTCTCGCAGGAGATGGCGCACGAGCAAACCGCCGCCTCCTCCTACCTCGACGTCATGGCCGCCCCGCTGCGCGACGACGGCCTCACCGTGACCACGGAAGTCCGCTCCGGCACGGCGGCCCGCGAGTTGCTGAAACTCTCCGGCCCGGACGACCTGCTGGTGGTCGCCTCCCACGGCCGCAGCGGCCTCGAACGCCTGCTGCTGGGCAGCGTGGCGGAGGAGGTCGCGCGCAAGGCGCAGGGCCCGGTGCTGATCACGCGGGCGGGGTAGGCTCCGGGGAGCGCAGAGGAACAGCGTGATCAGCTGGCAGTTTTTTCCGAAAAGCTCTCGTCTGCCTCCGCATCTGGACTCACTTGTCCGGGTTTTTGAGGACAACGAGGGGGCAATTCAATCCGTAGTCGATGGCGCCGAGCGAGCGCTCACCAGCAATGCAGTATTAGGGGCTCTGGCCGCCGAACTCGTGCTGCTGGGCTATCGCGTTGAGATGAGCAAGGCTAGCGAGGACAAGATCCACGTGCCTGTGCTCTTTGGGCGCAACGGCAAGATCGAGAAAACGTTCGCTGCCGATGCATTCAGCCTGCAGGACCGTACGGTTCTGGAGATCGAAGCTGGGCGGGCCATTGTCAACAACGCCGTGTTGAAGGACCTCTTCGAGGCCTGCATGATGCAGGATGTCGACTACGCCGTGATCGCCGTGCGCAACGTTTACCAGCGCACGCGGGATTTCGAGAAGGTTGTTACGCTCTTCGACACGCTATATGCCAGCCAACGGCTCAAACTGCCGCTGGCTGGCGTGCTGGTCATTGGCTACTAGCCAGCGCTGATGGCGCTTATGGCGTTTCGCCTGGCATTGAGGGCCGGAGCATGTTGGTGCGCAGGGCGCGGGGCATGTCCGGTGTTTGCACAACTGCTTGTCCCACAGCCAGATTCTCAAGCATGGCCGCATAGTCCGTTCCTGGTGCGCCGCCGAAATACTGTGCGACCTTCCGCGACTCAGGGTTATTGATGCGAAAGCTGACCTTGGTGCCTGCGTTGGCGGGAATATCCGGATGGAAGTCGCCAATACTCTGGCTAGCGATCACCACGGCGACGCCGTACTTGCGCCCCTCCTTCATGATCTTCGGCAGCGTTGTGTCTTTGGCGAGGCGATGCGCTTCGTCGAGCACAATCACCAGGCGCAGGCGGTCAGCAATAGGCCACTTGATCATCGCCAGATAGATCTGCCGGAGCAGAAAACTGGACAGAGCCAGTGGGATCTCGTCACCGCCAACCTGATTGAGGGTAATGACCAGACCGCGGCGCAGGAGATCATCAAACTGGTCGGGGTTGTCATCCGCTGGGGTGAACAGCTCGAACTCGAACAACATGCGGGTGCGCGCGAGCAGATTCCGCGTGTTGTTGTCCTTTTCTGCGCGTTCCAACGCTCTGCTGAGCGCTGCAAACGTGGGTGGCTTTCGCGGCTCCTGGTTGTCCTCTCGTGGAGTTCCGTAGCCTCGCTGCCGATACAAACTCTGTAGCGCCTTGTAGAACACGTCCCCTTGAATAGTCCCAAGATCGAAGACATGATCGACCACGTTCATGATTTCGCGAGCGTGGTGCGAGACCTGCATGGCGCTGCTGCCGGGGTCGATCACAAACGGGGAAAATGGCAACCCCTGCGCCGCATCAAGCACGACAGGGCGCGCTCGCTGGACGTACGCGCTCTCAGGCGCGCCTAGCGTGCCGTGGAAGTCGAGGACGAATGCCGGCGTTTTGCTGGCAGCCAGCTCCAGTAGGACGCGTTCCGTGGTGACCGACTTGCCCTGCCCCGGGATGCCAACGATGAACATATGCGGAGACCCGGACACCCGTGGCTGCCAGACCACGGGGTTGGAGCCCACCATCCCCAGAACGATGTCCTGAGTCTCGGTCACGTTAAGCGAGTCTTCTGACTCGTCTGGGTTGGCCTCGAAGGCGCCTCTTTCGCCATGATTCGCGCTGTGCGGATCGCTCGTGCTGGCGGCGTCTAGTGGCGCCGGCGCTTCCGCCGTCTCAGCCTCTGCCGTCACATCGGGCGCTGCGGAATCCACAGCATCAGGCTCCGCCGTGTGTGTCTCAACCGCCAGATGGCCCCGGGCGATACGCGCGCCTGCGGCGTGCGCGATCTGCGGGATAGTGAGCACCCGGATCGTCGTGGAGTCATCGAGAGGGATCGTGCACGAAGCAGCGTCCTCGTCCAGCGCGATGACATAGCCGTCGTGATCCGTTGAAATCTCGAGGTCTGCAAGGCGATCGAGGCTTGCAATGCGTTTGCTCAGGGTTTGGAAGGCCGGTTGGTCCAGCAACTGAAACCGGATCGCGCGTTGCAGATAGAACGCGAGCGTGCGTGCCAGCGCCGCGCGCTGCAGGGCGCGATCAGCACGATCCGGATCGCCCCAGCGCGCGTGAAATACCTCGCCGGTCTCTCGCATTTGGCGCGACATGGCGTCCATAAGCGAATCGAGGTCGTTGCCGACGGTGCTCCGGCTCTTGACCTCGATCAAGGTGATGGCGATACGCGAGGCGGAAGGAAATCGCACCAGTGCCAGGTCACAGCGGTGAAAGCTCCCACCCCGTTGGCCCTGGAGTGGTCGGAAGAGCGGCAGGTTGGGGTCGATGGGGACAATCAAGGCGTCCTTGAGCTTACCTTCGCTCCGCAGCCAGGCGATGACCGCGCCCAGGCCGACCACTTCGGCTGCGCGCGTGTCGTTGCGCAGGGCATCGAGCACCAGGCGACCCGAGACTGTACGCAGCGTTTGCACTAACGCGCCGACGCTCTCGTCGAGTTGCTCGAAGCCATAGCGCCCCATGGCGCGGCGCAGCATCGTTTCGATCTCGCCCCGCGAGGCCGTCGTGACGAAGGATCGGCGGCCCATGCCATCGTACGGATCGGGCGTCGCATCCAAAATGTAGGTTCGCTCAACGTCGGCATTCGGCGTCGTCCTGTCCGGCTGATCGAAGAGCTCCGGGCCCAGGAAGCGGTCAAGCGTAATGACCCAGTCCGAGGTGAGATGAATCTGCCGCAGCCTCCGGATCGCCGCTGGAGAAAGTTCGGTGACCAGGGCCAGACGCGTCTCACTCTCGGCAGTGGTTGCCAGGCCCGGCATGCGCAACGCTGCGGAGAAGGCGGCGCGGTGCGCGCGGAGTGCGGCGTCAGAGAGCCCTTTATCCACAGGGTGCGCGGACGGCAAACTCTCCAGGTTGATCCAGGAGGCGATCTGCGTCGCCTCGCCCTCCGTTACGAGCTGGCTGGTATACCGCACGCCAAGGCCATGCAGCTCGAGGCCGGTGCGCTCCACGCCATCGCTTGACTTTGCGAGTGCGCGAGGGGTGGGCGTGGCGAGGTCATGCAGAATTGTCACATGCTGCTGGGGTGTGATCGGCTGATCGATGGCGTCAAGCGTCGTCAGCGATGCTGACCAGAGCGCAAGCGACGGGCGGAGATGGTCACTTGCTTGGGTTGCCTCTCGGGTAATGTGCGCGTGCAGGTTCCGCTCGATAGCCACAATGCCTCCCGCCAGATCTGCGCCGTAGGCAGCAACCCGCAGGGCTGGCAGTTCGGCCAATGAGCTGTCGGCGAGATCATCGTCGGGTTGCGCCTCGCGTCCCACGCGGGCGGATGGGCGCCGGGGATCATCGGCGTCGTTCTGGCTGTTCGCTTGTCGGTGAGCCCGCTTCTGGAGTTCCAGCTCCCAGCGCTGCAGGATGCCGGCAAAGGATGCTCCGTCCCCCGGGTTGACAATCCCGATGCAGAGCGGATCGGCGTACGGGTGCGCGTCCTGAAAGCGCAGGAGCGCGATGGCCGCGCGTTCGCTCGGCGCGTTCTCTTGAGCCGCCGCGCTGGTCGGCATCCCCAGCAGCGTGGTCAGCGTCGTCAGTTGCGCCATGGGGTCGGGCCCCTGCTCGGCGAACGCGACCCCGAAGCCGGCCTCCAGATTGCGGCCGAACGGCCGCGGCCCGGCCGCCGCGCGATGATGGAGCAGTGGCGGCACGTTGATTGGTTGCACGGTGTTCGCCATGTCCATGTCTATCAGACGAGCGCGGCGCTTGGTGTCAACGGTTTCCAGCAACTCGTCGCCCCAGTGTTGGAACAACGCGGCCTGACTGGCGAACCAGAGCGTGCGCAGCGGGTGGGTCGGCGCCACGATCAGGGCGTCCGCAAGCACCTGCGCCGGGTCGCCGATGCGCACATGGAGCGTGTCAACTTGCAATGCGGTGGTCAGTTCGTCGCTGGTCGCGGTTTCCAGCCATGATGTCCACGCGTTGGTATACCGCTTGGCGCTATCGAGCATCTGGGCCCAAGGCGCAAGTTCGATTCGGTTGCGATTTCCCTCTATCTCCCCAATCCGTTTGAAGAGGGAGCGCCGGGCGCTCAGGAACTGCTTTCCGGCATCGCTGGTGATGGACGCCGCCTCACCGGACGCGAACAGCGTGGCCAGCGCCTCGGGATCCTTCGCTGGCAGTACCGGCTCTTCAAGGAGCAGCGAGCGGCTGCCAAGATCATCCGGACTCCGCAGGATCGCCGCCTGCAGCGCGTCGAGGATGCCGCTGCGCGTGATGGTGATGTGGTCTCGCTCGGCCACCTTGAAGACATGCTGGACTAGCTGCCCCGAGGTCTGGAGTGCGGCGGACATGGTTGGATCAGGGGCGTCGGCGGCCTGCTCCGCCACGTAGGCCAGCAGGCCAGCCGGCAGCGTTACGGCCGTTCGGCCACGCTCTCGCGCAGGTGGCTCGACAACGGTGTCCTTCTTGCGCAAGAAGAACTCCTCGCTGCGTGCCTCCAGGACTGTTCCGTCGGGGCTTTCCAACTCTTCGCCCGTTTCCGCGATCGCGCGCACGGCAACGCAGAGCGCAATTCTCGGAAGATCGTCCTCATCCGCGAAGGGCAAGTTGAGATTCAGACTGGCAGTGCGGGCAGTGCTGCGCTTGACTTCGATGGATGGGAGCTCAATGGTGGCTTCACTCCACGCATCGTTGTCTTCGGCGGGCACAATCTCGGCTCGCCAGCGTGGGACTGTGGTCTTGGCCGGGAGAGTCACCCACTTCACCGTCAGCTTGCACTTCTCGCCGATCTCTGCCCACAGTGGCGCGCCGGGGGTGTCTTGCCGCAAGCCTTTGCTATTCGCCGCAATCAATGTGCTGCGGTCATCGAGAAATGGCTTGATGGTGAGCTTCTGGCAATCGCTGGGCGTGAGATTCTCGACAAACCCCCAAGTGTTGAACGGTGGCAGCGGCGGCTGCGCGAATTGCCGCGTCCACGCCTTCGGCGCTTCCAGGCGGCTACGCTGCAGCAGGGGGCGGAGCGTGCGCTCGCTCTCCGGAAGCAGTCCGAGCCCGGCAATTCGCTCGTCAATCGTGGCGGTGATCTTGCGGGGGCGACTTAGCGCGGCCACGACGGCGCGATTCCGCCGCAGCCGGTCGACGAAATCAGCGCCGGCGTCCGGGAGCAGGCCGATCCGCCAAAGCTCCAGGCCGATGGGTGCTTGTGGATCCGCCTCCATTGCCCCGGTCGCCGCGACCGCAAACTTGAGGAGATCGGTCGTTGCGGGTTTCTGCGAGACGGCCGCCTGAATGTACAGGGTGTGGATCGCTGACAACGCTCTGCTAATGGCCGGGTCGATGTTGCGTCGGTCGCGATACTTGCCCAGCGCCTCTTTCATGAGATCCGCGCCGTCGATCTCGGCGAGTGCATTACCGAGCGAGCTGGCCGCGCCGCTGTGCGCCTCCGCCGGGACAAAGAGACAGAACACCCCCTGCTTGCGGTTGCGGAGTTCGATGGCTTTGTCGGTCGGGATGGTCAGGGGATCGTCAGACGACGCGCGGCCGAGAATCTTCGCGGTTAGAGCGCTTTGCCGGTCGGCGCCGGGCTTCAGGAGATGCGCGATGACGCTGCTGGCCAACGTGGCTTCCAGGTAGTTCACACGCACAGCGTGCCCTTCGGCCGCGTCCGCGAGTAACGCATCCAGTTCCCGTGCGATCAACGGGGCGATGTCTGGCTCTCCGGCGCCGGCTGCAAACGTAGAATCGGAATCCATCAGGGGTATCTCCCAAGGGTGAGCTGGCGGTGTTTACGCTCACGCGGCGGCGCGGAGCGGCATCGTCAGACCCGTGTGGCGAAGGGCGGCGTGATCTCCTGCACGGTAAAGTCGTCTGTTTGGTCTTCAAACATGCCCATCAGGCGCAACCGGCGCAGCATGGCTTGCAGGTTGTCCCGCGCGGCGGCGGCGTGCTCGGGGCCATCGAACCCGAGGCCCGCCGGCGGCCGATCGACGATGACGCCGAAGCGATCTTCCAGCCATTCCAGGAACTCGGCCACGCCAAATGGGATTGGCTCGCCGCCCTTCATGTCGTGATCAACGGCGCAGAGCTGGACGAGCACGGACAGGAGCTCGTTGCCTGGAGCGTAGGCCCAGGTGTTGCGATTGACTCCGCCGTGGATCAGGCCGTGCGAGGTGCCGATTCCGCCTACCCCGGCGAGCCAGCCCTGAATGTTCTTTTGGGTTTGGGCTCCCGATGCGCGATGGATAAGGGCCAACACCTGATCTGAAGGCGCACCCCCAGCCTCGGCGATGTCTCGATAAAGTCGATCCGCTTCGGACTCCGTTACGGGGCCGTCCTCATCTTGGCTATCCGAATTCGAGATCTGATTCTCCTCGAGAATGAACTTGCAATCATTCCTGGCCGCGACCCTAAGCTCCCCGCTGATCGCTGAGTGGTTCGCAAGCGTGAGGAGCCCGACTACGTACCTACTGGTATCGAGTTCTTGATCGCTTCCGAGGGCTTCGGCAACGATCTTTCGGTACTCGGCTTCTCCCTTGATGGAACTTATCTGCGTATTGAGGTAGCGAAGTCGGAGCACGGCTTGCGCAAACGGTTGCAGTTGGCCAAGGTCACGGCGGGCAGTGGCGCGTGCGAGTTCCCAACTGAGATGGCGCGGGTCGCCAACCCAATCTACATAGACTTGAGGACACGTCGATTCAAGGGAGAGATCGAATGTGCTGGTAGCTGCCTCATAGTCTTTGATCAGGGTTGGAACTGCATGAAGAAGTCGTATGGTCATAATTGTCAGCTCGAATCCTATCAGTGCGATCGACTGGTCGATCACTAGAGGCATGGGGCTGCGGTCGGAGAACGCGCTCCAGTAACGTCGCAGATGTGCCCCAAAGCGCGCTTGGAACATCGCCAAAGGATTGGCTGCGATATATCGGCCAGTATCATGGCGGGAGGATATTGGGTGAAGAGCCTCGGCCAAAGTCAAAGAGAGTTCACTTAGAATGTCGAGGTCAGGTAACTCACCCTCCATGCGTCTTACGTCAAAGCTAGGGTGACCTTGAACGCACACACCTTGTCCAAATTCTCTGGTGATGTAGCTGTGCAGCTCTTTCGTGTCATAAGCTTGCTCTGCCCTCTTATCGATTCGTTTCAAGAGAACTGAGCAGAGAAAGTGATCGACCCGGCGAGTGTCGCCGGAGCTGACAGCGGGGAATGCCGGCCGTATCGACGCCAGCGTAAATGGAGATAGCCCGCGAATTTGAAGTTCTTTGCTTCGGTTCTCGCGAACGAGAATCGTCAGGGCTCCCCGAACAAGGCGACTAGCAGCGCGCCTCCCTCGGGGGGAATCGAACCCTTCGAGTCTAGATGTGCTCGTGACAAAAGCATCGACGCTCGTGGCAATGTCGGCGTTCGCGGCGAGGGCGGCCTGAGAGCCGCCGGTGATGCCCTTCCCTTCAAGGATCGCTCTGCGGAAGAAAGCCACCAACACCAACGACAAATCAACCGTATTCATCTCAAACGGGATCAACTCCGGGAACCGGAAGCCGATCAGGTAGCGCCGGTCCTTCGGCAACACCACGGTCATGGCGCGGGTTCTCCTCTCAGATCAGGCGTCGCGACGGATGATGCGCTCGCCCTGCTTGATGAGCAGGTGCCGCCGCCCACCCTCGATCAGCAGCAGTTGATCAGAGCGACTGCGCTGCAGCGTGCTCTTGAACGGCGTCAGCTCTTCCAGCAGCGGGCGCAGCTCGGGCAGCCGGGGCGCCAGGCCACGGTCAAGGGAGCCGAGCACCTCGATCAGGTCGATGTTCAGCCGCACGGAGGCATCCGTCACGGTGTGGCGCAGGGTGATGGTGCGCGGGGTTAGGGGCAGGATGCTGCTTTGCGCCCGGCCACCGGCTTCCAGCGTGAACTCCTCGGCCGGCAGGGTCTTCACCATCTCCAGTTGGTGCTCTGGCGCTGTCTTGACGGTGAGCATCAACCCGGTGGCGTCCAGCGACGCCACAAAGGCGTCCGACCGGCTGATGCCGCGCAGGATCGTCGCTTTCAGTTCTTCGCCGTCCGCATCCCCGCGCAGAAACGCCATCATTGGCTCCGCCATCGCGTAGGGAATGAGACTTCGGGGATTGAGTGGAACTGGCGAATCGGGCGCATCGACCGCGCCCTCGAAGTAGAGGCGACGCTTGACGGCGCCGATCCATTCCCGGAGCAGCTCGGGCTGATCCCCGGCGGGAGGCGGCTCGTCAATGCCGTTGGCGAAGAGCCGTTTTCGCAACGGGGCGTCTTCGGGCCGATGATGGAAATACAAGAAGCGCTCCAGTTCCGGATGGGCGAAGCGGGCCGGATCGAGCCAGCGCAGATCACCTAGCACGAGATCCCTGCTGGCGTCGGTGGTGAACGCGATGTTCCAGTAGCGCTCCTGCCACGGGATACTCTGGGGGGTGGGGCCGTCAGTCCCCCACCCGGCGGGATCGATATCGGCGGTGACCAACAGCGCCAGTGCCGAGCGCAGATCGCGAATCGTGGTGTGGCGGTCGCCGCGGAGGTGCGCTAGCGTAAACAGGAACTCCAGGCGGTCGGCGGGACTCTGCAGCGACGTTTCCCGCAGGGCGATCGCGTTGGCCGCTGGCGGGTACCCGTGGGCCACGGCGCCGGCTCCCGGCCAGTGCCGCTCCTCAACCATCGCGCCAAGCATCTGGCGCATGATGGAGGGGCGCCTCGGATCGGGCGATAACGCGATGTAAGCGCGATGTTTGAGATCGATGACCCAGACCGGCAGAGACCGCAACTCCGTGGCAGATTTCGCAATTTTGGCTGCGGCGATGCCGTCAATGAGCCAGTGGTGGCTTTCCTCCAAATCACGACGCAGCTCCGCCAATCGGCCGTCGTTGATCGCGATCAGCACCGTAGTGTTCGACCCCGCGGGCTCGCCGGTGAGTCCGCGGAGACGGTGCACAACCTGCTCGGTGGCTGATCGGTTCCGCACCGATTCGGACGCATCGAAGCACGCGCGGTAGGTATGCCCGTGCAGCTCCAGCTCCCAACCACTTGGGTCGTTCTCTGGCGCGTCGTTCACCGTCGTGCCGCCCGCCTGCACGATCAGCTCGCGCACATGCTCCAGAAACGCGGTCTTCCCGTCCCCCGGGTTCCCGCTGAGGAAGACCACGGCGGGGTGGTGGTGTTGAATCGCGGGCCAGAGCGCGAGGTCGAGCTCGGTTTCCACGTAGGTATCGCGAGCGAAGTCCGAATCCAACCCGCGGTTGTCGGCATTGCCCGCCCGGCTGTTACGGAAGAGCCGTCGCAGGTTGGCGGTCCACTCCAGCAGCGTCGGCGCCGGCGGCAGCGGATCTACCGGCGGCGGTTCGACCATCATCAGCGCCTGCTCCAGCGTGTTCCGGAGGAGCTCGGTGGTCGCCGGCCGCTGGTCGGGGTCGGGCGACAGCGCCTGCAGGAGCGCCCTGCCCACTGCTTGTAGCGCTGGCGGGAGATCATCGGGCAGCGTCAGGTTCCCGGCGCCATCGTGGCTTCCCGGATATTCCTGCAGGGCAGTCTGACCAGTAAGCGCAATCAGCAACGTCATGGCGGCAGCGTAGCGGTCGGCGCCGGGTGGGAGCGTCTGTTGCTCGCGCCATTCCGGTGGCCAGTACGCGGGGGCTCCGGCCAGGCTGACGCTTGGCCCACGCGTGGTGGCTGCGCTGTAGTCGATGAGGAACACGCGGCCATCGTCATCCCGAATCATGATGTTATCTGGCTTGATGTCGCGGTGCAGGATGCCATGCAACTCCAGGTGCTCGACCGCCGCCAGAACCCCGCGCATGACATTCGCCCAGGCATCGCGATCCTGCGCGATGTCCGGGAGCTTTGCCTGGAGTGTCTCTCCCGGTATGTACTCCATAACAAGTTGGAAGTCTTCTGCATCCGGCGCCGCGGCCCCGAAGGGCCGGGGCAAATTGGGGTGTGGATGCGACCAGAGGGTCTTGAACTCGGCGACGATCCGTTCGCGCTCCTGATCCAGAATGTCGCGCCGGGTGTACTGCTTGGCGGCAACCAGTGTGCCAGTGTCTTTATGCTCGACAAGAAAAGTCTGCGCGAACGCGCCCTTCCCCAGCATCCGCACGACCTTGTAAGGCGAAGACGCTGGAGTCGGTTTAGGCTTTGGCTTGTCACGCTCGTCCAGCGTGGCGGCGATGTCCTGCAAGGCGCCGGCAACCTCGCGTGCCGGTAGCTCGTGTGCCCCGTAGTAGCTGCCGCCGGTCAGGGCAGCCGTGAACACCTGGTTCAGTTGCGGGATCACATCGTCCGGGAAGTACGGCCATTGGCCAACCTCGACGGGGAGCTCGCGTGTCTCGGCGATGGCGTCGGCAATGTCGGTCGCCTTCATCCCTAGCAGCGACTCCAGTACCACCAGCGCCAGGCTGTAGACATCCGAAGAGCGATCCGCGAACCCGTAGGATTCCATTTGGTTGATGCTGGGCGACGCGTAGGGATCATCAAACCCCAGCGCGTCGAGTGTTGGGGCTATCGTCACGCCCCCCTCAACCCGGGCAAAGACGAAGTCCGAAAACCCGACATGGGGCATATCGTCGCCGGTTGATCCAGAACGCGTGTGCTCCACCATAACGGTCGCCGGGTTCAGCCGACGATGCAGCACCTTGGCGTCGTGGAGCGCGGCGAGGCTCGAGAACGCCGCGGCAGCTTCCCGCAGGCGGCGTCGCGCAAGCGGCTCGCTGTCAATTTGTGGCAGCGCGCCCCACGCTATCCCCGGCAGAGGGCGCACCGGCACCACGATGGCGCCATCGTCGCCCCACGGAAATGATGAATCGATGACTGGCACGACGCCGGTTTGCTGCAAACTGCGGAGCGCCGCCAGTTCGTGATCGAGCCGTTGTCCCGTGGAGTTGTCGAGATCGCCATAGACATAGAGCGTGCGGCGACTCTGGTCGTCCTGATGCGTGGCTGCGAAAACTTGACAGTGCTCGCGTACCTCAAGGCGCTCCTGTATCTTGAAGAACTGGATGTTCTTCGGGATCACCGGGCGCTGGCGATCGTCGCTTTCGACGATGGCTTTACGCAGCGATGGGCGGAGCGGCGCCAGATCAAACCCTGCGCGCGCGCCCTCATCGTCGAGCCAGCGGAGCTTCTCCAGCAGATTCTCCCGGTTCATCAGGCAGTGCTTGGCGCGGGGGTCGGAGATGTGCACCGAGCTATCTGGATGGGTCATGACCAATGCCCCGATGATGGGCTGGATCGTGGCGTACGGGATCGAGACGCCCTTCCCGCGCAGAAAATCGAGCAGTTGTCGCTGGTTGCGCTCTACTTGATGGAATGGGCTGCGCCTCGACTCCCCGGTGCGGTGCAACGTCCACGTCTCCGCAGTTCCGGTGATCTTCCCGCGCCAGTATTTGTCGTCCAGCACCATGATGCGATGATCGCCGATGACGATGAAGTCGATCTCGAACGTCTGGCCATGGCCGCGTACGAGAAACTTGTTGGCGACAACCAGCCATGATTTTGGGAGTTGCTCGAGCAGGGCGGCGGTGGCCTGTTCGCTGTCGGTCTCGAAGCCAGTGCCGGCAACAAAGAGTTCTGCCATCTCAAACCGAATCCTTCTTGCAGCGTGTTGTGCTTCCAACACGTCTTCGGTCTTGGCGCATCGTGAAGTCGCGCAGTTCATCGAGGCGTCAGCGCCCCGCGAGGTGATGGTGGCGACAGCGCATGGAAGCGGGCGGCTCGGCAGGGCTGGCGCTCATTTTGCTCGTATCAAGACCATACGAGCATGTCTCATCGTGTATTGCCTGGAACTTTACCAGCAGATGATGTTATTGACTTCCTGATTGATAGGATGGTTCATGCCTTGTGAGGGCACGCCAGAGCATGGAGCAGGCGTGGCAAACTTGGGCAATGCGAGAAATTCGGCGATGCTTGGGAAAGGCGCTTCGGGATCGGTCGTTGACCGGTCACGACGGCCCGCTGCCCGAACTGGTCGCAGGGCCCGGATGCTTCTGGCGCCGGGATAGCGGCATGACGGCGTCCCGGCGCGCGCGGGCGGCGCTGATCTACGGCGGGGTGGCGCTGCTCGTGCTGTGGACCGCCGTGCCGCTGTACTGGCTTGGCTACCTCGCGCTGTCATCAAAGGCGATCCGGCTGCAGGAGATCACTCCGCTGCTGCCGTGGCCGCCGACGACGGTGAACTTCGCGTGGCTGCTCTCGCCAACCGATAGTCAGGCCGATTTCGTGCGGCGCGGGTTTGCCAACAGCCTGCTGGTGGCGGTGGTCGCCACGCTGGTGAGTCTGGCCGTTGCGGTTCCGGGGGCGTATGCCGTGCGGCAGCGACGGTTGCGGGGCGTTTCCGCGCTGCTGTTCGCCCTGTTCGTCGGGCGGGTGTACCCGCCGGTGGCGTTCGTCCTGCCGCTCTTCTGGCTGTACGCGCGCCTCGCCCTGCTGGGCACGTGGTACGGGCTGGCCGCCGCCTATGTTGGCATCAGCGTGCTGCTGGCGCTCTGGTTGCTGGTGGGCGTTTTTGGCGGGTTGTCGCCGGCGGTGCTGGCGGCCGCGCGGGTGGATGGCAATACGCCATGGCAGACCTTTGTGCGGGTGGCGCTGCCGCTGGCCCGCCCGGGGATCGCGGCGGCGGCGGTCGTCGTCTTCGTCGGCTGCTGGAACGAGTTTGCGCTGGCGCAGTTCCTCACCGCCGGGTCATCGGCGCGCACCTTCCCGGTCGCGGTCGCGCCGCTGCTCTCGGGGATGCCGCACGAACTGGCCGCCGCCTCGGTCGTGGGCATTCTCCCCACCGTGGCGCTGGTCTGCGTATTCCGGCGCTCGCTCACCACCCTCTTCCCGGCGCCGCTGTAAGGCAGCCTGCGCGCTCGCTACTCCAGCGGCACGCGGATCGGCATGGAGCCACCACCGCCGCAGCCGCCAGCGGACCCCAGCGGGTAGCTGACCCCGCTCGTATCCGTGAACTGCAGGGAGGCGCTCTCCGCAAAATCGAGCCGCAGCACGGCCTTGTCGCCGCTCGCCAGCGCGGCGCTGTCGGTGGGCGGGAAGGGCGGGCTCAGCCAGGTCACGCCGGTGGGCCGGGCGCCGTTGGTCAGGGAGAAAGCGTTCGGGTCAATCACGAAATTCCCGTATCCCAGCCCCTCGCCCACCACCACGACCGTGGTGGGACCGGCGCAGGAGCCGAAGGGCAGATTGGTCAGGGCGCCTTTCTCGCTGCCATCAAGGAACGGAATGATTGCGGAATCCGAGGTCGACGAGGCGCTCAGGCCGAAGTCCTCCAGGGTATCGGCGGTCCAGGTCCAGCGCGGCAGCACCAGCGAGAGGGATGGCGTCGGCTGCAGATTGCTGCCGGCGTTGAAGCTGGCGGCGGTCTGGCGCACCGAGGTCCAGATCAGGGCGTCGCTGGCCCCCATCTGGTAGCACGAATCCTCGAAGACGAACGCGGTCGGGCCGGTGTCCGCCGTGTACGCCACGAAGTAGTCAGCGCGCGCGCCGGACGCGCCGGAGAGTTCGGTCCAGGCAAAAACCTCTGGCTCCGTCCCGAGGTATTCCAGATTCTCCACACGGGTCACGCCGGGCGTGTTGGCCATCTGGGTGAGGCCATCGTTGATGCACGATTCCGGGGTCGTGCCGGGCGCGGTGTACCCGTAAACCGTGAACGCGAGATCCCCGGCCGTGTTGATGAGGGAGACCTGATCGACGCCAGGCTGGGCGGATTGCTCCGTGACGGTCCACTCGTCCGCGTTCCAGAAGAACACGTAACCGAACTCGGCGCTCTGGTAGACCGTCTGCGGGCCATCGATGCCCTCGGCCCCAGCCGCGCGCGGGCCGAGCCCGGCGCCCAGGCAAAACGTCAGCGCCAGCAGCCACGGCAGAAACGTGCGCATCGCCACTCCATTGGGAGGCGCCACGCGCTTCGCGCAGCGCTGGGAGGATCGGTCGAGAGAGGTGGAATCCGGCCGGCAGTGTACCCACCGCCGGGTGTTGGCGCAGCCGGCGCCTCAGGGGTGCGCGGCGGCCACAGGATCGGCGAACGCCTCGGGCAGCGTGGCGGCGCCCCGCTCCCAGGCGACGGCGAACGCGGCGCCCAGCGCGGCGCGGTGGGCCGCCAGCAGCGCTTCGTGCTGGGGGCGCAGCGCAATGGGCATCGGCATCGCTACCCCCGCGAACGCGGCCACGGCGGCAGCGTGCGCCGCCAC
>JASGGF010000049.1:0-18891 GCA_047605145.1 Thermomicrobiales bacterium | reverse complement strand
ACGAGACGTCGATCGAGGTGATCGCGATCGGTTCCGGGAGCGATTCGAGGTAGCGGGCGTTCTCCCGCTCCATCACGATCACGCGGTCATCCGTGCGCAACTTCTCGTCGAGCTGCCCGTAGCCGACATCGACTGCGTAGACTCGCGCCGCACCGCGCTGGAGCAGGCAGTCCGTGAAGCCGCCGGTGCTGGCACCGAGATCGGCGGCAACGAGGCCGGAGACGTCGATCGCGAAGTATTCCAGCGCATGGTCGAGCTTCTCGCCGCCTCGGCTGACGAAGCGAGGCTTTTCCTTGAACGTGACGAGATCGGATGCCGCGATGGGTCGTCCGGCACGAGTCTCCTTCTCTCCATTGACGAGGATGTCGCCCGCCATGATGAACGACTTCGCGCGGGATCGCGTATCCGCGAGGCCGCGTTCGACCATCGCCTGGTCGAGTCGGATTGCGGCCATCGGTCAGCTCCTTCCACCCGCGACGCGCGCCGCGAACGGGATGGTCTGGACGTGGCAGAGCGCGACGGCGAGGGCATCGGCGGCGTCATCCGGCTGGGGTGCCGCCTGGAGGTTGAGCAACAAGCGAACCATCTCCTGAATCTGCTGCTTGTCCGCCTTCCCATAACCGACGACCGCATGCTTGATCTCGGACGGGCTGTATTCGGAGACGGGGACACCCGCCTGGGCGGCGGCGAGCAGCGCCACGCCTCGCGCCTGGCCGACGGCGATGGCGGTGGTCACGTTCCTGGCAAAGAACAACTGCTCGATGGCGAGCGCATCCGGCCGGAAATGCCCGAACAACGCCTGCAACCCCTCATGGAGGCGCAGGAGCCGTTCGGGCATTGGCAGATCGTTGGAGGTTTCGAGCACGCCGACATCGACCAATTCGGGTTGCCGGTCGCCAGCGATGACGCCATAGCCGAGGATCGCGGTGCCGGGGTCGATGCCGAGCGTGATGGGTTTCGTGGACGGCATCGACTGGCCCTTGCGCGCGGACTAGGAGACGGCGGCGAGCACGTCGTCGGAGATGTCGATGTTGGAGTAGACGGTCTGGACATCGTCCAGATCCTCGAGCTTCTCCAGCAGGCGGAGCGCCTTCACGGCAACGTCCTGCTCCGGTGCGAGAAGATCCTTCGCCTTCATGATGAGCTCGACGGATTCCGGCTCGTATCCGGCGGCGGTCAGTTGCTCCAGGACCTTGTGGAGGTCGGCTGGCTCGGTATAGACCTCGATCGATTCCTCGTCGAACTGGACATCGGTCGCGCCCGCGTCGATCGCGACGAGCATGAGCTCTTCCGGATCGTTGCCGTTCGCGCCGATCACGATCTGGCCGGTCTGGTCGAACATCCATGAGACGCTGCCGTTCTCGCCCAGGGTGCCGCCCGCGCGGACGAGCACGGCGCGGAGTTCACCAACGGTGCGATTCCGGTTGTCGGTCATTGTGGAGATCATGATCGCGGTGCCGCCGGGACCGTAGCCCTCGTAGAAAATCTCCTCGTACTGGGCACCGCCGTCGGCACCGGACGCGCGCGCGATGGCGCGGTCGATGTTGTCCTTCGGCATGTTCTCCTTGCGTGCCTTCTGGACAGCGATGCGCAGGGCGGCGTTCGCATCCGGATCGGGCACGCCGGCGCGGGCGGCGACGGTGATCTCGCGGGCGAGCTTGGTGAAGAGCTGGCCACGCTTCGCGTCAGTGGCACCCTTCTGACGCTTGATCGTGGACCATTTGGAATGTCCTGACATAGTGCGATGTGCTCCCGATTGCCGATGACAGATGGAGGGTGAATGCTGGCGCTGAGCCGAAAACAAGCCGGAAAAGTCTAGCATCCGTGGCAAGCGCCTTCCTTACGTAAAGAATCGGCAGCCGGTCTCGGATATCGTGGGCCTTGGCATTGGCGACCATCGGCGGCCCACCGACCGCAGCAACCATGCGAGGGGCTGCCCTCCGTCGGAGCGCATGCTCGGAAGCCGGTTCGCACGCGGGGCAAACCCTCGGACCACTGGTTCGCCGAAGGCCCTGAATCATGGCAGGTTAGGATAGACGAACCACTTCTGCGAGAAATTCCTGGCGGAATGTCCTATGTACGGACAGAGCGTCGGGGTACTTGGACGGTTTGTCGAGTTTTTTGTATGCAATCGCTTGAATCCGCTTCCCCCCTCTACTAGACTGGATTCACAATTGATAAACGCTCGATGGAATGAGGAGGACCATGAGCTGTCACCCGCACATCTCCAGCTAATGTGTGACCGGAACCGCCCGACGCGATTCGCGTGGGGCTTTCGTTCGCGCGTTTTTGGACATGGCGGAAATCCATTTCACGCTTCCACATCGCAGGTACGCCCCGGCTTCCCGGCCAACGCGACACCACACCTGCCCCACGGATTGATACGGGAATTCCATTCGCTGCATCGCCACGAACCGGCCTTCTGCTGGTTGGCGTTGCGCTCGCCCGAGAGGTGGACACGCTCCAATGGATTCGAGCTTGCTTTCGAAGGCAAAGGATCAGGGATACATCCTCGCGGATGAGATCATTGCGGCGTTCCCGGACGCAGAGGAACAGCTCGACTCGCTCGATGAGTTCTACTCGGCGCTTGTGGCCGAGGGCATCGAGGTCTACGACCAGCAGCCGGCCGCGCCAACTCCGGCGCCTGCCCCCGAAGCGAAGCGGGCGTCCCGCTCCCTCGCCCGGCGCGAACGGCAGGAGGCTGCCCGTGCCGAAGCCGATGACACCTTTACCAGTGTGGGCGTCGGCGATTCCGTTCGCCTCTACCTGCAAGAGATCGGTGAAACCAGCCTCCTGACAATGGATGAGGAAGTCTGGCTCTCCACGCGCATGGAGCGCGGGCGTATGGCCGAGCAGCGCCTGCTCGATCGCACGCTGCCGCTGGACATTCGCGCGGACCTGGAGGCGGACAAGGCCGATGGCGAGTTGGCCCGCGCCCACCTGATCCGCGCCAACCTGCGCCTTGTGGTCTCCGTCGCCAAGAAGTACGTGGGGCGCGGGCTGTCCTTCCTTGACCTGATTCAGGAAGGCAACATCGGCCTGATGAAGGCGACGGACAAGTTCGACTACAAGCGCGGCTACAAGTTCAGCACCTATGCGACGTGGTGGATCCGGCAGGCGATCACCCGCGCCATCTCCGACCAGAGCCGCACCATCCGCTTGCCGGTGCACGTCGGCGAGACAATCAACCGGGTCAAGAAGACGGGGCACCGCCTGCAGCAGATCCTCGAACGGGAGCCGACGCAGGAAGAAATCGCCCGCGCCATGGATGTCTCCGACGACAAGGTGCGGCAGGTGCTGGAAGTCTCCCGCCACCCGGTCTCGCTGGAAGCGCCGGTGGGGCAAGATGGCGATGCCTACCTCGGGGACTTCATCGAGGATGACTCGATGCCGCACCCGCTGGAGCTGGCGGCGCAGGAGCTGCTGAAGACGCAGATCGGCGACGCGCTGAGCAAGCTGACGGAGCGGGAGCGCAAGATCATCGTGCTGCGCTTCGGGCTGGAGGATGGCCGCTTTCGCACGCTGGAGGAGGTCGGGCGCGAGTTCGGCATTACCCGCGAGCGCATCCGGCAGATTGAGGCAAAGGCGCTCCGCAAGCTGCGGCACCCCAGCTACAGCCGGAAGCTGCGGGGGTATCTGGAATAGCCCCGGACCCCGGTTACGGAACTCCCGTAGATACTCGACGCCCCCGCGCCCGATAACGAGCGCGGGGGCGTCGACCCCTCGCCGCCACCCCTCTCCCTTTAGGTATTGAGGAATGGGCGGCTTCACGACACCGACGAGCCCTCACCCCAACCCCTCGCCCGCGCATCGAGAGAGGGGCTGGGGGTGAGGGCCGTCGCCTCGAGCACAGCCTGTTTCCCAATACCTACCCTAGTCAGCCGATGCGCGGGAGAGGGGCTTTTTGTCCCTGACACTGGCGCCGGATTCGGCACGTTGACGCCAAACGTCTCCTTCGACGCTGCTGATCGGCTCCCCTCTCCTGCGCATCGGGAGAGGGGCTGGGGGTGAGGGCCTTTCGTCGTTTTGGCCGTTCCGGATGCAATTCACCGCAAGCGTGAGAGACCTCGTTGACTTGTTGCACCGGCGAGGTCTCTCGACAAGCTCGAGACACGAGGGGGTTGGCAGCGCAACGTTCATTGCTTTGCGCTGTGGTCACGTCAAGGATCGACATCCCCGATGGTCACGCTGCCGCCGTTGGCGGTTGCCTCGCAACGGCCGCCGTTGTCGTAGTTGCGCCGGCCTTCGCCCTTGCCCGCCTTGTTCTTGCTGCCGCCGCTGGCGTCGCAGGTGGCGCTGCCGCCATCCGCGCGGATGTCGATGGTGCAGGTTCCGTTGCCATCGCAGTCGTCGTTGACTTCGACCCGGCCCGGCTTGGCGCGGCACCGCTCGCGAGAACCGGAGCACTTCGTCTTGCCCGGACGTGTTGAAATCTCAGGCTCCGAATTGCGGCCACCGCCGTCGCCACTCGCGTCGCTGGCTGCATCGTCGGAGGCTGCCTGTTGCGCCCGCTTCGCCGCGCGGCGCTGTTCCCGCTTCTTCTGGCGGTCGTTCGCGTCCTGCGCCAGCTCGGCGTCCGCTTTTCGCTCGCGACCGAACACCTCGACCTCGGCCAGCGCCACGGGTTCGGTCGCATCGTCCGGCAGCAGCGTCAGGCGCACATATTGCGCATCCTCACGTAGCGTGATCTCCTGCCACCCCGCCTCGACCGGCAGCGTGTCCAGCACGGCCCACGTCCGGTGGTCGCTGGAGATGGAGACCTCGACCTCGCCGTCGCCCTCCGCCAGCCAGCGGATGTTGCGCACCTGTTCGGCGTCCCCAAGATCGAACCACACCCACGCCTCCGGCAGATCGCCGGGAGTCCAGATGGTGGCATCGTTGCCGTCGTAGAGCACGGTCGAGTTCGGGGTGTCCTTCTGCCGCCCGCTCTGCGTGATCGCCAGCGCGGTAGCGTTGTCCGGATCTGGGAGGCGGCGCCGTGGTCGGTCATCAGTCGCCGCAGGTTCGCCATCGAGCGGGTCGCCATCGAGGGGTTCGGCAACCACCGGGGTCGCCGCCTGCTCCGCCAGCGCCCGGCAGGCGGAGGAAAGCCCTTCCCCCTGCGCGCACGGCGCCGGGTCGGGGCGGGGTTGCTCCTTGGCGCCGGCCCAGGTCAGGGAGATCGCCAGCAGCAGCGCCACCGCGCCAACGAGCGCCAGCAGCGGAAAGGCGCGTCCCCGGCGAGGCTCCTGGCCGGAGAAGGTCATGCCTCCGGCGTCAGCAGGTAGGCCAGCAGCAGCCGCGCGGTCTCCACCAGCGAGTCCTGATGCATGCGCTCAAAGGAGTGCGAGGCATCGACGCCCGGCCCCACCAACCCGCCGCGCACGTCCCAGCCCGCACGCAGCGCCTGACTGACATCGGAGGCGTAGTAGCGGTAGGTATCCACCCGGTAGTCGAGCTCGTTGGCGCGGGCAACATCGATCAGCAGCCGGCTCAGGTCGTAGTCGTACGGACCGGAAGCATCCTTGACGCAGATCGTGACCGCCTGCTCGTCCGAGGTCTGCCCCTCGCCCACCGCCGCCATGTCCACCGCGATCAGGTCCGCCGTGCCCTCCGGCAGCCCCGCCGAGGAGCCGTGCCCGACTTCCTCGAAGTTGGAGATGTACAAGTACGACGGCGCCGCCAGCGCGAGAGTCCCTTCCGTGACCGCCTTCGCCACGCCGAGCAGGATGGCAACGCACGCCTTGTCATCGAGGTGGCGCGACTTGATGTATCCGTTTGGCAGCACGGTCGTGCGCGGATCGAGGCTGACAAAATCGCCGACCTCGATGCCCAGCGCGCGCACTTCATCGTCGCTGGTGACTGGCGCGTCCAGCCGCACCTCAAGGGTGAACTCATCGCGCTTCAGATCGACCAACTCGCTGCCGTGCACGTGGCCGGAGGCCTTGTTGGTCATCACCGTGCCGCTGATCGGCTCCTGCCCGTGCGCATGGACGAGGCAGTATTCCCCCTCGATGGTCGACCAGTCGTAGCCGCCGATGCGCGTCAGCTTCAGCTTGCCGCCCTTGGTGATGTCGCGCACCATCGCCCCGAGCGTGTCGACGTGCGCGGAAAGGGTACGCCCGCCCAGCGCACTATCGCCGCCGGGCAGTTGCGCGATCAGCGCGCCCTTGCGGGTGCGCCGTGTCTCCAGCCCCAGCGCGGCCAGCTCACCGGCGACGTGATCCAGCGCGGCGCGGGTGAACCCGGTCGGCGACGGGATGCGGCAGAGCGCGGCGGTCTGCTCCAGCATGTAGTCGCCGTCAACGGCAGGCAGATCATGCCGCAGGGCGGCCTCTGGCGTAGACATGGGGGTGGTGTATCTCCGCGAACGACAGCGACCAGCGACCAACGGATCGCTAGTCTCTCCCAAACAAACGCTTGAGCCAGCCTAACCATTCCGCCTGCTGTGGCGGGATCTCCGGCAAGGGCTCGGCGGCGCGCATCTCCGAGAAGGGGAACAGCTCCTGCCGCTTCTCCTGCTCCCAGCGCCACGCCAGAATGCGATCCGCCAGCGTGCCCGGATCCGCCTCAACCCAGCCCATGTCGTAGACGCCCCATTTGCGGTCCAGCGCCACAATGGAAGCCAGCACGTCGCTTTCCTTCGTCTCGGCGGCGTCTATCGCCATGGCGTAGGCGCGCTGGTCGGCATCGATCTCATCGACCAGTTCCGCCCGCACGTCGAAGAGCGTGCGGTTCTGGAACTCCGGATGCCACGTGAACCGGGCCGCGATGCCCCCGCCGCCGTCCATGATCAGACCGCGTCCCGGTGAATCACACCGGTCATGCAGTGCACCGCGCCGGCGCCCTTCATCAGCTCGTCCACCTCGGCCTCCAGCACCTCAACGCCCGCCGCCTCCAGCGTGGCCTTCGTGACCGGGTTGCCGGATGGCATCACCACCACGCCCGGCGTCAGCGGGACCATGTTGACCGACATCCCGTGGCGGCACTCGCCGGCGTCCGGCACGTCGATGAAGCGGAAGCCGCGCGCCCGCAGCAGTTCGTAGATGCGCCACGGCAACTGCGTCGGGTAGATCAGCGCCAGATCCTTGTCGATGATGTTCAGCATGCCATCGAGGTGACCGGTGCCATACGGCAACTGCACGATTTCGAGCTGCTCGACGCCCGCATCACGGAACGCCTGCGCCGCCTGCCGGGCGCCCTCGCGGTTGGTGCGCTGCCCTTCGGCCACGAACACCAGATCCGGCGAAACTACCGCCACATCCGCGCCCTCGAAGGTGCCGGTCCCCAGCACCGAGTGCGCAATCGGCACGCCCACGCGCGCCAGCGCCGCCGCCGCCGTGCGCTCCTCGCCCGCGCGCGACGCTGAAGCCGGGCGCGCAAGGATGGCGCCACGCGGCGTCATGCAGAAGACATCGCGGCAGAAATACGAGTTCGGCTTGTCCAGCGCGGTCTCGCCCAGCTCGTGCACGGTCACGCCGTGCGAGCGGTAGAGCTCGGTTAGCCGGTCGTGCTGCTCGCGGGCGCGCTCCGGCTCGACAATGGCGTGCCAAAGGGCGGCGTCAGCGTCGGTGATGCCCTCGACCTCGGGGCCGGGCCGGTGCATCAGGACCGCGCGCAGCGTGCCGCACTCGGAGCCGACGCCACAGGCGGTCCAGACGGAGCCCATCTCCTGATCAGAAGATGGCGCGCGGTCCGCCCAGCCCTCGCCCCCATGGGCGGCATCCTGAGCCTGTTCCAGCGCGTAATACGGCGTTGCGGCGGCGACCATCGAATCCTGACCCTTCCCTCGACCCTGCGACCAATTGCGCGGAGTATAGGGCGCGGCGGGGGCGCGACCCGCTTAGTCCGCCTCCAACGGCGCGCCGAAGAACGACGGGCGATCAACCCGGCTGGAGCCGTCTCGCTCGGTGATGGCCCACGCCTCCTGCATCACCGGAGACTGCTGCACATCCTCGACGTGACTGATGATGAACATCTGCCGGAAATGCCCACCGCTCGCCAACACGCCGAGCGTCTCCAACAGTTGCTCGCGCCGTTCCACATCCAGTGAGGCGAAGACCTCGTCCAGCACCAGAAAGCGCGGCGGCCGCGTCGCCGCCGATCCCACGATCTCGGAGAGCGCCAGCCGCGCGCAGAGCGCTACCACGTCCCGCTCGCCGCCAGAGAAGCTGCTCAGTGGGAACGCCTCGTCCCCGTCATAAACGTGAATGCCGTAGTTCTCGTCGAAGCGCACGTGGCCGTACTTGCCGTTCGTGACCTGCGAAAGCAACCGCTCGGTCGTCTCACTCAGCAGCGGCCCCACCTGCGTCGCCACGTAGCGGTCGAACTCCGCGAACTCGTCATACATGCGCGAGAGCTCGTCGGCCTCTCGCGCGCAGCGGTCCGCGGCCTCCAGCAGGTCCGCCAAATTGGCGTGCGTTCGCCGCAGATGTTCCAGCGCCAACTGCGCATCACGCGCGACCTGCCGCGCGCCGTTCCACGCCTCGCGCGCCTCGTTCGCCTCCCGCTGCGCCGTCTGCACCTCGGCCTGGGCCGCCGCCAGCGCGGGCGCGCTGAAGCCCAGCGCCGCCTGCTCACCCTGCACGAGCGCGAGTTCCGCGCCCAACACGCCCAGCTCGGCCTCCGCCGCGGCCTGCCGCGTGATGAACTCGTCGCGCCGCTGCAACTCCCGGTCAAAGGCCCCAATCAGGGTCTCGGCACGCCGCGAGTCGTTCGCGTCGTCTACCGCCTGCCGGTGCGCCACCGCGTCGTAGGCGACCTCGCCCAATTCGCGCAGAGTTTGCACGCTGTCCTGCCGGTCGGCATCGGCATCACCGAGCGCTCGCGCGAACTGCGCCAGCACTCCCGTCTGCGCCGCCAACCACTGCTCTAGCTCCGCCGCCGCCTGAGCGCCCTTTAGGACCTGCTGAAACTCGCGGCTCTTCACGGGATATGTCGTGTCAGCGGACTGCTGCGCGGCACCAAGGTGATCCGCCGCCTGTTCCCGGTCCTCTTGCGCCTCCCGGATCCGCTCGGCTCCCGTCTGGAGGCGGCCTTCGATCTTGTTGACTTCGTCTTGCTGCGCTTGCGCCGCCGCCAGCCGCTGCTCGGCCTCGGCTATGGCCGCGCGCGCCGAGGCAATGCGTGCGGCCCCGGCCTGCTCCACCTGCACGAACTGCGCGGCTTCCGCTCGGCGCTGCGCAAGCAGGCGCGCCGCGTCAGCCGGGTCCAACTCGCGGGCGCAAATGGGGCACAGCACGTCTCCGGCGTGCGCCTCCAGCTCCGCCGCCACCCGCTCCGCCTCGCGCCGCGCCGTCTGCGCCGTCGCGATCTCGACCTGCGCGGCGCGTACATCCGTGTGCGCCGCTTCGATGGCCGCGCGGGCCGCCTCAATGGCCGGCGCTGGCTCTCCCGTAGCCAGCAGGGCGTCCAACTGCGCCGCCAGCGAGTCCCGGAGGTCGTGAAACTTCCGCAGCGTGAGGTCCCGCTTTTCCACCTCTGCGGCCGCCAACGCGACCTGTTCTAACGCGGTAACCCGGCCCCGGCTCTGGCGCGGATCGACATCCGCCGCCACCCCCGTCAATCGTTGGAGCCCCACTGTCGGGTTGGGCTGGTCGTGCACGTCCCAGCGCCAATCCGGATAGGCCGCAACTGCGTGCGGGCGCTCCCGGGTCAACGCGGCGGCGCGCTTGATGACGTCACCCACCTGCTGCTCGGCCTTCTGCTGGCGCTCCCGGAGCGCAGCGGCCTGCGCGGCGCGCTCCCGTTCTGCCTCGTGCCGCTGCACGCTGGCCTCGCGCTCACCCAGCAACGTCGCGACGCTGGCGAGGTCCATCCGCTCGGCGGTGCGCTGTTCCAGCCGCGCCAGATCGTTCCGGGCGCCATCCCGGCTCGCTTCCGCCAGCCTCACCTTGCCGCCCACCTCAGCAAGTTGGCGGCCAAACTGCGCGTGCTGGGCCTGCAAGTCGCGCCAGTGTTCGACCGTGGCGCGGGCGTTCTCCGCCGCCTGACCGGCCGCATCGCTCGCGTGCTCGGACTGCTGCTCTTGCTCGCGCGCCGCCGCCAGCGCCGCCTCTGCCGCCGCGTCCTCGGCGTCGAGATCGCGCCCTGCAACGGCGTTTTCGAACTGTGAGCGGAGCAGGTTCGCTTCGCTCTTCTTGGCCCCGCGCCCCTCACCGATGGTCTGCTGCGCCTCGCGCACAGCCTCCAGCCCAAGCAGCCGGGCAACTTCCGTGCGCCGCTTCGTGTCGCTGCGGTCCCCGAAGAAGTGGAGTTCCTTCTGCCGGGTGAAAAAGGTTGAGACGAAGGCGTCGTGCGAGAGCCCGATTAGCGTGCGGGTGACGTAGCGCGTCACCTCGCGCGTGCCCTGCACCAGCGGCTCGCCGGGGTTGTCCTCACGGTACACCTCGGCCTGCGTGCTGCTCGGCCGGAGTTCGCGCTGCACCGTGTAGCGCACACCGTCCGCCGGGTCCTGAAGCGTCACCCGCACCACCGTCTTGCCGACGCCATCGTGCGGCGGCACGGTGTCCCGGGGGATGGTGCGCGGGGCATACAGCGCCCACTCGATCGCCTCGAAGAGGGTCGTCTTGCCGGCGCCGTTCGGCCCCGTCACAGACACGATCCCCTGCTCCGGGAACTCGATAACGTGCTCCCCGGCGTACTGTTTGTAGTTGTTGATCTCCAACGAGCAGATGATCATGCCGTCGCCTCGTTGGCGGTCGCCTCGTCCAGCCGCCGGATCGCCCCTTCCAGCGCCGCCACGCCCTGCGTCTCGAAGGCGTCCGCGAACGCCATCTCGTAGGCGCCGCTATCACGCTTGCCCGCGACGTAGGTGCGGAACATCGAAATCGGGTTGAGGTCCGCCATGCTTTGCGGCCCATCCCGCCCCAGCGGATCGAGCACCTCGCCGGGCACAGTCAGGCGGATCTGCCACGCCGCATCGCCCGTCTCCCGCCTCACGATGGCGTCCACCTCGCGGAAGAGCGGGCGCGGCGTGTTGCGCAGCTCCACGCGCACCATCGCCTCCGGCAGCCCCAGCGCCCCGGCGCGGTCGAGGATCATGTCCGCCAGATCGCGCGCGGTGCGCTCGGCGCCGTCGATGGCGGGCAGCGTCTCCATCGGGCGCGCCGGGGTGTCGATGAATTCGATCTGCGGCAGCCTGCCGGGCTCACCCAGCGTCACCAGCGCGTAGCCGGTCATCGCCCCCTGATCGCCCCACGAGGTGCGCTCCGTAGAGCCGCTATACACGGCATTCATGCCCAGTTGCTGGCGCAGGTGGATGTGCCCCATCGCCACGTAGTCGAAGGTGGTGTCCAGCAGATTGCCGCGCAGGTCGGTCTCCCCCTGTTCCCGCGACCCCGCCATCTTCGCGCCCGCCGCCACGCCGTGCGTCACCACGACGTTGCGTTGGCCCGGCTCCTCGAACACATACGGCGGGTCCGGGTTGACCAGCGATCCGTGCGGCACGCCGTGCACGACAAGGTCGAGATCCGGAAAGGTCCGGTAGTCAGATGCATAGCCGGTGATGAACTCGACGCGCGGCAAGGCGAACCCCAGCAGCGTGTACAGCGACCCGGTCGTCCGCAGGCGCGGCGTATCGTGGTTGCCGGCGATCACCACCGCCGGAATGCCGGCCGCATCGAGCCGCCGCATCTGCTGCACGAAGTGCGCGAGCGTGCTCCACGCCGGCCGAGTGTGGTGAAAGACGTCCCCGGCGTGAATCACCAGATCGACATCGCGCGTCAGGATGTCGCTGATCACCGCCTCGAAGGCGCGTTCGAAATCAACCAGCCGCTGATTGCGCCCGCTTTCCGGGTCGCTGCGGCCCGCCCCAGAGTACCCGAGGTGCGTGTCGGCGACGTGGGCGATGCGCAGCGTCGCGCGGTTGAGCGCGCTCACTGGCGAGCCCGGGCGTCGCGCAGCATCTGTTGCGCCTTGCCCCACGGGTCAGCCCGGGGATTCGGAAGCCCGTTGCCGTAGTTGCTGTTGATCTGCTGCGACACCTGTTCGATGCGCTTCGGATCGATCCCGTCGCAGGCGGTGCGCACCTCGTGCTTGCTGGGCAACCGGCTCTCCGGGAAGTCCGGGATGTTGCGAAGCACTGTCCACAGGCCGTCGCCGGGGTGGCCCACCTTCGCCGCGCCCTGCCCGTTGAAGATGCGCTGGCCCATCATGCCATCAATCGTCGGCTTCAGCGGAAACGTCCCGAACAGCGGCGCCCGGAAGTGCGCGTGCCGGCTGAGCAGCCGCCCCTTCTTCAGGCCCAGCAGCTCCTGCTTTGTCGTCTCCGTCAGCGAGCGGTACGCGGAATTGACCAGCTCCTCGTCTCCCACTCGGCCGTAGAACGAGGTGCCGCAGTTGCCGAGGATCTCGCCGTCCACCTTGGAGCGGAACTGCTGCGCGCCAAAGAGCACCACGTTCAGGTGCCGTCCCCGCGCCGCAATATCCACCAGCGTGTCGCGCAGGCCGCCCTGCCCGCCCGCCGGCGCGTACTTGTTCAGTTCGTCCACGAAGATGATGACCGTGTCCACGCCCAGCGTCTGCTGCTCGGCCATCCGCCAGACGCGGTCGATGACCCGCGTCACCAACAGTTCCTGCACGTCGCTCTTGCAATCAGCGATATCGACGACGCGCAACTCCTGATCGGTGAAGGCGCCATCGACCTGCGGCAGATCACCGTAACGGACCACCGAGCGCGAGAGCAGACCGCCGAACTTGTTGTGCAGGCCGTTGAAGCGGTTCTTCGCCTTCTGGATCGTGTACTTGTGGTGGCCGTGCCACTCAGACTTCCCTTCTTCACTCTCGAAGTAGGCGTCAATAAGGGCCATTTGCTCGTCGAACTGGTTGAGCGACTTGATGCCGAGGGCTTTCATCTCATAAATAAACCCGCTCAGCTTGTCGTCCAGATCGCCGAAGTCGAAGAGCTTGTGAGGAATCCCGAGCAATGGCTCAAGGTCGAGCAGGATGGGGTGTAGCGGTCCTGTTTGGCCCGGCTTGTCGCGGATGGTGTTCAGCTTGCCCGCCATGCCGCCGCGCATCTTGTCCAGTTGCACATCCGCGTCGCCACGGTCGCCCGGCGCCTGATTGGCTTTGAAGGGCGCGAAGATGCGGAAGCAGCCGTCGAACGGCGCTGGCGCCAGCCCCATCGCCTCGTAGGCGTCGAGGTCCTGCTGGCGCAGCGGGCGCGAGCCCACCGTCTCGTAGGCGGCGGCGTCCCCCGGCTCCGGCACGGCGGGCTTGTCCAGCCAGAGCAGGTCCGGCCCCTTGACGTTGAACATCAGCGCGGCCACGCTGCGCCCTTCCGCCTTCAGCTTCTGGAAGACGGCGCTGAGCAGAAAGACGGCGTGGCTCGTCTTGGTCGCCAGCCCGGATTGCCCGGTCCAGTTGGCGTGCCCCGCCTCCGGCCCCAGCAGGTAGTCGCTGTCCACCCAGATCGGCGAGCGCTGGAAGAGCACATTGCCGTCGGCCGTCCGCCGCTCAACGCCGAACTCGTCGCGCTCGGCGTTGCCGTTGGTGTGTAGCAGCGCCGGGATGGGGATGCCGCTGAACTCCTTGACCCCAAGCGCGTAGTCGATCGCCTCGCGCGTCGCGAAGTAGACCGGCCCGCCCACCGCCGGGCGGTGCGAATCGACGTCGTCGCGCAGGTGACGGGTGGCCAGCACGCGCACCACGAAGACCAGCATCTCCGGGCGCCGGGTGATCAGCTCGCCGCCTAGCCCCTCTTCCATGCGCCGGTCGAAGTAATCGTCGAGGAAACTCTTCATGTCAGAGAAGCGGCGCGGCTCGTCCACCACGCCAATCACCGCCGCGTCCTCCGAGAACGCGACCACGATGTGCCCGACATCGAGCGTCGTGGCGTCGTCCGCCGCCCAGAAGGCGAAGACATGCGCGCCGGAAGGTTCCTTCTCGCTGCCCACCACGCGCCCGATGACGCCCGTGTCCGCATCGACGAAGCCGGCGTACTTCATCTGCGGCGAAGAGGACACCGCCGGGTGGTGGCCGTTTGTGGAGAACGCCGCGCCGCTCGACAGGGTCTCGGTGTAGCTCATTGTCATCCCCTAGGCCCCCGGCCAGCCGCGCGTATCCACATCCAGCCGCCGCTTCAGCATCCGCTCCAGCAGGTGCACCGGGTAGAGCAACGTCGCCCAGCGCGCATCACCGGTGGCACGCGGTGTACGCTCGGCCAAAATCCAGCTGGAGATCTGATCGATCTCTTCCGTCGTCACCACCGACGCCGGGGCCTCGATCCGCACCAGCGAGTGCCGGGCGTCCATCCCCTCGGCGTCCCACAACCGGATGTACCACATGATGCGCTCACTGGCCGCCTCGCCGCGGTAGCGCGTAGCGCCGGCGGCGAAGGCCGTCGTGCGGTACCCCGGTGGCAATCCGAGCAGCGTCACGGCGTCCTCACCGGTCAGGTACATCTCGGTGAACTGCTTGGCGAGGCCGATGGTGCGCAGGTCGGGAATTTCCAGCCGGCCATCGACCACGATCCAGTCATCGTTATCGAGGCGCCACTCCGGTCGCCGCGTCCAGCGATCCAGCACGTCCTTCTCGACGCGCGAGCGCTCGTCGGAGGCCGCCGTGTAGGCCAGTTCGTGCAGCCGCCCGTAGTCGAACCCCGTGTCTTCGTCGCCCACGTCGTGGTTGCGGAGCGGGTCAACGACCGTCATCCCCGCCGCCTGCACCCGCGCGCGCAAGTCGTCCAACATGGGATCAGCGATTCCCGGAATCAGCCAGCAGTGCTCCAGCGCCATGGTGCCCGGCTCCAGCACGCCATCGCCGGTGGGATCGCGGCGCAGCACGCCCGCCGCCACCACCGTCGCCGCAACGGGGATCAGGCCGGCACGCATCACGGCGAAGGTGCGTTGCGCGCCATCGAGGAAGTAGCGCAGCTGCGAATCGCGCGGCGCAATCACCGGGATGCGCCGCGCCACGATGTGGCCCTCGACCGGCTCGATCCCGGTGCGCGCGCCGCCTGCCGCCGAGCGGACGCCAAGCTGTCCGGCGCCGGCGAACTGCAGTTCCATCGCGGGCGCGCGGCGCATATCCGCCACCGGCACGCCGTCGCGGCGCAAATCGGCGTAGACGCGATTGATGCGTTCAGCGAATGAGTGTGATCCCGGATTGGAGATTGGCGCCGTCACGTGAGCCCTCGGCCTTCATGGCTACCGCGTGAAACGGGGCACTGCGGGAAATGCGAACACCTGTTCCACAAAGCATACGCCAAGCGGCGCCGGCAGCGCGAACGCTACGGCGTTGTCGTCGAGGCGGGGGTGCCTGAAGGTACCACGGGCGACGCGCTCTGGGCGGCAGTGGCGCTCGTTTGCGGGGTCGCCTTTTCCGGGATCGGCGCGCCGCACGGCTGCGCCATGTCCTGAATGGTGACGAAGGTGTACCCCTTGTTGCGCAGGTTCTCGACCAGCCACGGCAGCGCGATGGCGGTCGATTGCGCCGAGGCCGGGCCATCGAGGTGAAACTCGACGATCGTGCCGTCCATCACGTTCGGCGCAACGCGCTCGAAGACGTAGTCGGCGTCGATATCCGGGCCATAGTCGGCGGCGGAGACATCCCACGCCACGGGCAGGAACCCCGCGCCCGCCACGATGCTGCGCACCCGGTCATCCATATCCGCCGCGTACGGCGTGAAGTACGAGGCAATGGGCTGACCCGAGGCCGCTTCGATGTGAACCTGCGAGTCCTTGAGGTCCTTGAGGATGTCGTCGTCGCTGTACTGGGGCAAATTGCCCCGCGTGTCGCCGTGCGTCCCGATCAGAAACCCAAGATCGGCCATCTCTTTCATGTCGTCCGGATTCGCCTGCGCCCACCAGCCCATCGGGAAGATGGTGGCCGGCACATCGTTATCGGCCAACCACTCCAGCGCGCCCATCTGCATCTCGTCGCCGATGCCGATATTGAAGAGGAAGGCCACCCGGTCACACCCCGGCGTGCCCCGGATCAGGAACGGCGTGCCCGTGCTGGGCGTGGCGACGTAGAGCGCCCACGCCCAGCCCGCCTTGCCCTTCCACTCCACTGGCAGGAAGCCATTCTCCGCCTCTCCAGTAACGATGATGTCGTCCCGTAGTTGCGCCAGCCCCACGCTCTCGCAGGACGCTTTCGGGCAGGCGCGGACATTCAGCCCGGTGGTGCCCACCACCTTGCCGCCCTCGCGCCACGCACCATCTTGCGCAGACGCGATTGGCCCCACGCCCATCTGGAGGCAGAGCAGGCCGGCGACAATCAAACGCAACAGGCGGGGGCGGAACATGGCTGGGGTATCCCCGGGGCGGAGGCACGCGCGGATATGCACAGGATTTGACCGTAGCACCCGGCGCAAACGCGGCGCAATCGCCGCGCGCGCCCTATCTGGTCATTGGGGACCGTTGGCCGCGATCCAGCGCAGATACTCGGCCATCCCGTCCGCGAGGGAGGTGCGCGGCGTCCAGCCCAGCTCCGCCTCCGCCCGGCCCACCAGCGCCAACGGCCCCGCCACCGGCTCCACCTCCACGTTCGCCTCGCCCGGCGCCGCCACCTCGTAGCGCAGCCCCGGCAGGTGCTCCTTGAAGAGCGCCAACACCTCGCCCACGGGGTACTGTTGCCCGGCGGCGAGGATGAAGACCCGGTGCTCCGGCGCCGCCGGCAAGGACCACGCCAACTCGACGCCCTCGGCGATATCCTCGACGTAGGTCCAGTCCCGGTAGTTCCCTTCCAGCGTGGAGACCCGGATCGGCTCCCCCTCGAAGTGCAGGCGCAGCATCTCGCGCAGCTCGGTCGCGCCCACGTAGCCCGGCGTGAAGCGCTCCATCGGGCCGTAGACGTTGCTCGGGCGCACCGCGATCACGTCCATCCCGAAGAGGTCGCCGTAGCGCAGCGCCACGCGCTCCCCGGCCAGCTTGGTGATGCCGTACAGGTTGGTCGAGTTGGCGGGCGCATCCTCATCGCGCGTTTTCGCGTCCGGGTCATCGCCGAAGACCGCGCAGGACGAGATCTGCACGAAGCGGCGGAATCCCGGCAGCGCCCGCGCCACCTCCAGCGCGTTCACCACCCCGCCCAGATTGACGGCGATGATCGTGTCCGGCTCCCGCTGCTCGCGGTCCACGCGCGGGGTGATGGCGGCGGCGCTGACGATGCTGGTCACCCCGTGCTGCTGCGCCACCTCCAGCATTCGAGCCCGGTCGGTGACATCCCCCGTCTCAAAGATGATCTTGGCGGCGTCCTCGCCCAGAAATTCGCGCAGGTAGCCATCCGGCTCCATCACGTCGTAACTGACCACGGTTTCCCCGGCGCGCGCCAGCCGCCGAATCACGTGACTGGGCACCCAGCCATTCCCGCCTGTAACCAGCGTGACCACGTTGCACTCCTCCTCATATGACCCGCGCGGAGCGCAGGGGCCGGTGCTATTCTCGCAACTTCCGGGCAGCGGGTCCGGAACGGGCGAAACAGCAGCACGGGAGCAGCGCGTGTCGGAGCAGGCGGGAACGGTCAAGGCGTGGGGCGGACGATTCGAAACGCCGCCAGACCGTCGCCTCGAGGCCTACAACGCCTCGGTCGGCTTCGATGTCCGCTTCATCCGCGAGGATGTGCGCGGCTCCATCGCCCACGCCCGCATGCTGGGGAAGCAAGGCATCATCAGCGACGAGGACGCCGCCGAGCTGGAGCGCGGCCTGTGGCAAGTGCTGGCCGAGTACGAAGCCGGCGACTTCGCGCTGACCATCGCCGATGAGGATGTCCACACCGGTGTCGAGCGCCGCCTGCGCGAGATTGTCGGAGCCACCGCCGGCCGCCTGCACACCGGGCGCTCCCGCAACGATCAGGTCATCAACGACATGCGCCTCTGGACGAAAGGCGCGTTGCTGGCGCTGATGGACGGCGTGCTCGATCTGGCCGACGCGCTCACCGAAACCGCCGCCGCCAACGCCGATCTCGCCATGCCGGGGTACACCCACCTGCAGCGCGCGCAGCCGGTGCTGCTGGCCCACCACCTGCTCGCCTACGTCGCCATGCTGGGCCGCGACTTCGACCGCCTGAACGACGCCCTGCGCCGCACCGACGTGATGGCGCTCGGCGCCGGCGCCCTCGCCGGGGTGACCTACCCCATCGACCGCGAGGCCACCCGCGCCGACCTCGGGTTCGCCGCGTTCTCCGCGAACAGCATGGATGCCGTCGGCGACCGCGACTTCATCCTCGACACACTCTACGCCTGCGCCATGATCGGGATGCACATCTCGCGGCTCTCCGAGGAAGTCATCCTCTGGACCTCCGCCGAGTTCCGCTTCCTGATCCTCTCGGACGCCTTCTCCACCGGCAGTTCGATCATGCCGCAGAAGAAGAATGCGGACATCGCGGAGCTGGCGCGCGGCAAGACGGGCCGCGTTTACGGAAATCTCGTAGCCCTGCTGACGACGATGAAGGGCACCCCGATGACCTTCAACAAGGACTTTCAGGAGGACAAGGAGGTCCTGTTCGATTCCGTGGATACCGTCCTCGCCACGCTCGATGTGCTGCCGCCGATGGTGCGCACCGGGACGTGGCAGGGCGAGCGCATGGCGGAAGCCGCTATCGCCGACTTCTCGCTGGCCACTGACGCCGCCGACCTGCTGGCGCGGCGCGGCATCCCCTTCCGCGAGGCGCACGAAATCACCGGCCGCCTCGTGCGCCAGTGCATCAGCGAGGGCAAGACCTTCGCCGACCTCACCGACGCCGAATGGGCCGCCGTTCACCCGCTCTTCGCCACAGAAAGGCCGCCGCTAACCGCGCTGGAGAGCCTGCGCTCGCGCGATGTCCCCGGCGGCGTGGCCCCGAACCGCGTGGCGGCGCAGCTGGCCGATGTGCAGCGCTGGTTGGGCGAGGCCCGCGCCGATGTCGCCGCGCGGGAGGCCGCGCGCGCCGCGGTCATGACGCCGGCCGCCTCGTAACGCCATGTCGATCTGG
>JASGGF010000048.1:0-19166 GCA_047605145.1 Thermomicrobiales bacterium | reverse complement strand
GAACTGGCCGCCGGCGGCGACGCCTTCACCGCCGCCCGGCGCGGCGTGGTGGCGGGCTCGCTAGCGACGACGCGAGCCGGCGCCTACCCGGGCATCCCGCACCGCGCGGAGATCGAGGCGACGCTGGCGGGGCTGGGGTAGAAACCAGCCGGCCTCTACCTCAGTCTCAGCAAAGCGGTTCTGCGCAATCACTCTCAGTTTGCGAGGTTATTGCGCAGAACCGCTTCAGCAGGGCGCCTCCCCTATCTGCCAGCCCGAATAGGTTTCAATCCCCTCGCAGTGGCTCAGCAGAGATGATTGGAGGGCGTACTGGAACAGGCGATGGGGGGATCACCGATCCAGCTCGTGCTCCCGCGCGAACGGAGCCGAGCACCTCTGCTTAGCCACTGAGAGCAACGAAGCACGCGCATCCTCGTAATTGCAGTCTAACACACAACTAGTTCCTATTTGGTCTTGCAGAACCGTTTATCGGAACAAACCATGATCCCCTAACCATCAATCTCCAGCCGCGCAATCAGTCCATCTCGCAGGGTGAAGCGGTAGCGCAGCACAGCCGGGCTGCCGGGGAAGTTGCCGGTGACCTCGGCGGCGATCTGGGTGACGTCGCCGGTGGTCTCGGCGCTGATGACGCGAGACTGATCGTTGTAGCGGGCGGCGGTGTCGGCCATCCACGCGCCAATGGCGGCGTGACCCACGTGCTGCTGCGCCTCATCACCGACCGCTGCGTCGGGCGTGAAGGCGGACAGCGCGGCGGGATAGTCGCGGCCGTTCTTGCCGGCGTAGTAACGGGTGATGGCATCTGGCAGAGCGAACGACATGCTGAAATCTCCTGATACGGCAAAACCGTCTCGCCCGCAAGCGCGGGACCGCCCACCATCCTGCTCCTACACTGGCTCCATGACAAGTACGCACGAGAACGTGGCAAACGCACCGGAAAGTTCGCTGCTCTTCCCGACGCCCGACGCGGCATCCGCCGGCGTAACGCAGGCGTTCGCGATGCTGGAGGGGCGCTGGAAGCTCATCATCCTGTTCCACCTTTTCGGATCGCGCGTGCTGCGATATTCCGAACTGGAACGGGCGATCGCCGGGATTTCGCAGAAGATGCTGACCCAGCAGTTGCGCCAACTGGAGCGGGATGGCCTCGTGAAGCGCGTCGTCTTTCCGGAGGTTCCACCGCGCGTGGAATACCGCCTGACGCCGTGGGGGGAAGCCCTGTGCCCGGCACTGGACGCGCTCCTGCTGTGGACGGCGCGCCAGCCACGCAACGAGACGGCGGCGGAAAACGACGCGTCACCAGCGGGCGAACGCGAATAGCGGAACGCTCGCGCCGGCCTCATGTGGACGGCGCAGTCTCGTCTGGCGTGGATCCCAACAGCCGCAGCACGTACTCCCGCACGTCCTCCGGCCACCCGGCCATCTCCTGCTCCAGCCGCGCGCGGTCGCCGGCGAAGAGGGCGCGCAGGGCTTCCTCGTAGTGGGGGCGGTCGCCAGCGAGGGCGGACATGACGCGGTAGGCGCGTTCCTGCGCCTGCCGGGAGCGCTGCGCCGGGTCGTCGCGGCGGCGCGCTTCCTCGACGAGGCGGCGCAGCGCAACGGAGGCGCCGCCGGGTTGCGCCGCCAGCCACTCCCAGTGGCGAGGCAGCAGGGTCACTTCCCGGCCCACCACGCCCAGCTTCGGGCGCCCCCGGCCACGGGTGACGGCGGGCGCCGAGGCGTTGGGCGCGCCCGAAGCTGGCGACGGACCGGCGAGCCGGGCGGCGGTGCGCGCCAGCTGGGCCATGAATTCCTGCGGCGTGCCGCGGATGTCGATGTCGATGACGCGGCCGGTGGCGTCGTCGAAGGTGAGGACGGCGTCGGGGCCGTCTGCGGCCACGGCAACCTGCACGGCCAGCCCAACCGCGCTGATCGGCCCGGCCAGCAGCAAGCGGTCGCCCACGAACGCAGTCACTGGCCGTGCGAGGTGGTCGTCCATGAGCAGTCTCCTGTGTATACGACGCGACGTTCTCTTGTGCGCAATTATCATCCGGGTAATATTACCCGCAGGCGCGGCGGCGCGGCGCATTAGCCGGCAATGGAGTTCACGATCATGCACGACACACGCAAGGCGGTGAAGGCGGCTTACAAGGAGCGCACGAGTCCGGCAGGAATTTATGTCGTGCGTTGCGCGGCTAGCAGCGAAGCGTGGGTGGGGCAGAGCCCGACGCTGGACACCATCCAGAACCGGCTGTGGTTCACCATGCGCTTCGGCGGGCAGGGCAACCGGGCAATGCAGCAGGCGTGGCGGGAGCACGGGGAAACCGCTTTCCGCTTCGAGGTGCTGGAGCGGCTGGATGACGAGATCGCGCCGGTCCTGCGGCGAGATGCGCTGAAGGCGCGGCTGCGGCACTGGCAGGCGACGCTGGGGGCAGAGCTGGTGTAGCTCCCGGGGTGGCCGTAGACGTTGGCGCACTCCGGTAAACTTGCCCGCGACGCAGAGCACCCTTCTCAGCATGCGCCGGGGCACACACGATGAACGACGAGGCTGGGGCGCAATCTGACCAGCAGCTCGATGGTCTGGCGGACCGCCCGCCCCCAGAGGCCTCCACGCTCTCCACCGCCGAGAGTGCTGCTGCACTGGGCCTGAGCGCGGCGACGATCCGCCGCGCCATCACGGTGGGCGAGCTGACGGCGACGCGGACCGGGGTCTCGTGGCGCATTGCCTACGATGACGTGGTGGGCTTTGCCCGGCGGCGCAATCTGCCGCTGCCGCTGATGCCGCGCGGCCGGGCCGCAGAATGGCTGACCGCGCCGGATCTGGCGGACCCGCTGCCGGAACCCCGCACAGCGCTGATCGGGCGCGAGGGTGACGTCGAACGGCTGGTCACGATGCTGCGGGAGCCCACGACGCGGCTGGTGACGCTCACCGGTCCCGGCGGGATCGGCAAGACCCGGCTGGCGCTGGCGGCGGCAACGGCCATGCGGGACGCGCTGCCGGACGGCGCGATCTTCGTCGATCTGGCGGCGGTCACTCGCGCCGCCGATCTGGCCCCGGCCATCGCGCAGGCGCTGGGCCTGCGCCAGCGCGCAGGGCAGAATCAACTGGCGCAGATCGCCGCCGTGCTGCGCACCCGGCGCCTGCTGCTGGTGCTGGACAACGTGGAGCAGATCGCCGGGGCGGGGCCGATCATCGCGCAATTGGGGCGGCAGGGCGGCGCCACGCTGCTGGTCACCAGCCGCGCGCCGTTGCGCATCTCCGGCGAGCGCGAATTCCCGGTCGCGCCGCTGCCGCTGGCGAGCCCCGAGGCCACGCCGGAAGAACTGCTGGCGTCCGGGGCGGGCCGCCTGTTCGTGGAGCGGGCGCGCGCGCATGATCCGGCGTTCGCCGTCGATGCGCAGGCCGCGCCGCTGATCGCCAGCATCTGCGCCCGGCTCGATGGCGTGCCGCTGGCGATTGAGCTGGCGGCGGCGCGCACCCGGCTGCTGCCGCCCCGGCAGTTGCATGACCGGCTGGAGCAGGCGCTGCCGCTGCTCACTGGCGGCAACCGCGATGCGCCGCCCCGGCACCTGACCATGCGCAACGCCATCGCCTGGAGCTACGACCTGCTGAACGCGGAGGAGCAGCGGCTCTTCCGGCGACTGGCCATCTTCACGGGCGGCTTCACGCTGGATGCCGCCGAGTGGCTGGGAGACACCGATCCGGAGCCTTCCCCCACCCCGGTGTTGGACCGGCTCGACGCCCTGCTTAACCAGAGCATGGTGGTGCGGGAGACGGGCAGCGATGGCGAGCCGCGCTACCGGCTGCTGGAAACGATCCGCGCGTTCGGGCTGGAGCAGCTGCCCCCCGGTGACGAGGCCACCAGCCGGGCGCTGCACGCGCGCTACTACCGCACGCTGGCCGACACGCTGCGGCCGCTGGTGGCGACCGAATCGGCCCGCGCGCCGCTGGAGCGGCTGGCGGCGGAAGATGCCAACCTGCGCGCCGCACTGACCTGGCTGGCGGAGGCGGGGCCAGCGACGGACTTCGCCGGGATGGCGGCGGCGCTGGGGGGCTACTGGCTGGCGTACAGCCGGTTCAGTGAGGCGACCGCGTGGATCGAGCGGGCGCTGGCGCAACGCGCGGCGCTGCCGGCCCCCCATCTGGGCGGGCTCCTGCTGATCTCCGCCATTCTGCTGGGGTTTCAGGGCGAATTCGCGCGGGCGGAAACCGCCGGCCGGGAATCGCTGACGCTGAACGAGGCATCGAACGACCCCTTCGACCGGGCGATGGCCTTCACCACGTACGGCGCCATATTGGCGGTGGAGGGGCGCTACGACGCGGCCGAAGACCTGCTGGAGGTGGGCCGCGACGCCGCCCACGGCATCCCCGACCCCCGGCTGCGCGCGGCGATGCTGGGCCGGGCCCTCGCCAATCTAGGCATGTCAGCGCGCGGCCGGGGCGATTTCTCCGCCGCCCGGTCCCTGAACGAGGCGGCGCTGGCGGCGTACCAGGGGCAGGGGTTCGACCTGGCGGAGACCCGGGCCCTGATGGACCTGGCGGGGCTGGCCAAGGACCAGGACGATCTGGAGACGATGGCGGCCCAGTACCAGACCTGCCTGGCCCGGACCGGCGAGCGCGGCGACATGCGGGTCGTGTTCGAGGCGCTCTCGGGGATCGCCGGGGCGGCAACGGCGTGGCGCCACCCGCGCGAGGCGGTGCGCCTGTACGGCGCCGCCGCCGCGTTGCGGGAGCGGGTGGGACTGGCGGTTTCGCTGACGGCGGACCGGGCGGCGACCGAACGGGCGCTCGCCACCCTGCGGGAAACACTGCTCGACGACGAGTTCGCTGCAGGCTGGGCAGCTGGGCGCGAGCTACCGCTGGGTCAGGCGCTGCAGATCGCGGCAGGGATATCGCCCGGCCCCGAGCCGCCACCACCGCCAGCGGCGTCGCCGTACCACCTGACGCGCCGCGAACGCGAGGTGCTGCGGCTGCTGGCGGCCGGGCAGACCGACCGAGAAATTGCCGATGCGCTGTTCATTGGGCCGCGCACCGTCAGCTGGCACGTCAGCGCGGTGCTGGGCAAGCTGGAGGTGCGCACGCGGAGGGAAGCCGCTGCGCTTGCCCTGTCGGCAGGGCTGCTCTAGCCCCTGCGTCTGCCGCTCTCGGCGACGTGCGGACCACACCCCGCCCTCCATGTCGCCTGTGACACAGATCACGGAATCCCCGTACAAAACCCCGTATAGCGCATCACGATGCCGGACAGCGGCGGCGATATGCTCATGACGGAGCACGAACACGCCGGGGACGCTGGCGCCCGGCGGACCGGAACAAGGAACAGGACATGATGGCCAATCAGAACACGGACACGCGATCTGCGCTGGACAGCCCGGCGTTCAGCCGGCGGCGCCTGACCAAGGCTGGCGCGCTGGCCGCCCTGACCCCGGTGGCGGCCGGGCTGGGCGCTGGCGCGGCGCTGGCGCAGGAGGCGAGCCCGGTTGCCGATGAACCAGCGGCTCCGGGCGCGCCGGGCGAGGTGACCCCGGAGCGGGTGGCAGAGGTGGTGGCGCAGGCGCCGGAGCTGGCGGCCTCCATGCTGGACCGCACCGGCGTGCCGGGCATGGCGGTCGCCATCGTCCATGACGACGCGGTGGTCTACGAGGGGTATTTCGGCGTCCGGGAGCTCGGGAACGAGGTGGCGGTCGACGCCGAGACGATCTTCCTGCTCGCCTCGGTTTCCAAGCCGCTCGCGGCAACGGTGGTTTCCGCCGTGGTTGGCGACGGCGACATTACCTGGGACACGACGATGGCGGATCTGGCGCCGGGCTTCACACTGCACGACGCCTGGACCACCCAGCACGTGACGCTGGCCGATCTCTTCGCCCACCGCGCCGGCCTGCGGGATCACGCGGGCGATGTGCTGGAGGATCTGGGGTTCCAGCGCGAGGACATTCTGGCCCGCCTCCGCTATCTGGAGCCGGCGTACCCCTTCCGCGCCGGGTACGCCTACGGGAACTTCGGCCTGACCGCCGCCGCCGTGGCGGTAGCCACCTCGCAGAGCACGACGTGGGAGGATCTCTGCCAGACGCGGCTGTACGAGCCGCTGGGGATGAGCCGCTCCAGCGCCCGGCTGGCCGATTTTCTGGCGGCGCCGAATCACGCCACGCCGCACGTGCAGGATGGCGACGCCTGGGTGGTGGCGCCGATGCAGCGCGATCCTGATCCGCAGTCGCCGGCCGGCGGCATGAGCGCGACGGCGCCCGATCTGGCGCAGTGGGTGCGGCTGCAACTGGGTCAGGGCGCCTATGACGGGGAACAGCTGATCCCCACTGCCGCGCTCGATCCCATGCACCGGCCACAGGCGGTCAGCAGCATTCCGCAGGACATAGCCAACCAGCGCACCGGGTTCTACGGCCTGGGGCTGAACATCAGCTTTACGGATTTCGGCGCCGTGCAGTGGGGGCACTCTGGCGCCTTCGCGCTCGGGGCCGCCACCTCCGTGTTCATGCTGCCGGGCTCCGGCTTCGGCGTTCTGGTGCTCACCAACGGCGCGCCGGTCGGCGTGCCGGAGGCGCTGGGCATCAGCGTGCTTGAGCTGGCGACCACCGGCGCTATCTCCCGGGACTGGCTCGAGTTTGCCGGCGGCTTCTTCGCCGCCGCTGAGGAGGCCGAGCGCTACAGCGTGGTGCGCGACTGGAGCACGCCCCCGGCGAACGCCGCGCCGCCGCTGCCGGACGAGGCGTACACCGGCGCGTTCGGCAACGACTACTACGGCGCCGTGGAGATCGCGGCGGGCGCAGACGGGCTGGTGATGCGGATCGGGCCGGTGGCGCGGGAATTCACGTTGGAACCCTGGGACCGCGACACCTTCTCGTGGCAACCGGTGGGGGAAAATGCCCTCGGGCGCAGCGCCATCTCGTTCCTGATCGGCCCGGAGGGAACCGCCACCGGGTTCTCCGATGAGTATCTGACGAAGCATGGCCCCGGACTGCTGAGCCGGCTAGCCTGATTGCGACGACGTAGCGGGCGCGCCCTTGCGCTCGCTACGCTTGCGGCATGGAACACCCAGCACCCTCCGGAGACGAGATTGCCGTCAGTGGCCGCGCCCTCGCGGTCATCGCTTTGGTGGCGACGATCAGTGGCCTGCTGACCGGCGTGGTGGGGGCGGCGTTCCGCATCTTCCTGCTGCAGGCCACGGCGGCGCGCAGCGTCGTGATCGACTGGTCACGGCAGTGGCCGCTGTGGGGCTGGGTGGCGCCGGTCCTGCTGGCCGCTGCACTGGTGGCGCTGGCCGCGTGGCTGGTGCAGCGCTTCGCGCCACTGGCGGCCGGCAGCGGCGTGCAGCACGTGGAGGCGGTGATGCACGGCGAAGCGGCGCCGGCGCCGCTGGCGGTGCTGCCCGTGAAGTTTGTCGGTGGCGTTCTGGCAATTGGCTCCGGGCTGGCGCTCGGGCGCGAGGGGCCGACGGTGCAACTGGGGGCCACCATCGGCACGCGCATCGCGCAGCGCGCCGGCCTGAGCGAGGACGATGTGCGGCTGATTCAGGGCGCCGCGGCGGGAGCCGGGCTGGGGGTGGCGTTCAACACGCCGCTGGGCGGCATCGCCTTCGTTTTCGAGGAGCTGTCGCGCCGCTTCACCACGCGCCTCGTCGTGGCGACGCTGGCAGCCTGCGCGGCAGCCGTGCTGGTGGCGCGGGCCATTCTGGGGGACGCGGTCGATTTCACGGTGATCGATCCGCCGGAACCAGACCTGCTGACCGTGATCACGTGCGTGGGGCTGGGCATCCTGCTCGGGGCGCTGGGGGCGGCCTACAACCAGACGATCATCGCCTTCCTCGATGGCGCTGCGGCGCTGCACCGCGTGCCGGTTTCTGTGCGGGCGGCCATCATCGGCGGCGTGGTGGGCCTCATCGCGTGGTTCGAGCCAAATCTGGTGGGTGGAGGCGATCCGCTGATTCAGGCCGTGCTGGATACGCAGATCGCGATACCGATGATGCTGGCGTTGCTGGCCGCGCGGTGGGTGCTGGGTCCGCTCTCCTACGCGGCGCAAACGCCGGGCGGCCTGTTTGCGCCGCTGCTCGTCATCGGGGCCGTGGTGGGCGCCATTTTTGCGCAAGTGGCCGGGATGCTCGTGCCAGGGTTGCCACTCTCCCCCACGATGGGGGCGCTGGTGGGGATGGCGGCGTTCTTCACCGGCGTGGTGCGGGCGCCCTTCACCGGCGCGCTGGTGGTGCTGGGCATGACGGGGACAATGACGCCGCTAATCCCGATCCTCGCGGCGAGCGTCGCCGCGACCATCGTGCCGCAGATGCTGGGCAATGCGCCGATCTACGACACCCTGCGGGCGCGGATGCCGCATCTCGCCGCTCCGGAAACAACGCCACCACCGGCCCCCTAAACGATGGCGTACGGGGCCATATGAAAGGTATCGCACCAATGACGTCACGGCAGACGACGCAGCGCTCCCGGAGCGGCATTTCTCGTCGCGAGGCGCTGCAGGCAGGTGGAGTGGGGATTGCTGGCCTGATGTCCGGGCTGATCCGCCCGGCGCACGCCGCAGCGCAGACCGCCACGCCGGCCGCCACGCCGGCGGCCGCGGCAAGCTCCCTGCCCGCAGAACTCTCCCTCGCGCTGACGCAGGCGACGCTGCAATCGCTTGCGGAGACGTGGACGCCGGGGGCCATCGCGGGCGTCTGGATGCCGGGGCAGGGGCAGTGGACGCTGGCGGCGGGCCTGAGCGACATCACCACCGGCCAACCACCGGCGCCGGACGATCACTACCGGATCGCGAGCACCACCAAGACGTTCGTGGCGACGGTCATCCTCCAACTGGTGGATGAGGGCGACCTCTCCCTCGATGACACGCTGGGCCAGTTCATCGAGGGCATCCCGAACGGCGACCGCATCACCCTGCGCCACCTGCTGACCATGACCAGCGGCGTCTACAACTACATCTACGACCCACTGATCGCCGTGGACTACGAGGAAGACCCGCTGATCGCCTTCACGCCAGAGCAGGTGGTGGAGATTATCCGGGCGCACGGCGCGGCGGATTTCGCGCCCGGTGAGCAGGCGGTCTATTCCGATTCCAACTACGTCCTGCTGGGGCTGATCGTGGAGCAGGTCACCGGCAAGACGATCGCCGAGGAGATCACCACGCGCCTGATCACGCCGCTGGGGCTGACCGGCACATCGTTCGCCACAACGCCGGATATGCCGGAGCCATACCTGCGCGGGTACGCCGCCGGCGCCACGCAGGCGCCGCTGCGCGATGTCACCCGCTCCAACCCGGATGTGGCGTGGGCGGCGGGCGCGATGGTCTCCACGCTGGCGGATCAACACACGTGGCTGACCGCGATGCTGACGGGCGATCTGCTATCACCCGCCACGCAGGCCGAACGGTTGCAGATCATCCCGTGGGTGGAAGATCCCATTCATGCGGGCTACGGCATGGGCGTGCTGGAGCTTGGTGGGCTGCAGGGGCACAGCGGCGGCATTCTCGGCTATTCCTCGTGGTCGATGCAGGAGCCGGCCAGCGGCATCACCATTGTCACGGTGGCGAACGAAGGCAGCACCGAGGGTGGCGCCGGCGGCTCGCTGCTGTTCATGCGGCTGGCGGATATCCTCTTCCCAGGTCGCGGCTTCGACCGCGTGCTCTAAAGGCGCGGCGATCAGGCCGTGACCACCACCCCGGCGGCTCACCGTGAGCGCCCTGTTGCCCAGACTCGCGATGTCACCGAAGGAGACGCCATGCGTCCACACCCGATGACCTCAAGCCGGATCACACGCCGCCAACTTCTGGCGGCGGCAACCGTGACTGCGGCGGCAGCGGCCCGGCCCGCGTGGCCCACCGCCGCCCAGACCCCGCCGACACCAGTCGCCACTCCAGCAGCAACCCCGGCGGCGACACCCGTGGCGATCGCCGCGCCGCTCGCCCCCATGCCGAGCACCCTCGCTGCCGACGCCTCGCCGCAGATGCAGGCGGTGGCGGACGCGCTGGTGGCCGGCATGCAGCAGGTCCACGTGCCGGGGGCGGCGGTGGGCGTGCTGTGGGGCGACCGCGAAGAGCACGCGACGTTCGGGGTGGAGAGCCTGTCATCGTTGCGGCCGGTCACGGAGCAGACACTGTTCCAGATTGGTTCGGTGACCAAGACGTACACCAGCACGGCCATCTGGCATCTCATCGACCGGGGCGCGCTGAATCTGGACGACCCGGTACGGACGTGGCTGCCTGAGCTGACGCTGGCGGACGAAGAGGTTGCCGCCGCGATCACGATTGGCAATCTGCTGGATCACTCCGGCGGCTTCTTCGGCGACGACACGTGGGACAGCGGCTTCAACGACGATATGCTGGCCCGCTACGTGACGGAACGGCTGCCGGCGCTGCCGCAGGAGTTTCCGCTGGGGGCGTTCTTCTCCTACAACAATGTCGGCTTCACGATCCTCGGCCGCCTGATCGAGGTGGTCACTGGCACGGCCTACAGCGCGGCCATGGGCAACCTGCTCTTTGGCCCGCTGGGGCTGGGCGACACGCTGCTGGAGCGCGAGGCCGTGCTGCGGCGCCTGTACGCTGACGGGCACATCACCATGCCGATCAACGGCGAGGTGGTGACCACGGTGCAACTCCCCTTGTGGGTGGTGGGCTCGGCGGTCCCGGCGGGGGCCATCTGGGCGACGACGCGCGATGTCATCCGCTACGCGCGCTTCCACATGGCGCACGGCGACGTGAGCACCCCCGCCAGCGTGGTCAGCCCAGCCAGCCTGCGAGCGATGCAGGAACCGGCGCTGCCCATCAGCGGCACGGATATGTGGATCGGGCGCGACTGGTTCGTGCAGGATATCGAGGGCATCCGTGTGATCTCCCACAGCGGGGACACGCTGGGCCAGCACACCGACCTGTTCATCGTGCCGGATCACGACTTCGCTATCGTGGTGACGACGAACGGCCAGCCGGGTAGCCACGCCTCCTTCGCGGCGGTCGAGGCCGCGGTGGGGCAGGTACCGGCGCTGGCGCCGCTGGTGGGCAAGCTGGGGCTCGTGCCGCAGTTGAGCATCCCGCCCGACGCCGCGCCCATCACGCTGACGGCGGAGGAACTGGACGCCTACACCGGGCGGTATGAAAGCCCGAGCACGCGTCTGACCATCACCCGGCAGGATGACCAGCTGGCCTTCACGGCGGTGGCCATCACCCAGCCGGATGTCTGGCATCCCGCCATCCCCTTCCCGGCCAGCCCGCCGGGCGACCTCGCCTTCATCGCGCCGGATATCGCCAGCGTTGGCCCCGGCAAGATCCCCTTCATGCGGAACGCCGATGGCGACATCGGCTGGGTCAGCCTCGGGCTGCGCCTGATTCCACGCGTGGGGGAAGCCTGACTTTTGCGTCCCACGAAGCAACCGTTTACGAGATGAGGAGAACCGAATTCATGACGGCACGTACCGAGACTCTGTCCCGCCGCCACGCGCTGCTCGCCGGCGGCGCAGCGGCCCTTGGCGCCGCAAAACTGGCGCCGGGAGCCATGGCGCAGGACGCCACGCCAATGAGCGGCGCGGTGATGGACGGCCTGACGGCCGAGATCGCCGAGGCGAGCAAGGGCCTGCCGGGACAGCTGGGCTACCTGTTCTGGGCGCCTGAAGACGCCGGGCGGCCGGAGTGGAGCGCGGGCAAGAGCGAGAACGACGAGTTCTTCATCGCCTCCGTGTTCAAGGCGCTGGCGCTGGCCGAGACCCTGCGCCAGCTGGAGGCGGCGATCGATCCCGCCAGCGACATGCCCGTCTCCAGCCAACTGAACATGGGATTGTCTCAGCAGTTGCCGTTGGACGAGAGTGTCTTCTCCATCGCGGCGCCGGTGCTCAATTCGCCCAACCTGCGCGGGCAAGTGACGCTGCGTACGGCGGCGGAGGCGATGATTGCGCACAGCGATAACACCGGCACCGATATCGTGCTGAAGTTCGCCACGCCGGAGAAGGTGACGGCGTTCATCGAGGAGATCGGGCTGACCCAGACGCGGATTCCGCTCAGCACACACCAGTTCTTCGGGTACATCCTTGGCGTGGAGGACTGGGAAGGCATCACGTGGGACCAGATTGAGAATCCGGACGAATCACTGACCCCGCGCCCGATCCTGAACGACACGATCACCATGGCCAGCACGCCGGCCGAGATGGTCTCGTTCTACAGCCGGGCGCTGACCGGCGAGTTCTTCCAGTACGCGGAGACGCTGGAGGTGTTCCGCAACATTCTGGCGCTGGGTGACGCGGTGCTGCGCTCGATGCCGCTGGGGGCGAACGGCTTCGGCAAGGGCGGCAGCATCGATTTCGAGGGCAGCCACGTGCTCACGTTCGCGGGCGGCTTCTACGTGCCGGACCGCTGGGTCTACTTCGCCTTCTTCCTGAACTGGACCGACGCCGAGGGCGGCACGAGCGGCGATGTCACGCCCGCGTATCTGGCCGCCTGCAAGGCGATCTTCGTGCTGCTACGGGACCGGCTGACGCGGGTCTGATGCGGATAGAGGGGCAGCACGTTCGCTGCCCCCTCTGTCCGGGCGCATTCCCTACCCCTGCTGGAAGCAGTAGATCGGGTGCGCGGAGGTGCACATCGCGGCGACCGCCGTGGTCCACGAGGGCCCATTGCCGAGGGCGTCGCCGGTAACCCCGACTCCATCCGTCGACCGCCATTCCCCGCATGACGCGCCTGCTGGCTGACCGGCGGTGGTGGTGGCGGTGTAGATCATCGCGTCCGTCGTCTGGGTTCCCAGCTCGGTGCGGTCTGGATTGACTGGGAAGCAGACATTCGGGGAGGCGCAGGTGACCAGCGCCTCCCAGTCCGGGACCAGCTCCGCGTACGGCAAGCCGGGCAGGGCGTAGGGCCCGGCGGCGCTGCCAGCGAGTGGGAAGCGGGTGCTGGGCGAGTCGACGCTGTCGGACAGCCACGCCATGAAGCGTCCCGGCAGGCCGGCACCGTCCGCCAACTGCTGGCAGATGGCGTCGGCGCCGGCCAGCCCTCCCATGTTGCCATTCTGCTTGCTGCTGCTGACGAAGACGCGGCAGACCCCGCCGCACGTGCCATCCGGCTTGCAGCAGCTATCCGGGCAGGGATTGGCGCCGGAGCAGGGCACGCAGGCGTTGTTCGCGCAGACAGGTGCGTCGCTGGGGCAACCGCCACAGTTGACTGTGTCGCCGCACGTGTTTACCAGCGCGCCGCATTTGCCGCTGCAGGTGGTGGCGATGGGCTCTGGCTGGCACGCCGCCTTCTTCTTCTTCCCGCGCTGGTTGTTCCGGCGGCGACCCTTGCCGTGGCTGTGCCGCTTCCTGCGCCGCTTGCGCCGCCCAGCTTCGGCTGCGTCCGGCCCCGCAATTTCGACCAGCCCGAGCGCAGCGGGCACGGCGCCGAGCAGCCCGAGGGCGGCGCGGCGGGAGCCGGGCGCCGCGAGCAGACGGGCGAGAGCGTCGAGGTTTCGCGAGTCCATGGGGCCTCCCGCCAGTGTCGTGCGTGTCGCGATGATTCACGCAGCATGACGGAGCAGCGCGACCGGTGGCAGGGCCGGATGTACGGGTTGATGTACGGGTTTCTGCGAGGGGAAGCGGCTGCGCTCAGGGCACGCCGGGCTGACGCCAACAACGGCGAGAGGGATTGTGGGCGCTCCGCGAGATCTACGGGCAGGCGCCACCGATTGAATTGCAGTCGTCTGGCGTGTTGCCCTCCACCGTGGCGTGACGACTGATCGTAAGCGTGCCGACCGCGTGGCGGATGCCTCCGCCCTCGCCGGTGGTGGCGGTATTGTCCACCACGAAACTGCCCGCCTCCAGCGTCAACTCCGCGAAGGTCACGATGCCCCCGCCATTGCGGGCAGCGGTGTTGTTCTCGATGAAGCTGCCCTCCTTCATGACCATCGTGCCCCCATCGGTCGAAACCCCGCCGCCTTCGTCGCGCGCGGTGTTGTGCGCGATGTGGACGCCCTCCGCCAGCGTGAGCGCCGTGTGATTGAAGTTGTGGATGCCCCCACCGGTGAACGCCTCGCAGAAGGTGACCGCCATGCGGCGCAGGGTCAGGTCGCCATTGTTGATAATGCCACCGCCTAGGCGACCATTGTCGTCGCTGCGAAAGCCCCGGGTAATGGTCAGATCCTGAACCGTGACGGTGCACGATCCGCCAACCACCAGCACCGTGACCTTGTCCCCGCCATCAAGGACGGTTCCCCCCTCGTCCAGGTTCTTCCCCGCCCCTTCGAGGGTGAGGTCCTTCTCGATGGAGAGGGGGCTGGTCACGTGGAACGTGCCGGGGCAGAGGCGCAGGGTGGAGCCGGACACGGCCGCATCGATGGCCGCCTGCAGATCGGCGGTTGGCCGGATATCCGGGCATTGCGGCCCCGGCGTGGTGGAGGTGGTGGAGCCCGGCGAAACGGCCGCCGTCGTTCCGGTCGCCGCGCAGGCGCCGGCAGTGTCGCCGGGCAGCAGGTGCGCGTTCTTCTTCTTCTTGACGACGGAGAGCGTCTGCCCGTTGCGGCAGATGGTGACCTTCTTTTTCTTTTTCTTCGCTGCTGCGCCGTCCGGGGTGGACGCGGCTGCCCCGGCCAACCCGGCCCCCGCCAACCCGGCCAGCACGCTGCGGCGCCGGGCGGTGTGACGGAGTCGCTGAATCAGAAGGTTGAAAGCCGGGCCATCCATCGTGCGTTCACCATCCGTCGGGGCCTCCATCCCGCGATGTTGCCCATGCTACGTATCTTGCCGGGTGATCTGCACGCGGTCTATGGGGGAAATTGCGTAGATGGCTGCGGGGATGTACGTAAATCGTGGGGGCGGGGGTTCGCGGTGGGGGCGAAGCGAGGGGGTTGGGGGTGGCGTAGTAGGGGTGGGCGATCCCTCATCTGCGGATTCGGGATGTCATCGTGGGGGCGGCGCGAGGGCGCCGCGTGCTCCAGCACGCCCTTGCTCCCCCTGCACACCGTACACCCCCTTCACCCCCTGAGGGCGCAGCCCGGCGCCCCCCCTAGCACAGCAGCGGGATACTTCGGAAGCCCCGGAAGAGGGCGCCCGACTGGAGCGGAGCGGCGGGGTCGGCGAGGCGGAGGCGGGGGTAGCGGCGGATGAGCGTTTCGAGGGCAACGCGGCCCTCGATGCGGGCCAGCGGCGCGCCGAGGCAGACGTGGATGCCCTTGCCGAAGGCGACGTGGCGGTTGGCGTCGGGGCGGGAGATGTCGAAGCGCCCGGGGTCCGTGAAGCGGGCCAGGTCGTGGTTCGCGCCAGCGAGGCCGAAGGCGACCTCGTCGCCGGCGTGCACCGGGGTTCCCGCGAGGTCCATGTCCTCCAGCGCGGTGCGGCGCGCCACGAAGTCGATAGGCCCCCAGTAGCGCAGCACTTCCTCCACCGCGTTCTTCGTCAGGTCCGGGTCGGCCTGCAGCTTCGCCAGCTCCTCCGGGTGAGTGAGCAGCGCCACCACGCCGTTGCCGATCAGGTTGACCGTGGTGACATGCCCGGCGAGGTACATCAGGAAGACGGTGGCCAGCGCCTCGTCCTCCGTCAGCGTGTCCCCCTCGTCCTCGATCAGCACCATGCGCGAGATCATGTCGTCGCCGGGCGCCGCGCGCTTGCGGGCGAAGAGATCCTTCAGGTACGCCACGAAGTCGCGCAGGCCGGCGCGCACCTCGTCGTTGAAGGCGGCGTCGCCGCGCCGATCGACCTGCAACAGGTACTCCGTCCACCCCTTGACGCGGGCGCGGTCCCCCAGCGGGATGCCGAGCAGATCGGAAATGACGGTGACCGGGAACGGGTACGCGAACTGGGCGATCAGCTCCATGGCGCGATCACCGGGGGCCTCGCCGCGCGCGGCAGCTTCGGCTTCGGCGGCGTCCAGCAGGGCATCGACCGTCTGCTGGATCTGCGGACGCATCGCTTCCATGCCGCGCCCGGTGAAGCTGGGCTGCACCAGCTTGCGAATGCGGGTGTGATCGGGCGGATCGAGGGAGATGATGCTGCGGGCGATGGGCCGGATCTCGGCGGGAACCTCGCCGTGCGGCCGATCCCCCGGCGGCATCGTGCGGGCGAGATCGACGGAGAAGCGGTCATCCAGCAAGTAGGCGACAACATCGTCGTAGCCGGTGACGAACCACGCCTCGCCCTTGCCAAAGAAGGCGCGGTCGCGGTCTTGCGCGGGCGTGCCGAGCTCGACACGCACGACGCGGCCTTCCTCGCGCAGGGCGTCGTAGGTGTCGTAGGCGCGGGCCATGAAGCTGGCATCGAAGCGGTTGAGGCGGGGCAGGGCTGACGCGGGATCGGGCGGGGGGGACGGGATCGGGGGTTCGGCGGTGGTGGTCATGGGAGTTCTCCCGGTAGGTGATGCACGCTGACAGGACAGGGCGCGCGGGCGCGCCGGGAACTTGGCGAAGGGAGTGGTTCAGGGCGGATCGGCGTCCAGATCGCTGGCCAGATCCGGGGTGGCCCCGCCGGGAGCGAAGCCGCCGGGTGGCGGCGTCTGCGCCTCCAGCGCCGCGACAGCCTGCGCCAGTTGCGCCAGCGTGCGGGCGGCGCCTGCCAGATCCTGCGGCGACGCCAGCGGGAGGCAGGCGGCCAGTTCGCCGGCCAGCCCGGTTCCGATACTCTGGCACGCGGCCTGCCCGGCGGGGGTCATCACCACGCGCTGGCGGCGGCGGTCTTCTGGATCAGGCTCGCGCCGCACCAGTTCGCGCTGCTCCAGCCGGTCCAGCAGCCCGGTGACCACCGCGCGGTTCACGCGCAACCGGCGGGCGATGGCCACCGGCGACGAGACGCCATCGCGCACGGCGAAGAGCACGCCCAGCTGGCGCAGGCTGGGGTCCTGCTCACTGCGGTTAGTCTGCACGGCGGTGGCGGCCCAGCGGTGCAGGCGCGCGCTGATATCGAGCGCCTCACGGGCGATTTCCAGCGTGGTGGCAGCAGTGGCGCCGGGCACGGTCTCTGGCGGCGAGAGAGTATCGTTCACGAGGTGAACGATACTCATCTCCACCTCGCTGGCGCCACGTCGAGCGCGCGACACCGGCTGTTCGCCCGCCACCGTGGCCTTCACCCCCACCATGTCGTCCCGACCGCAGGAGAGACCTCGCGCCGCCAGGCTCCCTATCCCGGCGCCAGCATTCCGATGTCCACCGCCGGGGTGGCACACGGAGAGCGGAGCCGTGACCTTGTGGGCTTCAGGGAAGTCGCTCCCTCCTGCGTCGGGATGACATCGCGGTGGCGGAGGACAACGCTCCTGTCAGTCCTCCGCCGTGCCGCCCTTGCGCCGCCGCTTGACGGCGCGCGGCCTGCCGCTCTGCGTCCTCGCCGGGATCGGCAGCTCACTGAGGCGCAGGAAGTGCAAGGCGGCGCGCAGGGCAAGGCCGAGCAGCAGCAGGAGGATCACCCACGAGAGCGCGAGATCGATGGCGGTAACGGTGGGCAGGCTCTGCGGCATCAGGATGGAGCGAATACCCCAGACGCCGAGGATGAGGCCACCGAAGCCGAGCGCCAGCTCATCCAGCCCGCGCGTGAGCAGCGCCATGGCCGCCGAGACCGCGATAAGCGCAACCAGCACGATGGCCAGCACCTGCAGGTAGGCGGGCCGCGCGATGGTGATGGCGGTGACGGTGTGGAAGCCGTAGGGATCGGAGACCGCGCGGATGCGGTCCGGATCGATGACTTCCGGCGAGCGCATGATCATGTCAGGGATACGGTTCTGCAGGGTGACAGTGGAGATACGGGCGGCGGACTGCGGCGTGATCTCCGTCACTGTGCCGTCCGACGCGGTGGCAGTCCCGCCCACGCCCATCCAGAACGTGTAGGTGTCGAATGGGTAGAGGCTTGGCTGCCCGCGCACCGGCAGGGTGACCGATTCGCTGAAGACCTTGTCTTCCGGACTCAACGAAAGCGTGGAGGATGGCGGCAGCCCCCGGCGCTGATCGGCGTCGTCATCGAGCGAGGCCAGGACGAGGTCGAGTTTCGGGCAGGCGTCAGTGCAAGCGCGGTTGCCGGAGACGGCGATGGTGACCTGCCCGGTCGATTCATCGAGGCCCACCAGCCCGAAGTTGAAATAGGTGGAAGAGTCTGCCTGGTCGTCGTCGGCCTGCTGCAGTTCGACGGGCTGGCCAGTGGCGAGGTTGTACAGCTGGTCAGGGCCGCGCCCCAGCACCTCCTGCATACTCCGCACGGCAATAGGCAGCAGGGCAATCACCACCACAATCAGGCCTACGGTGAACCCGAGCGCGAGGCGGTGCAGCCGCCGGCGCATAGCCGGGGACGCCGATTCGATGACTTCCTCTTCATTCATTGGTACCTGGCCCCTTTGCCGGCATTGCGGCCCCCTGATGCGCGAACACAGTCTCTCCTATGCGGCTTTCCCCATACCTTACACGGTTGCACGCGCGGCCGGATGGTCCAAAAAGGTTCAATTCCCGGCGCCGGGTGGTGTGCCCGATTTGACAGGCGCCCCGCCTGCCAGTTGACGGGCGGCCCCGCGCCAGCAGGCCACACTGACGACAGATCAGTTGCGAACCATCCAGGGAGTGAACACGTTGGACACGACACGATTTGATCGCATTGCGGCAGCGCTTTCCGGCGCGGCCTCGCGGCGCGACTCGCTCCGCCTGCTCGGCCTCTCACTGGCCGGCGCGAGCGGTCTGGCGGTGCTGAGCGCCGCTGAGGGCGACGCGAAGAAGCGGAAGGGCAAGGGCAAGGGCAAGGGGAAAGGCAAAGGCAAAGGCAAGGGCAATGGGAACACCAACCGTTGCCTGAATGTCTGCGGCGGCGAGTGTCCGCGCTGCGCGGCCGGGACCACCTGTACCGTGCGCGAGCAGTGCAGCACGGCATTCTGCGACGGCGGCGTCTGCTCGCAGCCGGAGAGCGCCGACCAGTGCGGCACGGACACGAACGGTGACAACTGCTTCCGCCGCGTCAATGACAAGGGGGTGGCGTACTGCAGCCGGCAGGTCGGGAAGTTCATCGCCAACGGCTCCTGCACGCAGTGCGCCACTGGGGAACAGTGCACCATCATCCCGGACATGGGCGTCGAGTGCCTGAAGCTGTGCGGCGCGCCGCTGTAGCCCGCTGACTCCGGGCTGGCCCCGGCGCCCGGCACGGCGCCCCGCCAGCCCACCCTCAACCGGATGTGAACGGCCCGAGGCCCTGTCTGCGATTGCGGACGGGGCCTCGGGGTGTTTGCGGCGTTCTCCGGAACTCTGCGAGGAACACTGCCGGCAACTCTGTGACCC
>JASGGF010000047.1:0-19180 GCA_047605145.1 Thermomicrobiales bacterium | reverse complement strand
CTCGAACGGCGGCGAGATGCCGAGCCACGTGCGCCCGGCCAGCATCAGCAGCACCATCGCCAGCGCCGCCACGAGGCCGCAGAGCAGGCCCGTCAGCGCCAGCGCCAGCCGGCGCCGCCACGTCGTGGGGAGGGCGGCGGCAGCGGGCGGCGCGGCCACCGCCGGGGTCAGTGTCTCAGCCATCAGGTGCTACCCTCCAGAAGATGTGACGGACGCTGGCGGCCAGCCGGCATGGTTTGCATGGCGATTGGTGTCCCGAACGGGGTCAGGCGTTACAGCCCGGCTCGCGGCAGGTAATCCGGGGACGCGCGGGAGCGGAATGCAGTCAGCAGCGGCGGATGAGCGCGAGCAGGAACTGGTGGCCCGGCTGCGCGCCGGGGACGAGGCCGCGTTCACGCAGGTGATCGAGGCGTATCACCCCTCGCTGGTGCGGGTCGCGCTGCTGTTCGTGCCGGAGCGCTCCATCGCGGAAGAGGTCGCGCAGGAGACATGGCTGGCCGTTTTGCGTGGCCTGCCGCACTTCGAGGGGCGCTCCACCTTCCGCACGTGGTTGTTCAGCATTCTGGCGAATCAGGCCCGCCGCCGGGGCCAGCGCGAACGCCGCGTCATCGCGTTTTCGGCGCTGAGCGACGTGGCCGATCCACAGCACGCCCTGCCCCCCGAGCGCTTCCGCCCGCCGGGCGAGCCGTGGGCCGGGTGGTGGGCTAGCCCGCCGTCCGACTGGCGGCTGACCCCGGAAGACGCCTCGCTCTCGGCGGAATTGCAAGCCGAGATCGCGGCAGCCATCGATGCCCTGCCGCCAGCGCAACGGGCGGTGATGACGATGCGCGATATCGAGGGCTGCGACGCGCCCGAAGTCTGCGATCTGCTGGAGATTTCCCCCGGCAACCAGCGGGTGCTGCTGCACCGCGCCCGGTCTCGGGTGCGCGCTCAGCTGGAAGCGGCCCGCCGTGAGCGAACGTGAAAGGTCTGCATGGCGATGATTGACCCCGGCGATCTCCCCTGTCAGGAGTTCGTGGAGATGGTGTCCGACTATCTGGCCGGAACCCTCTCCCCCCGCGACCGCCAGCGCTTCGAATGGCACCTCGCCGTCTGCCCGCCCTGCGTCTCGTACCTCGCGCAGATTCGCGACGTGGCGCAGGTGGCTGCGAAGCTGCGCCGCGCTCCGCTCGATCCGGGTTCGCGTGACCATCTGCTTGCCGCCTTCCGCGACTGGAACCGCCAGCCGCCGGGACGCCTTTCGCCCGGCGACACCCGGTAGTACGCGCCACCCACCAGCGTTGGATCACCTCCCGCCCCGCAAGCCGCAGACAGCGGCAGCGCCACACCGAGGCCACCGCGCCCGCTCTCTGCGTGCCTCCCCGGCCTCCCTCACCCCGATGTCATCCCGACCGCAGGAGGGATCGACCACCCCCAATCCCAAGGTCACGGCGCCTGCTCTCCGCGTGCCACCCCGGCGGTGGACATCGGAGAGTTGGGCCGGGCTAGCGAAGTGGGGGCGCGCGGTCCCTCCTACGGTCGGGACGACATCGTGGGAGCGAAGGTCGGGGTAGTAGGCGGAGAACCGGCGCGGTGTCTGCGGGACGGCTTCACCCATGTCTCCGGTCTGCACGCCGCCGGGGGCGTGGGCGCTGCGGCGAATGTCTCACGCACGCCGCAAGCATGAGCCGTCATCGCTGATGATGTCGTAACGTATAGGCTCATTTCCGGGTGTAGCGTGAACGGCAGGAGCGCCGCCCGTCACGGCTGCGCCACGTCTGACGAGAGGATCGCGCCGTGCCCGTCGTTCGTCGTTTGCACCTGCTCCTCGTGCTGGCTGTCATCGCGCTGCTGCCGTGGCGTGCTGCGGCGCAAGAGGTGGCTACGCCCGTGCCGGTTGCTGCCCCGGTCGATGTGCGCGTGATGACCTTCAACATCTGGGTGGGCGGCCAGCAGGTCGGGCTGGAGCAAGTCGCTGCCGCGATTCAGGCGGCAGACGCCGACGTCGTCGGGCTGCAGGAGGCCGAGGGCAACACGCGCCAGATCGCCGACATGTTGAACTGGCCGTATGTCGATGAGCGGCTGCAGGTCATCTCCCGTTTGCCGCTGATCGACCCGCCGGGCGCGGATGGCGACTACACCTTCGTGCAAACGGCGCCGGGCGCGATCTTCGCGCTGGCGAATGTCCACCTCCCCTCCGACCCGTACGGGCCCGAAGCCGTGCGCGATGGCGCCACGGCGGACGAGGTGCTGGCGCTGGAAGCGGAAACCCGCCTGCCCACCATGCAGACAGTGCTGGATCGCGTGCCGGAGCTGGACGCGCTCAGTATTCCGCTGGTGCTGACCGGCGATTTCAATTCGCCATCCTCGCTGGACTGGACCGACGAGACCGCTGCCGCGCGCGAGCAGGTGAAGTTCCCGCTGGCGTGGCCGGTAAGCGAAGCGGCGTTCGCCGCCGGCCTGCAGGACACCTTCCGCGCCGCCCACCCGGACCCGGTGACGCGCCCCGGCCTGACGTGGACCCCCGGCGATCCGCCCGGCACGTTCCGGCCCGGGGAAACCTTTGACCGCATCGACTGGATCCTCGCCAGCGGCAGCGTCGAGACGCTGGACAGCGTGGTCGTGGGGGAGCCCGAGAACCCGGATGTCGATATCGCCGTGGCGCCGTGGCCGTCGGACCACCGTGCCGTCGTCTCCACGCTGCGCCTGACCCCCGCCACGCCGCCGTTGCTGGTGGCGGTGGACGCTCGCCGCGTGACGCAGGGTGACGCCCTGACGGTGCGCTACCACGCCCCGGGCAAGGATGGCGAGATGCTCGGCATCGTGCCGGCTGGCGCGGATGCGGACGCACTGCTCGTGGCGCTGGCGCCGCGCGAATCTTTCATCAACGGCGCGGAGACGTTTGGGACCGGGCTGCTGGAGCCGGGCGCCTACGAGGCGGTGCTGCTCGGCGCCGATGGCGCCGTCATTGCGCGGGCGCCGTTCACGCTTGTGGCGCCTGGCGCGCAGCCCACCCTGACCGTGGCGCCGGAGGTGGCGAGCGGCGACCCAATCACGGCCACGTGGACCGGCGCGCCGGGCATGAAGTTCGACTGGGTGGCGATCTACACCGCCGGCGATCCCGATCTCGGCAATTACTGGGCGTATCTCTACACCGGCGCACAGATCGCCGGGTCAGTGACATTCGACGCCGAGGCGCTGGGCGATGCCCTGCCGCCCGGCGACTACGAAGCGCGCCTGCTGCGCGATGACGGCTATGTCGTCCTCGCCACCGCGCCGTTCACGGTCCTCGCCACGCCGTAGCGCCGGCACGGGCTGGTGGCCCCGCTCGTGCGATGACGACACCCAGACCGGCAGCGGCGCCCGCTGCCGGCGCTCGCACGCTCGGCTAGGAGCCCCCATGTCCCTGAACCGCATCACCCGCGCCGCCGGTCTGGCGGTCGCTGGTCTCACGCTGCTGGCGCCCCTCGCGCTGGCGCAGGACGCCACGCCCATGACGGGCTCGCCAGAAGCGCACATGGCAGCGCCCATCGAGGTCCCGCTGGCGGACAAGGACGGCAAGGCCGTTGGGCTGGCGACCTTCACCGAAGACGACAACGGCGTGACCGTCCACATTCTGGTGGAGGGGCTGACGCCCGGCATGCACGGCTGGCACCTGCATGAGAAGGGCATCTGCGACGGCGCCGGTGATGAACCGTTCAGCAGCGCCGGCGCCCACTGGAACCCGACCGATATGGAGCACGGCGCGCCAGACGCCGAATCTCACCACGTCGGAGACTTCGGCAACTTCGAGGCGACCGCAGACGGCATGGCGGATGTCACCATCACCACCAGCGACTTCACGATGCTCGGTGACGGCCCAACCTCGGTCAATGATGCCGATGGCACGGCCATCATCATCCACGCCGGGGAGGATGACCTGACGACGCAGCCCAACGGCGACAGCGGCGCCCGGTTCGCCTGCGGCGTCATCACCGCGCCGATGGCGGACATGATGGGCACACCCATGGCGCAGGCGGCGGCTACACCCATTTCCTGACCCGTCTGCAACAGCGGTAGTGATCGTTCCGGCGACCCAGACCGGGCCGCCGGAACGGTTGTGGCCGGGAACATATCGGCAATCAGTCTCGTTTTCCGGGCACGATTCTGCGAGGGCCCCGAACCCTTGTTACACTAAATTCATGAGTGCAGGCCTTCAATGTCTGGACTGATTTTACGACCAACGCCCGATGCACCCGCGCAGGGGCGGCCCTTTGTGCTGCCCTCGCTGCCCGTGCCGACCACCTCGCTGGTCGGGCGCCGGCAGGAGGTGCGGGAGGCGCACGATCTGCTGCAACTCCCGGATGTGCGGCTCGTCACCCTGACCGGGCCGAGCGGCGTCGGGAAGACGCGCATTGCGCTGTCTGTTGCGGCCGGCATGGAAGAGGATTTCCCGGACGGCATCGTGGCGCCCGTCACGGGCTGGCTGCGCCAACCGGATGGGTTGGGGTTGGCGCTGGCTCACACGCTTGGTGTGCGGGAGGCCGGCGAGCAGTCGCTGACAGACGCGCTGATCGAGGCGCTGCGCTCGCGCACCATGTTGCTGATCCTGACCGACCGGGGCGACTGGTGGCAAGCCTGCCCGCTGCTGCTGGCGTTGCTGGAGAACTCCCCCCGCGTCAAGATTCTGGCGATTCGCCAATCGCCGCTGGAGCTTCCCGGAGAACGGGTGGTGCAAGTGCGCCCCCTCGCGGCGCCACCGGCCACCGTCAGTGATCCGGCAGTGATCCGCACCTATCCGGCGGTGCGCCTCTTTCAGGAGCGCGCCGGCTCCGCCTTGCAGACTGGCACGCTGAGCGGTGAACAAGCCGCCGCCGTAGCTGGTCTCTGCCAACGGCTGGCGGGGTTGCCCCTGGCGATCGAACTGGCGGCGGCGCATGTGCCGGAGTTCACCCCGACAGCGCTGCTGACGCAACTGGGCGAGCAACTCCCACCCTCTGGCGCAGCGCCGGACACGGCGCAACTGGACGCCACCCGGCAGGCGGTCATCGCCTGGAGCGTCGGGGCGCTGGCTCCGGCGGATCGCGCCTTGCTGCGGCGGCTCAGCATTTTCACGACGCCCTTCACCCGTGACGCCGCCCTGATCATTGGCGGCAGCGACCTGACGGCGCTGCTGACGGCCAACCTGGTGCGCCGCCTGCCAGCGGAATCCGCAATTCCCCGGTTCTTCATGCCAGAACCAATTCGAGCCTACGCGCGCTGCCTGCTTGACGCCGCTGGTGAAACGCCGGACCTGCAGCAACGCCACGCCCGGTACTTCGCCGAAATGGCGACGGGCCACGCCGCCGCCCACAGCACGCCCGGAGACCGCGCCCGGCTCGATGCGCTGGCAGCGAGCTACCCTGATCTGCGCGGCGCCCTGGCCTGGCTGCAGGAGCATGACCCGGACGAGGCGCTCTACCTCGCTGGCTCGCTCTTCGATCTCTGGCACACCACCGGCATGTACAGCGAGGGCCGGGCCTGGCTGCAGCGCACGCTGGCGTTGGAAACCGACGCCACGCCGGAAAACTGCCTGAGCGCCCTCGGCGCGGCGGCCGCCCTGGCGCTGCTGCAGGGTGACCTCAGCGAGGCCGCGCAACTGGTGGCGCAGGAACTCCCCCTGGCGCGCGACCTCGGCGATCCCTATGGCCTGCTGGTGGCGCTGATCAACGCCGGCCTGCTGGCGTACAGCGACACCGACTTCGCAACCTCGGAGGCGTACTTCCAGGAGGCGCTGGCGCTGGTCACGACGCTGGAGGCGGAAGACCCGCAAGTGCGCTCCATCCGCGGCACGGTGCTCGGCAACCTCGGCAGCATCGCCATGGCGCAGGGGGATACCACCGCCGCCCTGGCCGCTTTCACCGCCTCCGTCGAGGCGCTGCGCGCGGTGCGCTACCCGTGGGCCATTCTGGGGCCACTGGTGAACCTGGGCGTGCTGCACCTCTGGCAGGGCGACGCCGCCCTCGCCGCGTCGCTGCTCAGCGAGGCGATCGACGCGGCCAGCGTCACCCGTGATCCCCGCCAGACAACCTCCCTGCTGCTAGCGCTGGCGAGCCTGCTGATCGACCGGGGCCAGCCCGAGCTGGGGGCGCAGTTGCTGGGCACGGCCAACCGGCTGGCGACGACGCTGCATGTCCCGTTCGACCCGAACGAGCGCCTGTTGCGAGAGCGCGCCTCCAGCCAGGCGCGGTTGGCGCTGCGGGAACGCGCCTTCGTGGCGGCGCTGGCGGCCGGGCACACCATGGCGGCCGACGCGATGCTGGCGCGGGCGCAGGCGGCGATCACGCCGCGCCGGCTTGTTCCGGGGCCATCCCCCATTTCGCCGCGCGAGGCCGAAGTCCTCAGTTTGGCGGCGAGCGGCCTGACCGACCGCGAGATTGCCGATGCGCTCTTCCTCAGCCAGCGCACGGTCTCCAATCACGTGGCCCGCTCACTCGCCAAGATGGGTGTGCGCAACCGTCACGAGGCGATCAACCTGGCGGCGCAGATGGGCTGGTTGCCGGTCGGGCCGGCGGCGTGACGGAGCGCCGTCCGCTCGCGCAGCAACCCCTCTTCGTCTCCGGCAACGCCGGTAAGGCGCGCGAGGTCGCGGCCATTCTCGGGTTCACGCTGGAGCGGCTGGAGGCCGATGTCCCCGAAATCCAGACGCTGGACGTGGCCGAGGTCGTGCGCGAGAAAGCGCAGGCGGCGTACGCGCTGGCCGGGCGGCCGGTGCTGGTGGAGGACACCGGGCTCTACCTGGCCGCGCTGAATGGGTTGCCGGGCGCGCTGGTGAAGTGGTTTGTCTCGACCGTCGGCCCCGCCGGCATCTGCGCCATGCTGCCGCCGGGTGCCCCGCGCGCCGCCATCGCCCGTACCGCCGTGGCCCTCCACGACGGTGACGACGTCCTCGTGCTGACCGGCGAAGTCCCCGGCCAGATCACCCTCGCCCCGCGCGGCGAGCACGGCTTCGGCTGGGACCCCATCTTCCTGCCAGACGGCGCGCCCGGCACGTTCGCCGAGATGGCGCAGGCGGAGAAGAACCGCTACTCCATGCGGCGGCTGGCGCTGGAGCAGTTGCGGGAGCGGTTATTGCTCGCTGAACCAGACGATAATCGCGGCTGAACTCACCAGCGCCCGGTTGACATCGGCAGTCAGGACCCCAGGGTAAGGATTCCGATAGTCGGCCGATTCACGGAGATTCCGTAGATCGAAGCCGAGGTTCGAAATCACGGCGCCCCCAACGCCTGGGGCGTCCCGGATCAATCGCCACGCCAACCGATGAGTCAGTGGCTGGGATGCGGGACAAAGCGCACGCGCCCGAATGTACGCTGATGCTTCGTGGTAGGCGGCGTAATACGCGCGGCTGATCGCCGTACGGTGGCTGGCCTCGTCTGCGTGTGCAGAGGCCAACAACCGTGCAAGGTCACTGAACTCCTGCCAGGTGAAACTCATGCCGTAGAGGCGAGGTCAGGCGCCAAAGGACAGGTCTCCAAGTACGGGGCCGGACGCCTCATTCCACCAGTCATCGTAAAACGCGAGCAGCTTCTCCAACGCGGCTGAACCAATTGCTGACGACTGAATGCGGGCGGCGAGGCTGTCAGGCTCACCGTCATGGTGCTCAACGACGACCAGCAGGACCGGAGCATCTTCGCCAAAGGTCGCGACCACGTGTGGCAGCGCCTCTATCAGGATTGCTGACACATCGGGCCGCTGCGCGAGAAGACTCAATGCCTTGGCTTCATCCTCAGCGTCAACGAACGTGTAGGCCGCACCAATGGCTTCTAGCACCTGACGTGACGTTTGAGGGATTGCAGCAACTGATGAAGGTGGCTCGGGCGCATGCTTGGGTCGTCGTAGTGCGCTCATGGTGAAGTTTCCTCTCGCCGGGCGCCTGCCACGCCACTGGCTATGGCAAGAGTGTACCGGGTGATACGCATGCCGTCGCCTGTCACACTCTCCTCGCGCAAGCCGTCAACATGTCGGCAGCCAGCAAATACTGTGGATGCCGCCATGCCGACACCAGGAGGACCCGTGAATTTCCCACCCCCACGCACCCGGGCCGAGCGCCAGCGAGACACCCGGCAGCGCCTGGAGCAGGATGTCGACGCCTGGGTCTCCACCGCCGCCACGACTGAGGGCGGAGCCACCCCCTGCCTGGCGCCCTTCTCGTTCCTCTGGGATGGCGCCACATTGCTGATCGCGGCGCCAGTCGCCGGAGTGACGGGGCGCAACCTGCTGGCCAGCGGGCAGGCGCGGCTGGGCCTGGGCACGACGCGCGACGTGGTGCTGATCACTGGCGAGGCGGCGCCCGTCTGGCCGCGCGAGCTGCCGGACGATCTCGGCGACGCGTTCGCGGCGAAGACCGGCTTCGACCCGCGCAAGAACCCGGACACCTACTGCTACTTCCGCATTACGCCGCAGCGTATCCGGGCCTGGCGAGAGGAAAACGAGCTGGCCGGGCGCGATGTCCTGCGCAACGGCGAGTGGCTGCCTACGGAATGACCGTAACCGGGGCGGCGCTTCGCCACCCCGGTCTGCGCGTCTACCAGCGGATGAAATCCTGCACCGGGCCAGTGTGGAAATCGCGCCGCGCGTCCAGCGGCCACGCGCGCCACTCATCGACCAGCTCCAGCAGGCGAGTCACCGCCGTCTCGAAGATGATCTCCCCCTTCTCCGCCGTGGCCGGGCGGGCGTCGCCGTGCACCCCCGTTTCCGTCCAGCGCGACCAGTAGTCGTTGAAGCGCACATACGGCGTGGTGCTGTCGGAGGAGAGATAGGCGCCCATCACGTCGTCAGACTGCGTGGCCTTGTCCATCTGCACCCGCTCCGGCGCAATGTGGAGATAGAGCGAGGTCTCGAACTCGTCGGCGTGGGCGATGACCGGCGAATCCATGATCTCGCGGAAGCGTTCCACCGCCACGTTGATGTAGTGGCAGGAGGCGCAGAGCGAGCCGGTCTCCAGCGTGGTGCGGCGGGCGATGATGTCGATCAACGGCTGGTTGGAGCCGTGGCCGTTGATGATCAGAATCTTCTGGAAGCCGTGGTAGGCCACGCTCTTGGTCACGTTCAGGCAGAACGCGATGAACACCTCCGGCTCGATGTGGATGGTGCCGGGGAAGTCGATGTGGTGACGGTTCAGGCCGTACGGCACCGGCGGCAGCACCAGCGCCGCGCCCTTGGAACGCTTCGCCACCTCAGTGCTGATCGTGTCGGCCAGCAGCAAATCGACATCGATCGGCAGGTGATGGCCATGCTGCTCCGTCGAGGCGGTCGGCAGGATCACCACCGGCTGCCGGGCGATTGCCTCGTTCATCTCCGGCCACGTCAGCCGGTTGTAGCGGTACTCGAACTCCTCGGCCACGGCGCGATTTCCCTTCCCTGCAATGCGAAAGACACCCTGCGCATCTTCACCGGGCGAGGCAACGGGGGCAAGGGGCGCCAAACGTGTGCGCCGCACGTGTGCGCCGGAGTGTGAGTCGCGTTCGTGTTCATTGGCCACCCAACGTGAAACACTCAATATGATTGCTTTCTTCGATAGTGCCCGCGCCTGCCGTTATGGCCGGGCGACGGCGGACGGACAGCCGATGTTTGACACGCGCTTCGACACCATCCGCACTGTCCTTGGCGCTTCCGGGTCCCGTCGGGCCCTGCTCGCAATCGCCGCTGAGCGGACTTTTCGCCGCAGACGCGCATGCGCCAGAACGATCACAAGCCCGGAAGAAGGCTCGCAAGCGGAAAGCGTCCCGGCGCAAAGGCATTCGCGCCGAACGGGGCGGCAGCAAGCAATGCAAGAAGCGGGAAAAGCGCTGCGGGGGAAAGTGCGTCAACACCCGGAGCGACAAAAACAACTGCGGCAGGTGTGGCTTCTCCTGCAATCTCGTCTCCGGCAACATGCGCTGCACAGATGGCGCGTGCGCATGCGAATCGGGTCTTGGCTTCTGCGGCGGCGTCTGCGTGACGATGGGAACGTCAACCAATTGCAGCCGCTGCGGAGAAACCTGCACAGCCAGTAATCCCTGCGAAACGGCGACCTGCAATCGCTCCAGCGGGTGCACGAAGACAACGCTCGCCAACGGGGAGCGCTGCGGAGCCAACGGCGTCTGCCAAAGTGGCCGCTGCCTGGATTACGACTTTCCCGGCACGATGAAGCTCCCCTGGTGCCAGGGCGCCCGCTCGCTGACGCAGGGATTCGACACCCACGCCGCCTGGGGCCTGGCGGTGGATTTCGGCAGGCCCCCGTCCGGGATCGATGTCCGGGACACCGCAGTCGTCGCCCCCATGGCGGGCGTCGTCACACGCAACCCGACCACCACAGCCTCGCTGGGCAACCATGTGCTGATCGACGCCGGGAATGGCTGGGGCGTCATTCTGGCGCATCTGGGACGATTCGAGGTCGCCAACGGGGCCACGGTCAACGCCGGAGACCCGGTGGGCACCCTGGGCGACAGCGGCCTGTACGGCAAGGCCGAGTGGAACTGCAAACTCGGCTGCCCGCATATCCACGCCGACCTGGTGCATGTCAACGGCGGGGTCCTGACCAAACCGGACTGGACCAAAATCCCCATGATGTACGGAATGGCGACGACAAGCCTGAAATGTGGCCTCTCCTGCTCCATTTCCCCAACAACGACCCAGACCTGTCCCATGGTGGCCTGCTCCAATGGGTTTACGATGACGGTGGATGCGAAGAAAGGCTGGCAGACACACCCCATCACCTGGTACGAAGGCACATACCGCAGCATTGAAGTGGTGAGCGGTGTGTGGACGCACTGGAAAGGCGGCCGCGCGACGAACCCCGGGACCGGGGAGAATTACATCTGCGCCAACGTTTACCCAGCCAGCCAGTGTGGCGAGCCGATGCCGACGTTCAATCTGGGTGGGCTCATCCTCCGGGTGGCCGGCGCTTCCTCCACCTGGGGCCCGCCCAGCAAGGTCGGACAACGCATCACCACCCGGCTGGTCGGCGTCAATGGCTCCATTAACCCGGCCCGCTCCGTCACGCAGTTTGCCCTGCGCATCAACGACGCGGATGGCGGACTCTCCGATAACGACGGTGTCCTGACGGTGCGGGTCTGCGAAGTCGCCGCGCCGGCCAGCGCAGCCCGCGGCAACGCGGCGGAGCCGGACACCACAGACATCTTCGCCGGCAGGGGCGACGACCGCGACGAGCGCAAGGGCGCCACCACCCCCTCCCTGGAGCCGACACCAACCCCGGCCCCGGCGGAGCCACCAACGCCCGATGCGCCGCCGGAGCCAACACCAGATGCAGCCGGCCCGGACGTGGACGCGAGTCCGGAGGACGGAGGACGGAAGGGCGTCAGCATGCGTCCTCCGGCGGCCCGGCAGATGGGCGAGAAAACCCGGGGCGCGACCCATGGGATCCGCGCCCCGCCGCCAATGCGAGGAGTGCGGCCACCAGCACGACGATCCCGGCGGCCACCAGCGAGACGCGGAAATCGCCGCCCGGCCCGGCCAATTGCGCGGCCAGCAGCGGCCCGGCCACCTGCCCCATGCCGAAGATGACGGTGAGCAGGGCGATGGTGCGCGCCGCCTGCTGCGGCGGCGCGAGCTGCTGCGCCTCCGCCACCGTCAGCGCGCCAAAGGCGATGAACGTGGCGCCAAACAGCAGCGTCGAGACCACGGCGGCGGCTGGCGCGGCAATGAAGCCCGACAGGAGCAGGCTGGCCGCCATCAGCAGGTATGAAGCCGCGAGCGCCGTCATGCGGCCGATGCGCACAGCGACCCGGGTCCACAGCGGCGTCGAGGGGAGCGCGGCCAGCCCCACCAGAATCCACGACCCGGCGCCCAGGTCCTGCAGCCCCGGCACGCCGCTGACAATGACCACGATGAAGGTGCCGGCCACGATGTACCCGACCCCACCGAGGAAGTACGAAACCGCCAACAGCGCCAGCGGCCGCGAAACCCGGCGCGGCGCGTGCTCGGCGCGCGGAGCCCCCGGCGCGGCGGCGCGCAACGTCTCCTGCGGCAGCCAGCGCAGCGTGGGCGCCGCCAGCGCCACCGCCAACGCCGCCGCGCCGAGCCACTCCGCCCGCCACGCCTGCCCGCCGGTCAGCCGCTGCACCAGCAGAATCACGGCGCCAGAACTGGCGATACCCAGCCCCACGCCGCTGAAGAAGAACCCGACCAGTTCGGGCCGCCGCTGCTGCACGAACCAGCCGATCACCGCCGCCGAGGCGAAGACGAACACCCCGGCGCTGGCCACCCCGGCCACGAATCGCAGCAATAACCAAAGCGGCATGGCCGTGGTCAGCGCCATCCCGGCGGTGACCACGATCACCAGCAGCAGGCCGCCGCGCACCACCGCCTGCCGCCAGCGCAGCAGCGCCGGAACTGCCGCCGCCAGCGCGCCCAGCAGGTACCCAAGGTAGTTGGCGGAGGCCAGCGCGCCGAGATCAGTGGCGGAGAGCCCGAAGGCGTCGCGCATGGCGGGCAGGATGGGCGTGAAGGCAAAGCGCCCGATGCCCATCACCACCGCCATGGTCAGCATCCCCGCCAGCACCACCTGGCGCACCTGCGCCGGCGTGGCGGCAGGAGCCGGCGGGGATGCGATGGCGACGTCCTCAGCCAAGCGCGCTCACCACGCGAGTTCCGGCGTGCGGTACAGCACCTTGCCGCCCACCGCGATCTCAACATCCTGCAGGTACGGCTTCGCCGCCTCCAGATCGGGCGTCAGGCCGAGGCCCGGTCCTTCGGGGATGGTGATTTGGCCGTTGGCATCCGGCACGATGTGCTCGTTGGTCATGTCCCACGCCAGCGACTTCAGCTCCACCGGGTACTCGCAGATGGAGCCCGCCGGGTGCCCGGCGAAGGGCTGCAACGAGGCGCTGAGCGCGAGGTGCGAGGTGAAGGTGTGGTTCACGTAGGTCACGCCACGCGCCAGCGCGTAGTCCGCCACCCGCCGCGACGGCGAGATGCCGCCGATGCGCCCGGCGTCGATCTGGACGTAGCCGAGGCCGCCCTGGTCGATCATGTGCCGCGCCATATCCTCGTTGTGCGAGCCCTCGCCGCCGGCAATCTTGACGGAGCCGCTCTGCTGCGCCAGCGCGTGGTAGGCGTCCAACGCGCCGGAGACGAACGGCTCCTCCAGCCACGTCGCGCCCACGGCCTGCAGCGCGGGCAGCCGCTGCTCCGCCGCCGCCAGATCGTGCCCCCAGATCGTCCCGGCATCAACCAGCACAATGCCCTCCGGGCCGAGCCCCTCGCGGGCGGCCTCCACCTGCTCGCGGTCCTCCGTCACGCTCCCCTTGCCGTACGGCCCCCAGCCGAACTTGGCGGCCAGATAGCCCTTTTCGCGGATGCCGCGCGCCTTCTCCAGCGTCTCCTGCGCGGTGTCCCCGAACAGCACGGAGGCGTACGGCTGACGCGGCTCGGCGCGCTCGTAACCGAGCAGCTTGTACACCGGCTCGTCGTAGCGGCGGCCCAGCAAATCCCACATGGCAATATCGATGCCGGACAGCGTGTGATTGGCCTGCAGCACGTCCTGACTCTCGGCGCGCACCAGATCGCCGATGCGGTCAATATCCGCCGCCGTCTCCAGATCCTGCCCCAGCACCGACGCAATGACCGGCTTGCAGGCGCTGTGCGACATGGGGCAGATCAGGCTGGCGATGGAGACCAGCGGCGCGGCCTCGCACTCGCCCCACCCCACGTGCGGTCCGGCCTGCAGCCGCACCAGCAGCAGATCCTGACTGCCATCCCCAATATCGAGCACCTCCGGCATGGAGAGGTAATAGAAATCGACGGCATCGATGCGCATGCGCCTGCGTTCTCCCCTTCTGGTCGATCAATGACCCCACGAACTCTTCGCCCGGTACCCTATCAGGTAGCAGGATCGCGCGCCGTAGGCAGGACGCCTGGATATCGGAGGCTTGACATGGTTGTCTCACTCGAAGAGCAAATCACCGCGCTTGACGTGGCGCCGGGGACGGCGGCGGTGGTCTGGCTGGGGCAGGGCGGCTACCTGTTCAAGTCGCCGGGCGGGCTGTCGGTGATGCTCGATCCGTACCTCTCCGATTTCGCCGAGCCCGCGTGGGGCGTGCAGCGCGCCATCCCGCCCGTCATCGACCCCGCGCGCTTCACGCCGGATGTGCTGCTGGTCACGCACTGGCACGAGGATCACCTCGACATGCCGACGGTGCGTCACTACGCGCAGCAGCCGGACGTCATCTTCGCCGGGCCGGAGTCATGCGTGATCCGCGCGCAGATCTGGGGCTGGCCGGCGGAGCGCACGGTGATTCTTGAGCAGGGGGATTCCCACACCTTCGGGGACATCGCCGTCACCGCCACCTTCGCCCGCCACGATGAGCACTCCGCCCTGACGCCTGATGCGGTCGGGTTCCTGCTGGAAACCGGCGGCCTGCGCCTGTGGAACGTGGCCGACAGCGAGTACGACGCCCGCCTGCGCGCCATGGCGGGCCGCGAGATCGACGTCGCCTTCGTGCCGATCAACGGCGGCGGCGGCAACATGAACGCGCACGAGGCGGCGCTGCTGATGTGGCATGTGGCGCCGCGCGTCGCCATCCCGATGCACTACGGCATGTGGCCCGCTGCGCAGTACGGCCCCACCGCCACCCTCGACCCGGAGCTGTTCCGCGAAACGCTCGCTCGCCTCGGGGGCCGCAGCGAGGTGCAGGTGCTGCGCGAGGGCGAGATCGTGACGTTCGGCGCGGCGTGAGGAACCCTTTCAGTACACTGATCCCTTGAAGCCATGCCATTCCGCGCGTCTCCGATTACCTGGCGGAGACGCTGTTGGCAGATGGCGTGAGGAGCACCCACCATGAGCGCATTACGCCACCCAACCCCACCCCTTGAAGCCCCTCCCACCGTCGCCGCGTTGCCCAGCACCTCGCGCGAGGTGCTGGATGCCGTGCGCGCGGCGTACACCTTCATCGATGCGGACGACGAGGCGCTGGCGCTGAGCATCCTCACGCAGCGCCCGGACATCGCGACCACGCTGCTGGAGGCATTGCCGCATGTCGCCACCATTTTTGGCGAGGGCACACCTGTGTTCTTGGTCACCGTCGATGATCACACCGGCGACCCCATCACGCTCAGCGCCCGGGTCGTGACTTCGGCAGCACTGCCAGAGGCGATGGCCCAGCAGCTAGCGCTTTACCGGACGTGGTGGAATGACGCATCTGGACCGATTTTTGGCGACCTCTCGTTTGGCCTTACCTCGCCACGCCGGTCATGAGTTTTGTCTGGTCCCAGTTCATTGAACTCGCGGTATGGCTACAACACGCACGTGGAGACGAGGCAGGCTGTCGCACGGCGATCAGCCGCGCGTACTACGCTGCCTACCATGCGGCATCGCAGGTAGTACGTGCGAGGGAACTGGTTTCCCCAGATCAGCATCTCTCCCACAATCTCGTCTGGCGAGTTATTCGGCACTCGGATCTTCCGCACAGCGCGGACATTGCAAGTCTCGGCGTCTCTCTCAAGGCTATGCGTGTCAGCGCTGACTACTGGGCGGTCTTCCCCGGGGATTGGGCCAGCGAAGCCGAGCGGGTCATTGCGAACGCCACCTTGCTCATCGCCCTGCTCCAGGACGCGCAACAGCCCTAACGCCGCGCAACTCGCCACACCAGCCGCGCGCTGTCGCCGCCGGTACACTCGCTCTCGCACCATCGGCCAGCCGGGCCCTACCGGAGAGGTCTTCCATGAGCGCACTACGCCGCCCAACCCCACCACCCGAAGCCCCGGCCCCCGTGGCCGCGCTACCCAGCACCTCGCGCGAGGTGCTGGATGCCGTGCGCGCAGCGTACACCTTCGTTAGTGAGGACGACGAGACACAAGCCCTCTCGATGCTGACGCAGCGGCCGGATATCGCGGCTACGCTGCTGGAGGCGCTGCCGCATGTGACCGCAGTTTTTGGGGAAGACACACCCCTCTTGCTGCTCGTCATCAACGAGCACTCGGAAGCGCCACTTCGGTTCAGCGCCCAGATCGTAACGACACATGATCTGGCTGCCGCGCAAGCGAAACGTGACGCGTTCTATGATCGCTGGTGGAGCGCTGCTGCCGGCCCGGTATCTGGAGACCTTTCGTTTGGCATTTCGTGGCCACGCGGCGCATGACCTTCTCATGGAACGACTTCGTTGAACTTGGCGACTGGCTGGCGAATGCACGCGCGGATGAAGCAGCCCAGCGCACGGCGATCAGCCGTGCGTATTACGCCGCGTATCACGCAGCATCTGCGTTTGTGCGGACTGAGAGGCTGTGTCCGCCAGACCAGAACTTGACACACTGGCTGGTCTGGCGACTTATCCGGACATCGCAACATCCACGTGGAGAAAAGATTGCCGAGATTGGATTCGAGCTTCGTGACCTGCGCGTAGCGGCGGATTACTGGCTTCAGTTTCCTGGCGATCCGTATACCAAGGCGCGAGACGCCATCAGTTCCTCCACCGTGATTGTCACCATGTTAAGCGATTCATAGCGGCAAGACGCCGGCTGAGTCCTCCATGCCGAGGGAATGCCCCTCGAAGCGCGGCGCCCATGACAGGCTGAAGCCCTCACTCACCACGCCCCGCCGCCGCGTGGCATCATCCGCGATGCGGCGAGTGTGCCGGGCGGAGAAGGGGCGCGGACGTGCAGTGGGTGGTGCTGGGAATCGTGGCGCTGACGCTGCTCACCATCGTCGTGCAGCCGCGCGGCATCACGGAGGTCTGGCCGGCGCTCCTCGGCGGCGGGGCGATGCTGCTGCTGGGCGTGGTCAGCCTGCCTGAGGCGCTGGAGGTGCTGCGCGAGACCGCCGATATCCTGCTCTTCCTGCTCGGCATGATGGTGCTCACCTGGCTGGCCGAACAGGCCGGGGTCTTCGAGTGGCTGGCGGAATCGATGGCGCGGCTGGCCCGGGGCTCCGGGCCGCTGCTCTACACGCTGGTGTTCCTGCTGGCCGCCGTCGTGACCGCGCTGCTGTCGCTGGACGTGACGGTGCTGATCCTCACGCCCATTGTGTACGCGCTGTCGCAGCGCCGGCGGCTGGATGCCGTGCCGTTCGTGTTCGCCTGCGCGTTCGTCGCCAATACCGGCTCGCTGGTGTTGCCGATCAGCAACCTGACGAATCTGCTGGTGTACAGCCGCTTCCAGATCGATTTCCTGCAGTTCTTCAAGGTCATGTGGCTGCCGAACCTCGCCGCCGTGCTGACCAATCTGCTCCTCTTCTTCTGGATCTTCAAGGGGCAGATTCCGCGCCGGTTCACCCGCCGCACCACGTACCAAACGCCAGACACCTGGTGGTTTCACGCCGCCGGCAGCACGCTGACCGTGACGCTGGTGGCGCTGCTGCTCTCCGGCCTGACGCGGCAACCTTTGGCCTGGGCGGCGCTGGGCGGCGGCGCGGCGCTGCTGGTGATCGGGCTGGTGGGGCGGCAGGTAAAGCTGCCGCAGGTCAACGCGGCGATCTCCTGGCCCCTGTTCGGGTTCGTGATCGGCATGTTCCTTGTGGTGCGCGGGTTCGAGACCGCCTGGCTGGAGGATCTGCGCTTCACACTGCCCCGCGAGCCGCTACCGGCGCTGCTGCTGGCGGTGGGCGGCGCCACCATCGGCAGCAATGTGGTCAACAACGTGCCAATGACCTTGCTCGCGCTGCCGTTCATTGCCCGCACGCAGGATCACCTGCGGGAGATCATGGCCTACGGCGCGCTGGTGGGCGCCAATATCGGCCCCACATTGACGACCTATGGCTCGCTGGCGACCATGCTCTGGCTGACGCTGATCCGCCAACGCGGCGTGCGTGTCAGCACCACCATGTACATGCGCGTGGCGCTCTTCACCACGCCCATCGTGCTGCTGGTCGCCACGATCACGCTCTGGCTGGTGCTGCAGTGGCCGGCGCCGGGGCCGTAGCCGTTCCGGATCAGTCCTCCGGGGCATCTTCCGCCGAAACGAAGGTGTAGGTCATCTCCGGGAAGACGACATTCACCTCCAACCGCCCACCCAGCGCCTCGGCATAGCTGCGCAGCGTGGAGAGGTACAGATCCTCTTCGTGCTCGATGCGCGAGACATTGGCCTGCGATACCCCCAACGCCTCGGCAACCTCCCGCTGGGTCAGTCCCTGTCGCTGCCGGAGCTCCGAAAGCGCAAGCGAGTCTTCCATCGCCCGCTTGATGGCGTTGATGCGCTCGCGCTGGACAGGATCGGACTCAATTGGCGCCAAAAGCTTCGCAATTGGATGATGACCGCTCATAGCAGTAGCCCTTCGTCGCGCAGTTCTCTCAGATGATCGTCTACAAGGCGTCAGCCTCAGGGATAGCCTTGTCATACCAACTGTTCCAGCGGTGCGTTTTGTCGCCTCCAAGGAGCAAAATGGCCATTCGCCGGGGATCAAACGCGAACAGCACACGCAACTGTCCACCACGAGGCCGCAGCTCTTTCACGTTGGCATGCCGGGAAGATGCAATGGTGTCGACGTGTGGGCGCCCGAGCCCGGGCCTTGCTCTTCAAGAAAGCGTACTGCCGCAGTCACGCGACGCTGATCCTCGATCACAAGTGCGGCAAACCAGTCTCCAAATTGGTCGGTGTACTCAACCTCCCATGCCATCGTGCAAATATAACCCAAGCATTGTTTCCCCATCGCCAGCCGGTTCGCCCGGACTGTGCGACCATGACGCGCATTGCGACGTGACGTGACGCCCTGAAGGAGTTCTGCCCGTGTCCACCAATGCCCGATTTGCCGCCGTCATGGAGGCGGCGGCCGCCTCGCAGGAGAGCTGCCATGTGCCGGGAATGGCCATCGGCGTCATGGCGGATGGCGAGACGTTCACGCAGGGGCTGGGCGTCACCGATCCCCGCGCGCCACTGGGCGTGGATGCGGACACGCTCTTCCAGATTGGCTCCATCTCCAAGACCTTCGCCGCCACGCTGGCGGCCCTGCTGGCGCAGCGCGGCCGCCTTGATCTTGACGCGCCGCTGACCGACTACCTGCCGGAGTTCGGCGTCGCCGACGCCGATGCCACGCAGCGCGCCACGCCGCGCACGCTCTTTTCCCACAACGGCGGCTGGCTGGGCGATCACTTCGAGATGGACAGCACCTCGCTGGAGCAGACCGTGGCGCGCATGCGCTGGATGCCGCAGGTCTACCCGCTGGGGGAGCAGTGGTCGTACAACAACGCCGCCTTCTACGTGGCGGGTCGCCTGCTGGAGGTGGTGGGGGGCAAGTCCTACGCCGTGCAGGTGA
>JASGGF010000046.1:0-19230 GCA_047605145.1 Thermomicrobiales bacterium | reverse complement strand
TCTCCCGCGCATCGGGAGAGGGGCTGGGGGTGAGGGCTCCCCGGAGGGCGTCTCCCCGGAGGGCTCGTCGTCAGGTGAGGACTCCCCGAAATCCGGGTCCTCCGGGAACGGCTCCGGCGCGGCCTCGCCCGGCGCCAGCCAGATAGGGTGCTTGCGGCGCACCAGATAGCGGCAGCGCGCCGGGTCGGCGAGCGCAGTGTCGCCCTGCCGCATCTCGTACCATGTCCGCCCCAGCGTGTTCTCGGTCAGGAACTCCACCACGTAGCGCGGCGTGTAGAACTGGTTGCGGAAGGCCAGCTCATCCGCATTGCGCGGCGCGGCGCTGGCCTTGCGCGCCACATCGCGCAGCTCCTTGGGGGTGAAATACTGGTACACCCAGCCCAGCGTTTCGTCCTCCGCCCAGATCGCGGCCAGCGCCGGCGCGTTCAGCTCCTCCAGCACTGCGCGCAGCGCGCGCTCCCCCGGGAACAGGATCCCCTGCGGCGCCCGTAGGTCAAACAGCACGCCGATCTCCTGCGCGATATCGCCGCACAGCAGGTCCAGATACAGGCGGTAGCCGCCATCCGGCTCCGCGCGCACTGCTTCCGGCGAGATCATGGCGAACTGGCGAAACCCGCGCGAATTCGCGCCGCTCCCCACCGATTCCGGCACGAGCTTGCGTTCCGGCGCTTCCATCAGCTTGATCGCGGTCAGCCGGTTGAGCGTGGAGAAGGCCGATTCCCGCACGAACTGGGCGACGGCCTCTGCCCGCAGCGCGCCACCCGCGGCGATGTGCTCCAGCGCCGCCACGATGGCGCGGCGGTCGCGGCGGCCGGCGGCGTCCAGTTGCGGCAGCGCCTCCTCCCCGGTGATGCGGCCATCGGCGTAAATGCCGAACTGGCCCTCCAGTTGGTGGAGATAGTCCTCGGTCAGCTCGGTGCGGCAGCGCGCCACCGCCAGCCGCAGCTCGTTGCGCAATTTGCGGTCCATGGCGCGGCTACCCTCCGCCTGCGGCCAGCAGGCGCTGCGCGTCTCGCATGCGCGGCCGGACCAGCTCATCGCAGGCCAGCACCAGACTCTCGGCGGCGCGCACATGCATGGTGGTCCACGAGTAGTCAATCTGGCGCGGGGCCGCGTCCAGACTGCCTTTCTCACGGTCGCCGCGGTGCACGATATCGTTGCGGCGGTTGACGAGGTCGCGGATCAGCGCGTTGGTTTCGCCCTCGCCCCGGCCCAGATGCCGCGCCAGTTCGGCCCACGGCTGCTCGATGCCGAGCAACTTGAGGGTGACGGCGATGCCCGTGGTATTCGCCATCGCCTTGTCGTCGATCCGCATCAGGATCAGGCGGCCCAGTTCGGCATGTTGTGTAGCGGGGTCCTCGACGACGCGCAGGTGCTCATCGAGCGAGAGGGTGAAGCCCCGGAAGAAGCTGGTGACCTCCTTGTCCGCCGGCACGAAGTTGCGCCCCTTGACCTGAATCATGGTTGGGAGATAGTGGCCGAGCAAGGCCGGGAAGTAGACATCCATCGCGGTGCAGGCGGCCACCACCGCCTGTCGCAGCAGCATCGCCAGATTCTGGTGGCGGAAAAAGCTGGCCGGCAACTGGGCGCGCTCCCGCACAATCCCGGCAAAGAGGTCGTTCACCATCCAGAGCAGCGCCTCGTCGGCTTCGGCCGGGAGGGCGTGCCGCAGCATCGACAGCATCTCGTGCGTCTCGGATACATCCTGCGCCTCAAGAAGACGATAGACCTTCAGCAGGACATCGGCGGACCGAAAGTAGCCCTCGAAGAGCGTGCGGGGTTCGAGGCTGGCGAGTTGAGCCATGCCGCCTACTCCACAATCACGCGGGCGCCAGTGGCCAGCAGCGCGCCGATGGAGCCGCGAAGCTGGTCGAGGAAGGCTTCCAGTTCATCGTCGTCGCTGATCGGCCCCGGCGCCAGATCGACGATGCGCAGCCGCTGCGAGGGGCGCTCCGGATCGGGGTCCGGCGGCAGCACCGCCAGCCGCAATTGCTCCAGCGCGCGCGCCAGCAACAGGTCCGCCACCTCCAGATCGGCGGCCAGTTGCCGCAGCCCGGCGCCGCATCGCTCGCAACGGTGCGTACGCGGGCCCGGCGCGCCATCGTCGCACACGCGGCGTTTCAGTTCACCCAGCACCTGCTCGCGCAGCGCGGCCGCCTGCTCCACCACCTCGACGGGCGCATCGGCGGGGGGTGTCAGCTGCTCCCACTCCGGCCGCGCCCGCAGCGTGGCGATGGCCTCGCGGTAGCGCTCGGTGCGCGCCGCGTGCGCCTCGCGGTAGTCGGCGGCGTACGCCGCGCGGATGCGGGCGCCGGCGTGCGTGACGAGGTCAAGGTGGTCGAAGACGGTCCCCTGATCGAGCGCCGCCGCCGCGCGGGCCACGTCGTCGTACAGCTCGCTGCCAGCGCTGGCGCCCTGCACCAGTGGCCACAGCTCCCGCAGCGCGTCGCGCGCGTCAAGCATGCGGGACAACGGCGCCTCGGCCGTGGCGTCGCGGATCGCGCGGACGCGCTGGCGCTGGTCGCGCAGCGTGGCGCCCTCGCCCGCCAGAATGCGCACGCAGTCATCCGGCGCCGCGGCCAGAATCTCGCTCAGGGTCTCGCGGTACTCTCGCAGCACCTCGGGGCGGGGGAAGGCGTGGGCATCCAGCCGCGCCTCGACCGGGAGCAGATCCTGCTGCTCCTGCTGGGCCAACGCCTTGACCGCGCTGGCGATGGCCTCCTCCTCGACATCCACCTCATCGCCGGTCATCGCTTCCAGACTGTTGGCGGCGGTGACCAGATCCGCCATCCCCACCTTCGTGCGCGGGGCGAAGGATGCCGCCCGGAAGGGCTGCGGCCCGGCGAAGGGGGTGCGCGCCAGCGGATCAAGGTGGTTGCGGTAGCGCCGCCCCTGATGGGTGACCTCCACCGAGGCCCCGCGGAGCAGCGTGGCCAGCACCACGCGCACCACCTCAGGATCCCAGCCATACGGCAGCCCGGTGAAGTGCTGTTCCAGCACCTTGCCGGTCACTTTTTCGCCGTAAGCGTGCTGCTGCTGCAGGTAGCGCAGCACCTCTTGCGCAATCTCCGCCCCGTCGTTGATCATCCGCCGGTTGGCGCTGTCCGCCGTCACAAGGCCTAGTCCGCCGGGGCCGTCGTAGAAGACCTGCGAGAGCGCGTTGAGATTGGCGGCCTTCAGGATCTCCTCGGCCTCGGTCCCCTTGACCGCCTTGGCGCCCAGCTCCAGTTTTGGGTAGAGCCGCGGCACGACATCGTCCAGCAGCGCGCGCAGGCCCGCTTCCAGCGTGGCGCCTTGCGTCGCCAGTTCGGCGGTGACCCCGCGGAAGATCGCCGCCCCGTGCGCAATGGCCGTGGCGACCTGTTCTTGCAGGCGGGCTTCATCGTGCCCCATGCGCTGCCGCTCTTCCGCCAGCAGTGCGGCGTCCTGCGGCGGCATTTGCCCCTGCGCGCGAGCCTGCTCGTACTTGGCGATCATGCGGCGCGAGCGCAACACGCTCGTTTGCAGATCGAAGATGCCGGGCGTGAGCGTGGCGATCCACTCGATGCGGTTCTCCCGCGATGCCTGCCGCGACTCGACCGCCGCGAGATCGGCGAGCTCCCGCGCGTGGGCGGCGTCGTCCGCGAGGATCAGGGCGATGGGGATGTGCCCCTGCCCGGCCAGCGACACGCCATCGATGGAGAGATCGATGCGGAAAGCGCGGCCCTGCTTGTGCTGGTACGGGCGAATGCGCGCTTCGGCGATCTTGCGCACGGTGTCGCGCAGCAGGTCGTGACGTTCCTTGCCGGTGGGGTCGATGCCGTTGCGCTCGGTTTCCCAGCTTTTCTCCTGCTGCGTTTGCAGCTTGTAACCTTCATCGGTGAGGCGGATGAACTGCGCTTCCCGCAGCCGGTCCAGCGCCCCCTGTACCGGGCCCAGCACCGCTTCCTGCCCCAGCCGGTCGTACAGCAGCGCCGCAATGTTGCGCTCGGTGCGCGGCAGATCGCGCACGAACTCGAGCAGCGCGATGGTCTTGGCCACTCGTTCTGGCCAGCCGCCATCGGGCAGGCGCTCGGCGATATCCCCGATGTCCTTGCGCTTCTCGGTGGAGAGGTTGCCCTCGACCAGTTCGTAGATGCGGTCCAGCGTGACCAGCGCGCCCACTGGCGCATTCGCCAGATCCGTGCGCGGGCTAACCAGCATTTCATACGCCTGCTTGATGATGGTGCGGTTGCTGCCGCCGATGTGCTTCGGGGCGCCTGGTTGCAGGCGCATCCCGGAGACGATATCGATCGAGAGGTCAATGAAGTGGGGGAGGTAGGGGTAGAACTGCACGAACTCCCCCTCGCGCGGGGGCGCGAACCGGCTGGTGCGCTCCAGCTTCGTGTGGGTAGCGAGCTGCCCCTCGCTCTCGGCGAAGCGCTCGCGCAGCAGCGCGTCCCCCGCCGCGTTCTTGCCAAGCACACGCTTGGTCGCCACCGTCTTGATGTCGGCCGGCGCGAGGTCGACGTGATGCCGGAAACGGTCCTGCAACTTCGCCAGCTCCACCCGCCGGGAGTCGATGGCGGCCACCACCTCGTCCAGCTTCTCCTGCGAGGTGACGAAGATCCAGACCTGCCCGCTCGCCCGCTTGTCCTTGACCCGGTTGCGGCCCTCCTGCCCGAAGTGCTCCACCAGCGAGCGCAGATCCTCGATCTTCTCGGCGCTCCTCCCGACGTATTGCCCCACCTCGTCGATAATGATCGCCAGCCCGTGGCCCAGGCGACGGCGCGCCATCATCTCGAACGTGCGGTCCACCACCTCGCGGATCGAAACATCGGCGGCGCGCGCCTTCACCGACTGCAGGAACGTGTCAGCGGTGGAGTACGTGGTGGGGTCGATCTCGTGTAGCACCCGGCTGGCCCGCGCATAGTTGCTGGAGGCCTTGCGCACGTAGCGCCAGACCGCGCTCGGGTCCTGCCGGTGTCGCTCGGGGACATCGTCGCCAAACAGCTCAGCGATGCGCGCCTCAAACGCCGCCAACCGGCCGGCGCCCTCCAGCTCGAACTCGAGGTCGGCCAGCGCCGGATCTTCGGCGTAATCCAGTTCCCGCAGCACCACCGTGTAGACCAGCTCGGCAATCGGCTGGTTGCCCTGCCGGCGGATCGCCCGGTCCAGCATCACATCGAACATCATCACGGTCGTGGGGAGATTGTGGTTCGCGACATCGATCAGCGCGCTGACGCCGGGGTCGTTGAGCTGGCGGGCCAGCAACGGCCCGGCGTGCTCCCCGAGGACCGTGCGGTTGGAGAGCATGTAGCCGAGGTTCTTGGCGAAGCTCGATTTGCCGGAGCCAAAGAACCCGGAGATCCAGACGCCAATCCCCTCGGTCGGTTCGGTGCGCGCGCGAATCATGGCGTCGAGCAGATCCGTGTACGCGCGCACGATATCCTTCGTCGGCACGTACTCGGTGATCTCCTGATGCACCACCGCCTCATCCTGCTGATCGAGCTTGATGATCTCCTCGATGCGCAGGGCGAGATCGCGGTCGAGGGTTTCGCGGATGAGCATGCGAGAAAGCCTCCGTTGGGCATGGCTCACGACGCCGTTGTCGCGCAGTTAGTCGCTATCCATAGATCTTGACACGGTAGTTTCCCATAGGCTCGCTGCGTGGCAAGTTCATGAACCGCAGGCCCGTCGTACCCTCAATCGAGCCGGGGTAGCATAGGACGGTCGGAACCATGGTGCGGCCCTGCATCTCGTCCAACAGCTTGGACATGTGGTAGATCCCGGGCGCCAGCGCGCCGGCCCGCACGAGGAACGCCACTGTGCGGGTGGGGTCCAGCCCCGCCAGCCGCGCTGCCACCAGGTCGGGCAACGGCGCGAAATCGGGATCGCTGAGCAGGCGGGTGAGCGTCTCTTCACTCTGCGAATAGTCGAAGTCCTGTTCTTCCGCCACTAGCGCCGCCATGCCCTCGGTGGTGTCCACAGCCTCCCACAGCAGGTCCGCCAGCGAGATCACCGCCACCTGCTTGCCACGCGCCTGCAACCGAGGTCGCAGCAGTTGCAGGTGTCGCCGCAGCGCCCACTCCTGCTCGCCCTCGTCAGTCGGGTCGTAGCGCAGCACGGCAAAGGGCAAATCCGCGTGCGAACCAATGCGCGTCGGCGTGGCGAGCAGATCGGCTTCCAGCAGCGCAATGCGCTCATCCAGCGAGAGCATGGGCGTAGTCCACGAGGGTGTCGCACGGAAAGGAGATGCGTACCACGCTCCCGGCCGCGTGGTACGCAAGGTACTGTCGCTGGTGCGCCTCCAGAAAGAGCCGCTCGACGTCCTGCGAATCGAGAAAGAAGAGCCGCCACTCGTCGTGCGAGAGCAGGCGCGCGCCCGAGCGCGTGTCTTGCGCCAGCACAAAGGCGACAAAAGCGAAGGCCTCCACCGGCATCGGCGGCGTGGCAATCTGCTTTCGGACACGTCCGCTCAACACGCCAAAATCACGCAGAGTGGCCAACAGCCCACTCGCCACGCGCGCGGTGGTCTCCTCGCCCCACATCGTCGCAGTCTTGCCTTCGCCGGCCCAAAGAGTGAGTTGGCGCTCGATATCCTCTGGGGTGACATCCAGCAAGCCCTGCGCGCGCATGGGCGCCAGCAACTCCGTGACCACATCGTGGAGCAGCCGGTCACTGCGCGCAGCGTAGAAATAGAGCAGGCGATCAACCGTTGCCGATTGGCCAGGAGCCTGCGCCAACACAGCGAGCGCTTCGCCCACGCCGGGCTCCGTGAAATACCGCTGGCGAAAAATAGCCAGAACATCCTTCACCCGCGGGCGGGTTGGCTTGGCATGTTTTTTCTCACCCCGCGCGCGCGCCAGATTCTCCTCGCGCGATTGTCCAAAGTCCCACGCCAGGAGAAGTTCGCGCGTGTCGCCAATCAGGGCGCTGGCCTTGATGATCCGGCTGGTGTAGAGCGGGCTTGCCGGCGCGGTCGTCATGCTCCGCGGCCATCCGGACGCAGGTAGGGGAACACCACTCGCGCGCGGTCACCGTACAGGTAGCCGGCCGCAAGTGTTCGTGCTTGCGCGAGGGCCGTGCCCTCACCCGCGCTCTGGAGTTCGATCATCGCGTCTGCGCGCTGCCGAATCAGCGGCGCTTCCCCCGCCTCCCACTGTACGAGCGCATCGTGCAACGCCTCGCGCGTGGGCATGGCAGGGGGCAAGTCCTCGTCATACGCCTCGAACGCATCATCGAGCAACAGTTCCACCTCATCGCCGAGGTGAAAAAGATGCACGGCCCCCGGCAGATGCCCAAGCGCCGCGCGGTGGCGCGCGCTCGCCGCGCGCTGCGACAGGCGCATCACGGCGAGCGCCGGCTGCCGCGCAAAAAGCCTCGACGCCATCGCCAGACCCGCCTCCGTGAGCGACTCGTCGTCCCACCAGAAGAGCGAATCCGAGGCTGCGGCCCGCGCAATCAGCAGCCGCAAAGCCAGGATTTGCGACAGGTCATCATCATTCACCAATGATCGCCCCAACCGTGCCCCGCCCCATCGTCAACAGGAATCATCGTGCATGCGAGATCACGTGTCCTGCCGTCCGGCACGACGGCTTTCGCTAGCGCCCCGCGAGGCGCATCGTAACAGTGATGCGCCGGGTCGCGCGCAAGCACTCCAGCGGCGTGAAGCACTCGTGTCTCGAGCGCAGTCGAGAGAGCTCGTGCTCATACGGAGTTCAACGAGGTCTCTCGACTGCGCTCGAGTCACAGAGGATGGCGTGGCGCCGTCAGCAGTTCCGCACGTCGCTGTAGATCGGCAGGTTGTCCGAGTTGCTCAATACCCTCATCAGAGTCCTATTGAACACCGGCACAGGCAATCCCTCGGTGTCTGCAGAACAACCTTGTCAACAGAACGAGCCGATCCCAGCCTCCTTTACCGATTGAGGTTGATCTGGTTCTGGCCGATATTGATCTGCATCGGCGTCAGCAAACGACGCACCCGCGCCAGCGATTCAATCGCCTTGAGCAACTGCCGTTGCGCCTGCTCGCTACGCCTGCTGTAGTACTCGCCCTCCCGGAACGACATCCCCTCTTTCAATTTCCGGGTGTACTGGGAGTCCGCATGCGTGACCGCCACCCAGCAGAGCGCCACCCGCTCCGCCAGCAGCAACTCCAGCGGCGAGGGATCCTCCCCGGCCACCGCACTCCGCTTGCGCTCGATCTCCTTCTCAATGGTGCGGCGTGTCACTTCCGCTCCAGGCCGGTCGGCTGCAAGGAGATCGACCCAGGAACGCACCGCCATAGACGAGAGGGTGCTCATGATCTCCCACAATTTGGGAACCGTGCGGCAGGCCTCAATGAGCGCGCGCGAGGCCTCTTCGTCTCCGGCCCCGGCCCGCTGGCTCATCGCCGTCAACCAGCCGGCCAACTCCAGATCGAGTTTGCCTTCCTCAGCGAAGTGACTCGCCGAAGCCGGCAGAGCGGGCAACGGCTGATCCTGCTTGGTCTTACGCGCCATGGCGACGTTTCCTCCATGCTCCCCGGTGGTGCCGGTGATAGCCCGCCACAATGAGGCTCGCAGCCATCAGCCCATCCAACAACTGGGACAGCTCATCCAGGGGTACAGCGACGGTCGCCCACCGGGTCTCCTCGGCCCGCAGCCGCTCCCGCTCTGCGAGTCTCTCCGCGCGCGCCCTGGCATCCTGCCGGGCGGCCAGTTCCCCGAGCAGCCCCCCGCCCACGTATTCACGAACCACCCGCCCGTCCACCTTGCGGCTCCGCGTGTAGTAACGGCCGCGGCAACCGCGGCTCTCCCAACCCATGACGTTGTGTTACCTCCCGCCACCTGCCCCGCTTGAAGACGAAAAGAGGCCGCCGGGAGAGCACTGCTGCTCATCACCGGCGGCCCAAATGCGTCCACCACTTGACTTACCAATCCAAGTTTATCACCCTAGCTAACTGCATATCTCTTCCTCAATATCTACTGGAATGGAACTTCCATGCGCGCTGGTGGCAACGTTGAAGTCCGTCGTTACTGGGCGCCGATCGGCCCAGGCGCTAAAGCCGCGGATCCTTTCGGGATCCATCCCGACGAGATATTTGGGTATGACGACAAGAATTGGCTTGATCGGGCATTCCGTAACGACATATGGACCTTGGAAGACCTTGCTACAGCGCCATGCCTCTTTCTTCTGGGCGAACCAGGGATGGGGAAGTCCACTTCAGTTCGCCAGGAGGTTCAGCGTCTCAAGACGATAGGGCTGGCGAACGAGGTGGTGCACTACACCGACTTAGGCACACTAAGTTCGGATCCAGGGCTGGATGCGGAACTTCATCACGATACGATCAAGCGGTGGCTTTGCGACCAGTCGATCTTGCACTGGTTTTTCGACAGCTACGACGAGTGCCTGCGTCGGTACGTTGGGCTTCAGCCCCGCCTGCTCAGGTTCCTCGAGGATATCCCCAAAGATCGTCTGCGCATACGCATTTGTTGCCGCTCGGGTGACTTCCCCGGCAATCTCCCCAACCTCATTCATGACCTGTGGGACGCACAGGCTGGTGAAAACGGCCCCGTGAAGATCATGCAATTAGAGCGTCTATCGCGCTCAGCCGTAAGAGCTTGGGCTCTGGCACAGGGTGTCGATCCAAGGGCATTTCTTACAGAGATTCAGCATCGCAATGCGTCAGCATTCGCCAGTCATCCCATCACCTTGGATGGCTTGCTGACCCAGTTTCGGGACAGCACGTTGCCGGCAAATGAGGTGGGTCTCTATCTGCAAGCATGTCAACGGCTTAGTGACGAATTGAACCCCAATCGGCAACGTGAGCAAGGCACAAGCTCAAGCCATCGTCTGGAGTTCGCCGAGCAAATCGCTGTGCTGATGACGCTAACCGGCAAACCGCAAATGTGGCTTGGTCACGTTAGTGAAATGCCGATGGATGCGTTGCACGTTTCAGATTGCGTTCGGCACTCGAACTTTCTGGACGCGCGAAATCGAGAGGCGGAGTATCAGGAGATTGAGCGTGTTCTGGAAAAGACTGCGCTCTTTAAGTCACAAGACGTTTTCTTGGTACGTTGGAGTCAGGAGACGTACCGCGAGTTCTTGGCAGCCTGTTTTTTTGCGCACCGAATGTCTGATGCGACGAACGCGATTCAGTTTCTCGAGCATCCGGGACGTCCAGGCTCAATTGAACGACGAATCGCACCACAGTTTGTGCAGACAGCCGGCTGGTTGTCCGCCATGGACGAGAGAGTTGCCGCATGGCTTGTCGACCATGATCCTGCAGTGCTTCTCCGCGGTCAACACGAAGTACCGATCTCGATTCGGTCGAAACTTACCGCTTGGCTGCTGGAGGAAGAACTCGCAGGCCGGTCGCTCGACGTGCGCTGGAATGCTTGGACCGCAAGAGCGGCTCTGGATCATCCTGGGCTCTCAGAGCAACTCGCTTCCATTATCGGCAACGCTAATGCTCATGTTGACGCACGGTGGCTAGCTTGTTGGCTTGCCGGCGTTTGCCAACGCAACGACCTCGAGGCTTTGCTTCTCGCAGTAGCCCTTGATGAAGCCGAGATCCCCGTGGTTCGTTGGTATGCAGTCAGGTCACTAGGAGAGATTGGAACCAGTGCTTCGAGGCTCCAACTTCGACCGCTTCTCGACGTGACTAAAGGTGACTCAGAGGATTTGCATCAACTTCGAGCCGAACTGCTGGTCGCAACGTGGCCAAATCAACTCAGCACTTCTGATGCACTCGACTATCTGGTCTTGTGGCAAACCTCGCCGACAGACGCGTATGCCCATACCTTCGAACGCCGTCTCGCGTCGTCAATGCAAGACGACGAACTTATCGATGCACTTGCGTGGATCGCCTCGCACCCAAGTGCTGTCAGTGGCCCACTGGAATTCTTCCTTGGCGACATTCTCACTGCCGGCGCAGCTAGAATGGACAAACCTGTCGTCTTGTCCGCGCTCGTGGACACGCTCAGCGCCCTGTACCTCGAACACAAATATTCACTACCTGGTCACAGCGAGGAGTTCCTGTCAGCTGTACGGCAGCAGGAATCCCAAGTTCGCGTGAATTTCGCCGAGGCATTAATCTCGCGACTCTCTGCGCTTCCTGGCGGAAGTTGGTACGCAGCAAGATCCATCTTGACCGACATTGAACTGCCGTTGACCGTCTTACTTAATAAAGCGACGACTGGAAAGCCTGCTGAGGTTGCGAGATGGCTGCAGATAATTGGTTCGGATTCTCGTGTCTGGAGCGACCCTGAGAGCGTGAACCTCATTCAAGGAGCTCTTGCAGGGTGCAGTGTTGGGACACAGGTTCACACAACGATCTCTTGTTTGCTCCCCACTAACTCCGCAAAAACACAGGCGACGCCAGCTGGTGCGAGCAAAGCGCCTGTTCCACAGTTTCCTAGCCGATCAAAGGTGGTTGGAGCCTGGATAGATCGCTCCATCGTGGATCCAATTGTCGGTTGGCGGATGCTTGCAATGGTTTTGAACCGTGGTGATGATACCGATACGTCAGTACTGGAATATCAACTCTCGCAAACTCCAGGATGGCTTGAAGCGGATGCTAGGCGCAAGCAGCAGATAATCATCGCGGCGCTGCTCTTCCTGAAAGAGGTCGCTTCCCGTCCCATTTTGCTTCCACGCGATGTGGCAACCGTTACGGGCTACCAGGCAGCGGCACTGATTGCTACTGAATTCAAAGAGAGTCTCGCCTGCCTATCGGCAACCGAGTGGGAATTCTGGCTAACTCTCTTCGCCGAAGCTGGATCCCATCTAACAGAATGTCCGCCGCTTGCTGACATCGTCTCCGTGGCGTCAAAGGTGTCCGGTGATGTGATTCTTCACGCTCTGGCTACCTCAGCGAGCGGAACCATGACGCCGCAAGCACTCCTACGATTGCTCCAAGCGCTTGAGTCGTACTGGTCGGAGCCAATGACCAAACTGCTGATTGCGCTATTGCGGGATCAGCAGGTACCGGCTCCGCTTCAGGACATCATCCTGGCAGTCCTCTTGACACAAGGCAACGAAGAGGCTGAAGAGATCGGCCAAGTTTGGGTCGAGAACCAAATTAGAGACCGTATTCGAGCCCTGATTGCGGTACGTCGTATTCTGCTGCACGGAAATAATCTGCTCATTGGTAAAGTTATCGATCAACTGACGAGTGACTACGGTTTTGCACGTGTTGCTATACGTTTTGCTGCAATCTCGCGTGACTCTGAAAGACTGCCTCAAGTGAGGCTCTCGGAGGAGAATCAAGCCAATCTCTATATTGCTGTTGCAGACGTATTCCCACCCGATCGGGATGACGGACTCAAATTTGGCGTGCCGAGCGATCGCACCCCGCAACACGATATAGCTGAACTGCGAGGGCGTTTGCTGTTCGGCCTTGTCAGACGAGGAACATGGGACGCGCTTGATCAAGTTGATCGGATCGTCAGGGAACGTCCGAATCTGAGCGCTCCCAAGGCCCAGTTGAACGCAACCGAGCAGGCGACCTTGTCAGCCACATGGGTTGCTCTTCGCGATCCCCAGGAAGTCATTCGAGTGGCACATGACGAGCGTCACAGGATTATACGCTCCGATAGCCAGTTGCTCGACTTTGTTTGTGCCTCGCTGAGACGGCTTCAAACTGAATTGACGCGGGATGGCGCCTCGGCCGACTTGTGGTCAGAATGGAAAGAGGGTCACGTACTCCTCTACCGGCCGAAGAACGAAGAGGCCCTTTCTGACTTCCTCAAACGCTTTATAGATCGTGATTTGGCGCACTACGTGACTGTGGCCAATCGAGAAGTGGAGAATACGCCAGGAAGCAAGACCGACCTCCTCGTCCAATGTGTCTTTAAAGAGGATCCACAGTTGGACCCGCGCCGCCTCTCTGTTGTAATTGAGGTCAAAGGCGCCTGGCATAAGGACGTCAAGACATCGATCGCAACGCAACTGGCAGATCGCTACTTGCGACAGGGTCAGGCCTCAAACGGGATTTACGTCGTTTCTTGGTTCAACTGCGAACCGTGGGACAAAAAGGATTTGCGTCGCCAGAAGGCCAAATGCACGATGAGAGAGCAGCTTCGCCTTGACCTAGAGAAGTCCGCCGCCTTCCTGACTGACGAAAAACGCAGGGTGGAAGTCGTGTTGTTGGATGGGTCTCTCCAAGGAACTCATGGAAGTGTTCGCAGACAATCGAAAAGCTGAGCGGGTAGAGCAATCGTGCCGTGCTAGCTCAGACTGGATCAGTGTCGCCAGGCAAACAAATTTTCTCTTGACGCCTAATCCCTATGAGACAGCCGCACAGCGGTGCCCCGGAATTCCCGAACTGCACCACAAGCAGGACACGTCACCCTCGCTTTGCGCGTGTCCATGAAGCAATGCAAGGTCCTGACAAACGGAGCGAGCGCCAATCCATTCTCGGCTGTCACCCGTCCCAGCACCGCCCCATGTGGCACCGGACACTCAGGATTGCGACAGCGCCAAAGGGAGCGGCTCATGGGGTTCTCCTTGTCTCATGCCAACCCAGTACTTGCTGCGCGGCCGTTACGCACCAGCGGCAGCGCACGCGTTCGCCCGGCGCCATATCCTCTCCACACGACACACACTGCCCCGCACCGACGGGGCACGCACGCGCCACTAGAACGGGAATCGGCTTCCCCGGCAGGACTTGCCCTTGCATCCTGGCGGCGCGCCATGCGATCTCGTCGCGCTCCATCGCCAGGAGCGTCAGGATCTCCGGCTTGTGCCGCAACACCTCCAGCGCCACCTCTTGCAGCCGCTTCGGGCCACGCACGAGCAGGCGATCACCCTCAGCCTGGATCAGGAGTCCCGCTGCCTGTGCCTCGCGCAGCACCTCAACTACGCGCTCCATTCGATGATCTCATCATCACCGTCCAGGGCTTCGTTCCCGCCCTCACCGTGACTGGACTCTGCTCCCGGGTGTCCTGTCTCAGCCATCCGGCCAATCCGGCCGTTCCGTCCAATCGTCGAGAATGTCGCGTTCTGTGGCCGGATTTCCTGGCCGGATTCTGGAGCGGTCTCGTCGGAATCCGGCCAGGAAATCCGGCCAGCATCGGCCTGATCTCCCCGTGATGACGCGGACTCGGATGCTGCTTGGCCGGATTGGCCGGATTGGCCGGCTTCCTCCAGCACAATGGTGGAGGCGACGAGATGCAGCACGCGGCGGCGCTGGCCCTGCAACGTGCGCCGCACCTGCACCTCACCCTGGGCCTGGTCTGTACTGCGCAGGAACCCTCGCTCGGCGAGGCGCTTGGCTAGAGTCTTGGAGGTGACCGTGATCGGGCTGCCGATAGCTTGTCCTACCCGCTGCACGGCGGTCAGGGCCGCCCCCAGGTCAAGATAGAGGTTATCCCCATCGATCCAGCCCGCGCGTGCCCCTTGCGGCTGCCAATCGGTCCGCTGATTGTCTCCCGTGCCGATGGTGACGTGTCGCCACCCCCAGGAGGCAGATGCGCTTGGGAAAGTTCCCTCCGCAGAGGCCACGTGGGCATAACCGCCGGCGATCGCCGAACTAAGGAGTTCGATGAAGTGCCGGGCCGGTTCCTCGCTGACCTGATGCTGTTTCTGGTGCGAAGCTGTCGCGCCCAGCGCCGCCCAACCACGAGCAAAGAGTTCCCCAGCATCGTGCATCGAAATGGCGCCTCCCTCCGCGGCGAAGCGCAGAAAGAGCGACCATCCAAGCGCCATCTGCGCCACTGCATCCGGCGTGCGTGCGTGGTTGCCGTGGTTCCGTGCCCGGGTCCGCAGCACCTCTAACTGCGCTGGCGCCTCTCGCTGCAACTCCGGCAACCTCGCTGCGAGCCATTGAATGTATCCGGCCAATCCGGCGACGAGGAGACCGTCTCGGCCAGCCGCTTGTGCCGTCGTCAGGCGATCCCGGTCCACATCGCCCGGCGCCACCTCGAGGATCAAAGTGCGAGCCCGCACCGAGTGACCCTTCGGAGCATCCTCCCCGGTGCCAATAACCAGGCCGCGTGGCGGATAATCCGGGCGCAACGTGCCGTCGGCGTGCATCCGCCCTCGTCCACCGCGATTGCCGACCCCGCGTAGCACCCGGTCGGCCGTCGCGTGCAGACGCGCGATATCGATCTGGGAGCCGGTGGGAGCAAAGTCATCGATAACCAGCGGGACATCCTTGAAGTCAAAGGCACTACGTTCCAGATAGTTTGCCGTCGCCGACCACTGGGCAGGCAGATGCAAGCGGTCAAAGCCCGCTCCCACATGTTGCATCGCCAGCGCCGCCAGCTCCGACTTGTAGACCCCACTCGGACCAACCAGAAAGAGCGAGAGATCCGCCGGCAGGATTTGGCAGAGCACCGCCCGGTACACCCCTGCCACCAGCGGCGCCATCAGCGGATCCGGCGCCAGCTCCAGCAGATCGAGCGAGGCGCGGATAGCCGCGTGGAGCTCGGAGCCGGTCGGAGGATCGGGGAGCCGGATGCGAGCCGCTGAGCCATACAGGCTCACATCAAGCCCCGCAACCGGACCATCCGCGCCAATGGCGCCACCCGCGTGCAGAAAGACCCAATCGTTCTCCGCGATCTCACGCCATCCAGGGTGCTCGTAGACGCGCCGGCGCGTGACATCGGGAGAAAGGCGCTGGATCGCCTCCCGTAGGCGGTCCTTCGTGCCCATACCTGCCACGACAATCGTGCGGGTCCCCCATTCGCGCACCGGCCAGTCCATGGCGGGGAATCGGGCGAGAGGCACCGTAACGGCAGAAAGCGGCGAGCCATCGGCGAGCGTGCCCAGAATGCGCAGGTCACGCCGCTCACTCACGCCGTCGTCGGCGATAAGCTCCTCAATGATGTGCGCTGTGAAGTTGCAGAGCGGTTGGTCGATGTCGCCATTCTGCGTCGGCTTGCGATACACGATACCCTGCGGGGTGGCCACGTAGGGACCAGTCTCGGCGGCCGCTCCCTCCCGCGGTGGGCGACGCAAAACTGGCTCTGCAAGGTTCAGCAGATCATCAACCGTGTGCCCCTCGGCCAGGTAATCATCCAGCCCTACCTTGCGGCCGCCAGTGGCCGAGGGGAGATACACGTACTCGACGTGCGCACCGCGGCTCGTCAGCAAAGCCCCAAGCCGTTCGAGGGCGGCGAAGACCTGCCTCTTGGTCATGACGTCACTATCAAAGGCCACATACACCCGGCGTCCCTTGAGCGCGACGGCCTCCCAGTCGCCAAGCGCAGTCGAGCCCCCTAGCCCATTCGTCCCTCGCCAGTTCCAAACTCCCAGCAGCGCGATGCAGCACAGGCCCGCCGAGGTGGCAGCATCCGCCTTGGGGATCCCCTCGGTAATCCACAGCGGCATCGCTGGATCTCCCAACATGGGCTGAATGTGGGGATGCGCATCAAGGAGCATCTGGCTCTGGGCTGGGAGCTCGTACTTGACCGGCTTGCCGCGCTGGTTGACCCGTGGCTCATCGGGACGAAGCTGGTAATTTCCGATCTCTCCCCCCACCGTCCATACGGGTAGCAGCAAGGCGGGTACGCGGGCCTGGTTTTCCGTGAATCCCAACCGGCGCAGCTCTGCCCTGACGGTCATGGAACGGTAACCGCGCTCCATGGCGATGGCAGGAGCAACGGCTGAGGCATGAAGCTTCTCGCGATGTTGCTCAGCCAGATGCTGCAAATCAGCGGCAAGTCCAGGGATCATCAGCGATCACCCGTGGAATCATTAGCTCGTCGTGACCGCCTCTCTGGGCTATTTGCACGAGTGGGGAGTGCAGACTCAGGCATGGGTGCGAGCAGGATTTGCCAAAGGCGATCCCAGGCTGCACGGCGGGCAGCGAGAGGAAGCAGGTCAGGCTGAGACATCACCCTGCTCCCCATGGTTGATCACGTCAGCAGCCAGCACGCGGTCCAGTGCCATGCGGGAAACGACCACGCGTCGCCCTAGACGCAACACAGGTACCGGCAGCCGCCCTGCTCGGGCCAATTCATACGCGAGCGTGCGCGAGATCCCGAGGCGTGCCGCCGCCTCTTCGACCGTAAGCGTGCTCCGATCCGCGTCGTGCGTCCCCATATCGTGAACCTCCGTTCTGTACCGCGGTGTGACAGGCAGTACGGAGTTGAAGGTAGGGACCGATGTTGGCCACGCACAGACAGAAAAAGGTTGCCGGCTATTCGTGCTTGCAGAATTAGGCGGCGACCTTTCGTTGGCCCAGAAGGATCCGGCCATCAGCGATGTGCTTGCGTGCGGTCTCAGACTTGGGTTTCGCTCCAGCAGGCCGTTGAATGGACCACCCGAACGCACCGGCGATACGCTCTTGTGACCAGCCACACTGGTCGTACCAGACAGCACACTGCAAACACAGGAGAGGATTGCGTTTCCGCCGGCTCGGCTGTGGACGAACAGGCTGATGGGCAGCCATCAAGCGAAACGCGTTACGGACATCGATCTCTGTCGTCTGGGGAGTGACCTCGATGTATGGACGCATTTCCTCGTCAGGAAGCCTCCTGGCTCGCCGCTGGATCTCCTCCGTTCCTTCATAGATAAACTCGAAGTGGGAAGCCATCTCGAGGAGATCCAGGTCCTCCGCAGGAATGCGTTGGTACTTAGCAAGCGATTCCTGGATGCGTTTCAGAATCCACTCTTGGCGATACCGCTCGTCAGCTATCAGTTGGTCAGGGTCCGGAAGGAAGCGGATTGGCGAGGCAAGCATCTGCGGCCCATCGTCATCGGCATCGGCCCATGGATTGAACGGATCAACGAAATCGCCATAAGCGGCCACCCCGTGCTCCGCAAATTCCAGGAGTCGCTCCCCCGGTGGATCGTAGATCACACACGCCGAGAGAAACCCCATCCAGAAATCAAGCGAGTTGGCATAGCGAGTCACCACCTTGAGATCCTCCGGGACAACGGCCTCGTGCAATACATGCAGTAAGGCCATCCACTCCCGGAGGCGCAGCGGATCGCTGGAGAGCAGACTCCTCCCCTCTGGCTTAAGCAGTGCAGGGAAGTGCACAGAATCGGGGCTGAGCACAGGCGGCATGCGTGTTTCAGCACGGATCTTTGCGAGCTGCCGGATCCAGCGCACATGGCCCCAGAAGCTCCCAGACTGCGTAAAGAGATCCACTACGAGATTCTGTCGAAAGAGCTGCAACCGGCGCTCCATCGATGAGGCAAGGCGTGGCCCCATTCCCCTCCATCCCGTTCTAATGCCCAACGATAGATTAGATCATATGTTCTAATGCACACCAGTTCACCTGTCTACCTGTACGTGCAGGCAATGTGCTCCCGGTGATCCAAATGCTCGTCAAATGCCGGCAAAGTGAGACCTCGATGGTATATTCAAGCACTAGTTACAGACTACTTCGCAACCTGCCGCAAAGGAGGGAGATGTCTACAGTGGCGCCTCTGCGCGATGTCCGACTAGGACGCGCCGTCTCGCAACGCGATCTGGCGAAGAAGGCGGGCGTAGCTCCGAAAACCATTGTCGATCTGGAGCTTGGTCGCAATGAGCCGCGTTTGCGGACCATGCGGTTGATTGCCCAGGCGCTGGGTGTCGAGGTTTCCGAGATCGATGAATTCCAGCAGGCTCTGGAGAAGAAAAGCCGCCGCCCAGGTTCGAACTAGGCGGCGTAGCGCGTGAGGTGAATAGAGCACTTCGCGCACCGGAGACAGTGTCTCATGTACACGCCCACAGTGGAAACAAGCGGTCGGCGCTGTGCGATTTACATTCGTGTCAGTAGTGGCGGTCAGGAGGACGAATACTCCCTCGAGACGCAGGAGGCCCGCTGCAGGACATATGCGGAGGCCAACGAACTCGACGTTCTGGAAATCTTCCAGGATGTCCACACCGGCGCCGAGTGGCGAGAACGACCGGGCCTCACGCAATTGCGACAGGCCGTCCGCTCAGGCGCCATCGATATCGTCCTTGCCTTTGCGCTCGATCGTCTCTCTCGCAAGCAGACGCACGTTGCGATCCTGGCCGACGAGTTCCAGCATGCCGGCGCGCGTCTGGCCTTCGTGACAGAGGATTTCGAGAATACCGCCGTCGGTGAGTTCATCCGCTCTGCCAAAGCCTTCGCCGCAGAGGTGGAACGCGAGAAGCTGGCCGAGCGGACCGTACGAGGTCGTATTGCTCGAGTCCAAAGTGGCAAACTCATCCCCGGCGGGCGTCCACCATACGGGTACCGCTGGCGAGATGAAACGAAGGGACAACTGGAAATCGATCCAGTCACAGGCCCCGTTGCCCAACGCATTTAGAGCGCACTGCATATTATTTGCGCCTGAGTGGGAAGCCACAGTGGGCGTAGAA
>JASGGF010000045.1:0-19294 GCA_047605145.1 Thermomicrobiales bacterium | reverse complement strand
GCATCGCGGCCGCCAGGACGTCGTCCAGCGTCTCCGCTAGCACGAAGGTCATCTCCTCGCGCAGTTCCGCCGGCAGATCATCCAGATCCGCCTCGTTGCGCTTCGGCAACACGAAGGTGGTCACGCCAGCGCGCCGCGCCGCCAGAGCCTTCATCTTGATCCCGCCCACCGGCAGCACCTGCCCGCGCAGCGTGATCTCGCCGGTCATCGCCACGTCCTCGCGCACTGGCACGCTGCTCAGCAGCGAGATCAGCGCGGTGGTCATCGCCGTGCCGGCGCTCGGCCCATCCTTGGGGATGGCTCCCGCCGGCACGTGCAGGTGGATGTCCGACTCCTTGAAGAAGTCCGGATCAATCCCCAGATCGTGCGCCCGGGAGCGCACGAATGACATCGCCGCCGTCGCGGATTCGCGCATCACGTCGCCCAGTTGCCCGGTCACCGTCAGGTTGCCCTTGCCCGGCATCCGGCTGGCCTCGATGAACATGATGTCGCCGCCGACCCCGGAGACCCCGACGCCGATCGCCACGCCTGGCTGCTCGGTACGCTGCGCGCGCTCCTCGTAGTAGTGTCGCGGGCGGCCCAGGTACTCGCGCACCTCGTCCGGCCCCACGGCCAGGCTGAACTCGCGCCCTTCTGCCTTCCGCGTCGCGATCTTGCGCGCCACGGTCGCGATCTCGCGCTCCAGGTTGCGCACGCCCGCCTCGCGGGTGTAGTTCTGGATGAGGAAGGTCAGCCCCGCCTCGGTCCAGTCCAGCTCCACATCGGCCAGCCCGTGCGCCTTCACCTGCTTCGGGATCAGGAAACGCTGGGCAATCGCCTGCTTCTCCTCATCCGTGTAGCCGCTCAGCTCCAGGATTTCCATGCGGTCGCGCAACGGCGCCGGAATGCTGTCCAGCAGGTTCGCGGTCGCAATGAACATCACCTTGGACAGGTCGAACGCCACGTCCAGGTAGTGATCGCGGAAGGTGTTGTTCTGCTCCGGGTCCAGCACCTCCAGCAACGCCGAGGAGGGATCGCCCCGCCAGTCGCTGCCCAGCTTGTCGACCTCGTCCAGCACGAACACCGGATCGTTCGAGCCCGCCCGGCGGATCGCCTGGATGATGCGCCCCGGCATCGCGCCGACGTACGTGCGGCGGTGCCCGCGAATCTCGGCCTCGTCACGCACGCCGCCCAGCGACATCCGGGTCAGTTCGCGCCCCAGCGCGTGAGCGATCGACTGCGCCAGGCTGGTCTTGCCGACGCCCGGAGGGCCCACGAAGCACAGGATCGGCTCACGCGAGAGCGACGTATCCTCTTCGCCCGCCTCGGCCGCCGCCGCCTGCTTCAGCTTGCGCACCGCCAGGTACTCCAGAATGCGATCCTTGATCTTCTCCAGATCGTAGTGCTCATCATTCAGGATCTGTCGCGCCTTCGCCACGTCGATGGCGTCCTCGGTGCTCGTGTTCCACGGCAGCGAGGTCAGCCAATCGAGGTACGTCTTGATCACGCCGTACTCGGCGGCCGCTGGCGGCAGTTTGCTCAAGCGGTCCAGCTCGCGCCGGGCCTCCTTCAGTGCCTCCTCCGGCATCCCGGATTCGTCGATCTTGGTGCGCAGCTCCGTGACTTCCGCCTCGGTCTCGCTCCCCTCGCCCAGCTCGCGCTGAATCGCCTTCAGTTGCTCGCGCAGGTAGAACTCGCGCTGATTCTTGCCCAGCTCCTCCTGCACATCACTCTGGATCTTCTTGCCCAGTTCCAGAACATCGAGTTCCTTGAGGATGAAGGTGTTCAGCGAGGCCAGCTTGTCGCGCACGGAGTCCAGCTCCAGCAGGTGCTGGCGCTCTTCCGCGTCCATGCGCAGGTTCGTGGCGACGAGGTACACGAGGTGGCGCGGGTCATCGATATTGAGCGCCGCCGTCACCAGCTCGTCGGGCATGTGCGCCACCAGCGAGACCAGCCGCTGGAAGAGTTCCAGCGTGTTGCGCGTCAGCGCTTCAACCTCGACTGACTCCTCGATCACCTCCGGCGTGCGCTGCACGCGGGCCATCAGGTAGGGCTCTTCCTGGAAGAACTCCAGGATGCGCATCCGTTCGTTGCCCTGCACCGCCAGGCGCACGGTGCCATCTGGCACACGCATCATCTGGTGGATCGTGGAAATCGTGCCGATCTCGTAGACATCGTCCGGGCCGGCGCCTTCAAGCTCGGCGTCCTTCTGCATCACCAGCGCCACGGTGCGGTCGCCGGACATCACCTCGTCGATGAGCCGCAGCGAGCGGGCCTGCGCTGCCGCCAGCGGCACCACCGTCAGCGGGAACACCACCGTGCCCCGAAGCGGCAGCACCGGCAACTCCAGAATTTCGTCGATGTCCACCTCAGGCGCCTGCGCATCCGACTCCAGCGCCGTCAGTTCGGCGGCGTCGGCTGGCAATTCGATGATCGTGGGGTCCTGCTCTTCCACCTTGGTCCTTCTACTGGCGCGAGGCTTCTTCTCGGTCTGGTCTGTCATGGTTATTGCCCTCCTCGCCGGGCGAGTTGTGATTGGGTTCCCGCGCCGGAACCGGCGCCAACGGGTTCCGCGCTGGCGCGTGGCAACTGCACGGTGAGCATGCCGTCCTGGTAGTCGGCGGTCGCGGCGCTCGCGTCCACCAGGAATGGCAGATAGGTATCGACTTCGAACGAGCCGTAGCGAATGCGCGCTTCGTGGTACACCCGCGGCCCGTGCGGCCGACTGACCCGGCGCTCCCCCTGCACGATGAGGTGGTCACCCTCAACCCGCACCGAGGTTTCTTCGGAAATCAGGCCGCCAATCTCGGCGCGCACCACCAGGTGATCCGCTGTCTCGAACACTTCGACCGGCGGCCGCCACGGCGCGACGCACTCCTGCCGCTGGCGAACCAGCGCTTGCGCCAGGTCGAAAGCAATATCAATGTCAAAGGTTGATCGCGCGGGTCGTGCTGGACGCACCCGCCGCAAGAGAATCATGCAGTTGCCCTTCCAAGGTTCCAGAAATGCCGTTGCGCCTGTCGATAACGGAACCGGAGATGATCGACATGCGCGTTCCAGGCTTGCATGGACTCCGCCCAGATCATGCGATGAGTATACACGCGTATGCAAGAGTCTGCTACGCATCGTATCAATATTCGCGATATCGTTTGCGTAATGCGTAGCGGCTGCATGCTGATGAAATGACGTTGCAGACGCCGTGTGAGTTCCCTGTCCCGGCCCTGGCTACCGTAGGTAGAACAGCGCGCCAATCACCACCGCCCACGCGCCCAGCGAAAGGATGAGCGGCCGGTCTGCCAGCAGCATCGTCTCTGGCGCGCCTCCACTTCCCCGCCGGTAAAGCAGGAACAGGTAGCGAAAAATGCCATACGCCACAAAGGGGATGGTCAGCATTAGCCGGTGATCCGCCGGCGCCGATTCCGCATCGAACGTGTAGAGTGCGTAGGCCAGCAGGGCGCCAGTGGCCGTGATACCTACGCATTGATCGAGCAGCGCCGGGGTGTATTGCTCCAGATTGCGCCGGTGGTCCGGCGCGGCGGTCAACGTCAGCAACTCGTGCCGCCGTTTCCCGAACGCGATCAGCAGCGCCAGCAGCATGGTGCAGATCAGCAGCCAGGGCGAAATCGTCACCTGCACGGCCAGCGCGCCCGCCGCCGCCCGGATCACGAACCCTGCCGCAATCACGAGCACATCGAGGATTACGATGCGCTTGAACCACAGGTTGTAGCCCACCATCAGCAGCGCGTAGGCGATGATCGCCAGGCAGAACGGCAGCCCCAGCAGGAGCGCGCTGGCAATCCCCGCCGCCACCAGCGCCACACCGGCTACCAGCCCCTGCCGCGACGCGATCTCCCCGGCCGCGATTGGCCGCCGGCGCTTGACGGGGTGCAGCTGATCCGCCTGGCGGTCAACGACATCGTTGATCAGGTAGAAGCCGCTGCTCACCATGCAGAAGATGAAGAACGCCAGCAGCGCCTGCCCCACGGCCAATGGTTCAAGCAGCTTGCCGCCGAAGACCAGTCCGGCCAGCACGACCCCGTTCTTGATCCACTGGGCAGGTCGCAGGGCGCGCAGCCATGGCCCGGCAAGCGGGCGCGCCGCCACCTTGGACCCGGCGGCGTCGCGCCTGGCGATCATTCCGGTTTCAGCGCGTCAATCTGGAACTGTCCGGCCGCGTTCCACAGGATCCACCCGCTAACGCCCATCGCCTCGGCTGCATCGATCTGCGCCCGCACACGGTCCGGACCGTAGGGCGTGTAGCCCTCCAGCGGGTAATCGAAATCCTGCAGCCATGGCCGCATCTTCTTGATGGTGCCCGGCACGACCTCCTGCGAACGTTGCAAGGTGTACGTCACCGTCTCCGCCGGGAAGTCGTTTGGGTGCCCGTCAACGGGAATATTGCCCAGCTCGTAATGTGAGGGGTAAATCATCAGGCTCACGTAGTCGGCCAGCGGCGTCAGGTCCTGCAGCGTCTGGCCGATCCCCTGATCATCACCGAACAGCGCGATGATCGGGAACAGGTCGATCGAGAATACCCCGCCCGCTTCGTGCACCCGCTGTGCGCCCAGCGCCACGGCGCCAGTGATCGCCTCTCGACGCAACGCCTCCGTGTAGTCGTTCCCGAAGTCCGCCGTGCGCAGGTCACCGTCAGAGGGGAAGCGGATGTAGTCGTACTGGACCTCGTCAAACCCCATCCGGATCAGTTCGGCAGCCAGATCGGCGTTCGCCTCCCACAGTTCCGGGTAGAAGGCGTTCACCCACGGCGTGTCGTTCATATCCAGCCACGGGCCGCCGGTGACCTCGTCACGCACCTGCAGATCGGGCCGCGCCTCCGCCACCAGCGGGTCCTTGAAGACCACAACCCGGGCGATCGCGTACAGGTTGTGCGCCTTCATGTCCGCCAGAATGCTCTCCATGTCGAGCACCGGCGTCACGATGCCCGGAACGTTCTGAAAGAATGGCACCTGCGTGTCGTAGTAGATGTTGTCCTGCTTGGCGTCGATCACGATGGCGTTGATCTCAGTCTGGTCCGCCATATCCAGCAGCGCCTGCCAGCGGTCTGGCTCGCCCAGCACCCCGAGATTCGCGTAGAGCGACTTGATCATCTCGGTCTGCAACTGCGCCGACACCTGTCGGTTGGTATCCACCGCCAGCGTCTGCGTCACGAACCCGGAGGCCGACACATCGACCTCGGAAACATCCGTGCCGCCGGTCAGGCGAAACGCGCCGTCGTCGCCGGTCGTCGTTTCGGCGCTGCCGTTCGCCGCCGTTACCCGCGCTCCCGGCACCGGCTGCCCGGCCACATCAAGCACCTGCCCCGTCACCACGGTCGGGGCCATCGTCAGATTGATCGTGGTCTGCTGCGCGATGGGCACTTCGGTGGCGCCGTAGTCACCCGATGACACGCGCAGCGAAGCGCCGTCCGGAACGCTGTCGAAGCGGAAGTCGCCGTCCGGGTTGGTCGTCGCCTGCAGTTCGCGGCCATCCGGCGTCACCACGCTGACCGCGGCCCCGTCGATGCCCGCCTGCGTGCCGGTGTCAGTCACCCGCCCGCTCAGCGTGTTCGGGCGCAGCCCGATCTGCCACTCGTCTGGCCCCCCACGCGTCAGCGTGGTGCGCACGCCTTCGTAGCCCGGCGCCGCCACTTCGACGTCTGCCGTTGTATTCGTCAGGGAGACCGGAATCAGACCATCGGCGGCCGGCGCCACGGCCACGCCGTCCGCCGTCACGACCGCGCCCGGCACCGCCTGCCCGGTGTACCGGTCAGCAATCGCCAGCCGCACCTGAGGCGTCCCCGCAAACTGCGGCCGCAGCAAGGTCACGCCCAGCAGCAGCAGCGGCACGAGAAAAATGGCCAGACTCACCGGCCAGCTCAGCCGCGAGAGCGGCCGCCCGGCGGCTTTCGTGCGGGGAGCCCGCCGCGTTGGTTGCACTGGCTGGCTGGGCGCGCTGCGCGACTTGTCTACACCGCGGCCAAAGCGAACTGTGGAGGATTTGGATGACATGCATTGCCCGGACTGCGGATGAACCGCGTGCTGATCCATTCCGGCAGAGCGCCGGCGCCGCAGGGCGGGGCGCGACAGCAGCGTCTATCGGGCGCTGTGCCGCCCGGCGAGTGTATCACACCGGTTTCGGGGGCCTTGTGTTATTGGTGACGTCCGGCGCCCGCCCCTATAATTCGAGGTGTTGCATGGTCCGGATCGTTCCGGTGTGCCGATGAGAAATGGATGCAGGACGCTTTGATGGTAGATATCCGGACGCGCGGCGTCTTCACAGCCATGCGGCCGGAGCTTGACCGCGTCGAGGCGCGTCTTGAAGCCGCGGCCCGGATCGACTTCCCTGCCGTCTCGGAGTTGGTGCTGGGTCTGGTGCAATCCGGCGGCAAGCGCCTGCGGCCCCTCATCTTGCTCCTCGCCGGCCGCACCCTCGACGGAGACCTCGATACGCTTGTCACCGCCGGCGCCGGCGTTGAACTCCTCCACACCGCCTCCCTCGTCCATGACGACACCGTCGACCGCTCCGCCCTGCGCCGGGGCCGCCCGACGCTGAACAGCGTGCTCTCCAACGGCGCCGTGATCATGCTCGGGGATTACCTGTTCGCCCAGTCCGCCATGCTCGCCGCAGCTACCGATAGCCCGCGCGTCGTGCGCGTCTTCGCCAGCACCCTCGCGGATATCTGCGACGGCCAGTTGCGCGAGATGTTCGGCGCCCACCGGCTCGATCAGACGCAGCAGGAGTACGAGCTCCGCATCTACGGGAAGACCGCGTCGTTGTTCGCCGGCGCGGCGGAAATGGGCGCCATCATCGGCGACGCCACCGAGCAAGGCATTCTCGATCTTCGTCAGTACGGCTCGGATGTCGGGATGGCCTTCCAGATCGTGGACGATGTCCTCGATCTGCGGGAAGGCGAACAGCAGCTTGGCAAGCCCGCCGGCCACGACCTCACGCAGGGCACGGTCACCCTGCCGACGATCCTGTACGCCGCCGGACTGACCAGCGGATCGGGCGCCATGACGCGCCTGCAGGATGTGGTCAGCGGGGACGCAGACGCGCCCGGCGATGTTGACCGCGTGGTCGGCGACATCCGCGCCTCCGGCGCGCTGGACGCCGCGCTGGATGTTGCCATTGCCTTCGCCGACAAGGCGAAGTTTCACGCCGCCGCCGTCGCCGATCCCGAAACCGCCGAGTTCATGGCGGAAGTCGCGGACGTCGTCTGCCAGCGCTCGGCGTAACCGGCCTCTACATCGCGACCAGCCCGGTTTCGTACATCCGGCCAAAGATGCTCTGCCAGTAGCCCCGTTCCGGGTCCGCTGAATGCAGGTCCGCCTCCAATTGTTGTGGCATCTCCGGGGTCATCAGGATGGTGGCCAACTTCTGCCGCTGCCGGTTCTCCAATGTGCGGTCCAGCAGTTCGATCTCGTGGCGGTGCGCCGGTTTGCAGCCCACCAGCACCAGCAGGTCGGTGCTCAGCATCCGGGTCCACGTCGCGGAGGTCACCTTCGCGGCGAGGTTGAACTCGGCCTCGGCGCGCGGGCTCTGCGCCACCTCCGGCGCCAGAATCGGCAGCCCCACCTCGGTCACGTACGAGCTGATGGCGAAATCGCGCCACGGCAGCAGAAAGTACGCCACCGGCGGCCGCTGCTCCGCCAGCCGGTGCTGGATGAAGCCCGAGATCCGCCGCGACCGCCGAGCCCCGGCGTTGAAGATCATCCACCCCTCGCCATGCCGTAGCCGCTGGTCGACGGCATCGAAGTAGATGCTCAGGCGCTGCAGCAGGTCCCGATCCTGAATCGGAGCCAGATCGATGATGGTCTCATCGCCGGTCATGGTCGCCCTCCCGGTAGGTGGCGCCTTGGGGCGGGCGGCGCCACCGTTGACATGGTGAGATGGGGTGAATACCACACCGGGCGCGCCGCTGAACATGGCGCCGCGCCATAATCTGCGCGCTACGCCGGCAGCCCCACGGTCTCCCGGAAGTCGCGCAGCGCCCGCTCGGCATCGACGGCCAGCGCCACGCCAACCCGCCCCGGCCCCATGATCCGGGTCTGCCCCGTCTCGTCGCCGGTGCTCTCCACGGCAATCGCCGAATCTTCCACGCTGACCAACTCGGGCTGCAGCGCGGACGCCACCGCCAGCGGGTCGTGCAGCGCGAACGATTCGCGGCCCAGCTCGCCGTACGCGTAGCGTCCGACCTCGCCCAGCAGCGCCGCCGCCGGCGGCAAGGTGCCGGCGTTGTCCCGCGAGTGCTCCCAGTCCGCCGTTACCAGTCGCACCTGCTCGGTCACATCCAGCCCCACGGCAATCAGCCGCTTGAACGGCGCCGCAAACACCTGCTCCGCTGCCTCGGGATCAACGAGGATGTTGAACTCCGCCGCCGGGGTGGTATTCCCCGGCACGTGAAACGCGCCGCCCATCAGCGCCACCCCGGCCAGCAGGTCGGTCAGCCCCGGCTCCACGTTCAGCGCGATCGCCAGATTGGTCAGCGGCCCCAGACAGACCAGCGTGATCTCGCCGGGGCGTTGCTTCGCCAGCCGGATGATCGCCGCCGGCCCCCGGTCTGGCCCGATCTCGCGCGTCGATTTCGGCAACTGCGCGCCGCCCATCCCGTTCTCGTGGTGGAAATAGACGGCGTCCCGGTGCGGCCGCGCCAGCGGGTGGCTGGCCCCCTTGTGCACTGGCACGTCCGTCGCGCCGAGGAAATCCAGCACAGCCAGCGTGTTCGCCGTCGCCAGCTCTACGCCGATATTGCCGGCCACCGTCGTCGTCGCCACCAGCTCGATGTTCGGGTTCTCGACCGCGTAGGCCAGCGCCAGCGCGTCATCGGTCCCCGTATCGACATCGAGAATCAGCGGCATTCGCTCGCTCATCAGGCCTGTGCTCCCACGCGCCGTCGCGCTTCCGCCGCCGTCCACGCGGCCACCGGCGGCGTCTCGGTAATCGGCGACTCGGTCGCCAGATCGAGGAAATAGGGTCCGTCGCTCGCCAGCGCCCGCCGCAGCGCCGCCGGCACGTCCGCCGGGTCGCTCACGTGCGCCGCGTCCATGCCGAAGCCGCGCGCAATCGCGGCGTAATTGACGGTACTGAAATCGACGCTGAAGTAGCGGTCGTCGTGATACAAGTGCTGCAGCTCCTTGATCCAGCCGAAGGAGCCATTGCTGCACTGGATGATCGTGATCGGCAACCCGAGCCGGCTGATCGTCTCTAGCTCACCCACGGACATCCCGAAGCTGCCGTCGCCGGTCATGCCGACCACCTTGCGCCCCCCGCCGCCGTACCACGCCCCGACCACCGCCGGGATCGCGTAACCCAACCCGCCGTGCGCCCGTGGGATCACCAGCGTCCGCCCGCCGCGCCGCACCTCGTACTGCGCGTTGAGGAACGGCGTCGGCGTGCCCGGATCGGCCACGATGATCGCGTCGTCGTCCAGCAGCGTGCGCAACTCCCGCGTCACCTGCGCCGGCTTGATCGGGCTGCTCAGGATAGCCGCCTGCGCGGCCACGTCCTCCCAGTACGCCACCCGCTGCGCCTGCAACGCCTCGATGCGCGCCCGGTTGCGCTCCGCCACCGCCGCCGGCCGGGGCGTCGCCTCCAGCAGCCCTTCCAGCGCCAGCCGCGCGTCGCCCAGCAGCCCCACCGTCAGCGGGTAGTTGTTCCCGACCTCGAACTCCTCAACGTCGATCTGGATGATCGCCGGTGGCCGCTCGATGCTCGGCAGCGTCCAGTGGCAGGTCGTCGTCGAATCCGTGCGCGACCCGATGTACACAATCAGGTCCGCCTCGGCCAGACAGGCGTTCGCGTAGGGCCGCGCGCCGTTGCCGCCAATCACCCCGATAGCCACCGGGCTCGTTTCGGCGATGCTCCCCTTGCCATTGATCGAGGTGGCCACCGGCACGTTCAGCGCCTCGGCAAACGCTGTCAGGGCATCCCACGCCTGCGAGATCACTACCCCGCCGCCAGCCACGATCACCGGCCGCTCCGCCGCCGCTATCGCCGCCGCCGCCCGCTCCAACAGCGCCTGATCCGGCCGCGCGGGGGCCGCTGGCGCCGCCGCAAACTCCGGCACACCGTACACCGACCAGTCGGGCGTCTCGCCCTCCAGCGCGTCGGTCGGCAGCGAGAGATGCGTTGCGCCCGGGCGGCCGCCGGTCGCCATGCGGATCGCCCGCCGGGTCGCTTCAGCCATCGTCGCGGCGGAGTTGATGCGCGTGTTCCACTTGGTGACCGGCCGGAAGAGCCCTTCCTGATCCAGTTCCGTCAGCACGCCGCGGCCGTGCTGGTTCACCGGCGTGTCGCTCGTCAGGCAGAGCAGCGGCAGCGCCGATCCCTGCGCCTCGGCCACGCCCGGCACGATATAGGTCGCGCCGCCGCCGCTCGGGCCCTCGCAGACGCCCAGCTTGCCGGTCACCCGCGCGTAGGCATCGGCCATGAACGATGCCGACCGCTCGTCCCGCGTCAGGACGTGGGTGATGTCGCTCTGCGCCTCGCCCAGCGCGTCGTAGAACGCCATGCCGGTGTCGCCGGGCAGCCCGAAAATGTGCTGCACGCCCGACTGCCGCATCACTTCAACCAGTGCCCGTGCCCCCTGCATGGCGATCTCCCCCTGTTTCCCTTTCGGGCGCGCGCTACCGGATGCGCAACGCCAGATAGCAATCGTTCACGTTCGTCCCGGTTGGGCCAGTGTCCACCGCGCCGCCCGCCGCCTCGAAGACGGCCTTGCTGTCGCTGTTCGCCAGCGCCGCCTCGGGGTCGACTCCCGCCGCCCGCGCCCGGGCGCACGTCTCGCCGTCCGCCACTGCGCCTGCCAGCCCCGTCAGCGCGTCCTGCCCATCGGTCGCCAGACTGGCGATCAGCCACCCCGTTTCGCCGATCCGCTCCAGCTCCAACGCCGCCGCCAGCGCGAACTCGGTATTGCGCCCGCCCACGCCGTCGCCGCGCACGGTCACCGTGGCCTCGCCACCGCCCAGCAGCAGGTCGATGTCATCCGGCGCCAGCCGCGCCAGCCGCACGAACTTCACGCCAAGCTCTCGCGCCTCGCCCTCACGCGCCTGCCATACGACCTCTCCGCGCAACCCCTGCCGCTCCGCGCGCGCGAGCTCCGCCGCCACCGCCCTAGCATTCTCCCCGATGATGGCGAGCACATCTCGCGGGTCGCCCGCCTGCGGCAGATACGTCATTCCGCGCAGCGTGTCCAACACCACCGCCGGGACCGCATCTTCCACGGCAAAACGCGCGATCATCTCCAGCGCCAACGCGGGGTCATTCCGCCCCGACACCGTCGGCCCGCTGGCGATCACGCGCGGGTCATTGCCTAGCACGTCGGAGAGAATCAGCGTCGCCCACGGGTGATCCGCCGCCGCCTGCCGCAGCCCGCCGGCCTTCACCCGGCTCAGGGGCGCCCGCACCGCGTTCAGCGCGTCAATCGGCGCGCCAGCTCGCAACAGCGCGCCCGTCGTCTGCTGAAAGTCCGCCAGCGTCACCCCGTCGCGCGGCGCTTCCAGTAGCGCCGAGCCGCCGCCGGAGATCAGCGCCAGCACCGCCACGCCATCCTGCAGATCGCGCAGCGAATCGAGCATCGCCCGGGTGGCGTCCACGCCGCGCTGGTCCGGGATCGGGTGGCTTGCCTCATACACCTGCAACCGCTCCGGCAGGGCTCGGCCTACGTGGCCGTCCTTGGTCAGCACCACCCCGGAGATGATCGCGTCGCCCAGCGCATCCAGCGCGCCGGCGGTCATCGCCGCCGCCGCCTTGCCGACCGCGACCACATGCACCCCCGCCGGAGCCGGGATCGCTTGCCCCTCCACTACCAGGGCGTCATCGCGCCACGCCAGCGCGGCGGCGGTCGCGTCCGCCGGCTCCGCCGCCTGTATGGCCGCCGAGAAGAGCGCCTCGATCTGCGCGCGTCCCGCCGCCAGCGCGCCTGCGTCAGGCATCGCCCGCCTCCCGAGCGCGCAACTCCGCCAGCGCCGCCTCGAAGTCGTCTGGCAGCGGCGCCTCGAACGCCACGCGCTCACCGTTCGGCAGCGCAAACCCCAGCTTGCTGGCGTGGAGCATCTGCCGCTCCGCCGTCACCGGATCGCGCTGGGGCTTGCCGTAGACCGGGTCCCCCATCACCGGGAACCCCGCGAACGCGAGGTGCACCCGGATCTGGTGCGTGCGCCCCGTCTCGATGCTTACTTCCAGCAGCGCCGCATCCTTGAAGCGCTCCAGCACCCGGAAATGCGAGACGGCGTCGCGCCCGTTGCGGTGCACCGCCATCCGTTGCCGGTTCTGCGTGTCCCGCATGATCGGCGCGTCAATCGTCGCCTCATCCTCCGGCACAACGCCGTTGACCAGCGTCAGGTACGTCTTCTCGACCGAGCGGTCCGCCCACTGGTCCACCAGTTTCAGCTTGCCGCGATCCGTCTTCGCCGCCACGATCAGCCCGGAGGTGTCCTTGTCCAGCCGGTGCACAATCCCCGGCCGGTGGCTCCCCCCTACCGCGATCTCCGGCACGTGCGCCACCAGCGCGTTCGCCAGCGTGCCGCGCGGGTGACCCGGCGCCGGGTGCACCACCATTCCCGCCGGCTTGTTGATGACGATCACGTCCGGGTCTTCGTAGACGATCTCCAGCGGGATCGCGTCCGGCTGAATCTCGTCCTCTTCCACCGGCGGGATCTCGACCGTCACCACCTGCCCGGGCGTGACGCGGAACTTCGATTTCCGCTGGGCGCCATCGACCAGCACCAGCCCAGCCTCGATCAAGCCTTGCAGCATTACGCGACTCATGTCCGGCAAATTGTCCGCGAGGTACTTGTCCAGTCGGGCGCCGAGATCCGCTTTTTCGGGGTACAGGGTAACCAGCCCTTCCCCAGCGGACTCGTCCTGCTCATCTTCGTCGTCGCCGAGATCGATGAATTCGACCTGATCATCCATGTGCGCGCGTCCCGTCCAGGAGCATCCAGCCCGCAATCAGTGTCAACGCGCCAATCGTGATCGCGCTGTCAGCCATGTTGAAGTTCGGCCACCAGCCTACCGCGATAAAGTCCACCACATACCCAAGCCGCCAGCGGTCCAGCAGGTTCCCCGCCGCGCCGCCGGCCAGCAACCCCACCCCCACCGTCTGCCACACTGGCGGATCGGCGCTGCGCAGGTAGAGCACCGCCACCGCCGCCGCCACTGCCATCGGCAACAACACAATCAGCGGCCCCAGACCGCCAAGCAGTCCGAAGGCAATGCCCCGGTTCTCGGCGTACTCCAGACTGAGCCACGTCCCAATCAGGTCAATGCGCGGCGGCTGCAGTGGCGCCAGATGCTCCAGCACCCACGCCTTACTCAGGCGGTCGGCGATGAACACGGCCATCGCCAACCCGCCAGCCAACGCCACATCCCTAGTCGCCGGCACGCCCAGCCTTTTCGCGGTCGATGATCTCCTGGCAGGCAACATCGTATTCGGCGTACGGAATCGCGCGCAGGCGGTCAATGGGGATGTTCTTGCCGCAGCGCAGGCACGTGCCGTACGTGCCATCCTCCATCCGCTGGAAGGCGTTCATGATCCGGCTGCGCATCTCCCCGAGATTCCCGGCGAACACATCGAGCCGCTCCGCTTCGGCCAGGCTGCTGCCATCCTCGGCCAGGAACCCGGCCTCGTCGCCCTGATCCTCGGCCACCTCCAGCGATTCTTCCTTCAGCGAGGTCACGTTTTCGTCGATCTCGGCCAGCCGCGCCTCCAACAGGCCGCGCAGTTCCGCCAGTTGCTGGTCAGTCATTCGTAAGCATCCTCACACATGATCATTGCGCCATCGCAAGAGCGTCGTGTTGTCTCGTATTCCGTGTCTCGAGCTTGCCAAGAGACCTCGTCTGGCCTCCCGCGCCATCTCATCTCGCGTCGAATCATTTCGCCCCGCGCCATGTCGAGCATGTCGACAGACCTCGTGCGTGTGCGCACGTTCGCCAGCGACGATCATCGTCGTCACGCCGGATGTGGCACATCGCGTGCCCGCCGGCCCGGCAGCGCGTGCCGTTCCAGCCAGGGAGCATGGCGAAACCTGGCCGCGATGGTATCACAGCGTTTCGCCCCTCCCGGTCCGGCCCCACCCCGTCTCGCCGCCCTCCGTATACTCCGCCCGGTTCGATACGCGGAGGTTCCATGCACGATTCCACGCGCGGTGTTCGGTTGGTGATTGCCGGGGGCGGCACTGGTGGCCACGTGCTGCCCGCCATCTCGGTGCTCGGGGAGTTGCGCCAGCGCGGCGCGCTCGGCGAGGTGGTCTGGATCGGCAGCGCCGATGGCCACGAGCGGCAGGCCGCCCACGATGCGGAGATCCCATTCGTCGCCATCCCTACCGGCAAACTGCGCCGCTATCTCTCCGTGCAGAACCTGACCGACGCCGGCCGCATCCCGCTGGGCGTCGTCGCCGCCCGCCGTGCCCTTGGGCGCGCCCGCCCGCAGGTCGTGCTCAGCACCGGTGGCTTCGTCAGCGTGCCGACGGTCATCGCGGCGAAAGGCATCGCGCCGGTCATCACCCACGAGCAAACCGCTATCGTCGGGCTGGCGAACCGCATCAACGCCCGCTTCGCCGACGTACTCGCCATCTCGCACGAGGAAACCGCGCCGGACGCCCGCAAGATCCACCGCAACGTGGCAGTCACCGGCAACCCGGTGCGCACGGCCCTTACCGAAGGCGACCGCGCGCGCGGCCTCGCGTGGATGGGCTTCAGCGACGACCTGCCGGTGATGTACGTCACCGGCGGCGCGCGCGGCGCCTCTCCGCTGAACACCCGCATCGCCGCGAAGCTGACCGACATCCTGGAGAAGTGGCAACTCCTGCACCAGACCGGCCCGGCCACTGCCAACGACGACGCCGCCAACCTCGCCGCCCAGCGCGCCGCCCTGCCGGAGCACCTCCAGCGCCGTTACAAGATCGTGGAGTTCATCCGGGGCGAACTCCCCGATGTCTACGCCGCCGTCGATCTCATCGTCGGTCGCGCCGGCGCCGGCACCGTCGCCGAGTTGGCCCTCGTCGGCAAACCCGCCGTCCTCATCCCGCTGCCCGGCGCCGGCGGCGATGAACAGACCCGCAACGCCCGCGTGCTCGTCAACGCCGGCGGCGCCGTCATCCTCCAGCAAGAGCACTGCACCCCCGACCGCCTATTGGACGAATGCGCCGCCATCCTTTCAGACCCCGAGCGCCGCCAACGAATGGCCACCGCCGCCCGCTCCGTCGCCCAACCGGACGCCGCCGCCAAACTCGCCGACATCGTTCTCGACCTCGCCAACCGCTGACGCTGATTCCTTCTGGTCACGATCCCCACGGTCACCGCGCCCTACATGTGACGTCCTGAGCTTGTCGAAGGACCTCGTCTCGCCACCACGTCATTTGCATCCTGCATCGACGGAGCCGGTCACATCGTTTGCCGTCAGGATTCACGCCCTCGGAGAAAGCCGCTCACCCCGCGTGTGTCCTGAGCTTGTCGAAGAACCCCGTCTCGCCACAGCGAGCTTCGCGGGGTGAAACGTCTTCGCTGGAACCCGTGGCTACTGCAGGTTGCACATCCGCTACGCCTCGCTCCCATTCATCGTGTCTCGAGCGAAGTCGAGAACGCTTGGTGTGAATTGTGCCCAGGAAGCTCGGAACGCCGGCAATCCCTCACCCCCAGCCCCTCTCCCGATGCGCGGGAGAGGGGAGCCGATTCACGACATCGACGTGGAACGCTGGCGCAACCATGCCGAATCCACTCAAGGCGTCTAGTGCAAGAGCCCCTCTCCCGCGCATCGGGAGAGGGGTTGGGGTGAGGGCTCTTCGTGGCAGTTTGGCCTCGCAAAGGCGAATTTACACCAAGCGTGAGAGACCTCGTTACCAAGCTCCAGTGGACGAGGTCTCTCGACTTCGCTCGAAACACGAAGTGGCGGCGATAGATGATGCGACTTTTCCGCAATCCGCTGAACGCATCGGAACGCGACCCGGAGCGAGGTCCTTCGACAAGCTCAGGACACACGTGAGGTGAGCGGCGCCGTCGCCACGCCGCTATCGGCCCGCGCGGGTTGTCGCCACTGAGAGCATGCGCCGCCTACCCCTCGGGCCCGGCGCCAACCCCGATGTCGATCGCCTCGCCGACCGAGTCCGCGCGCAAAACGCGCATCCCCGCCACCTCCGTCACGCCCTTCTTCGCCGCCGAGGCCGGGATGATCGCCTTCGAAAACCCCAGCCGCGCCGCCTCGCCCAGCCGCCGCTCGATCTGCGAGACCGCCCGCAGCTCGCCGCCGAGGCCCACCTCGCCAATCGCTACGAGTTCCGGGTCAATCGCCCGGTCGCGGAAGCTGGAGGCGACCGCCATCGCCACCGCCAAATCGGCGGCCGGCTCCCCGATGCGGATACCGCCCACCACGTTGACGTAGATGTCCTGATTGCCCAGCCCCAGCCCGACCCGCTTTTGGAGCACCGCCACCAGCAGCTGCAGCCGCCCGGTGTCGATCCCGTTCGCCTGCCGCCGGGGCAACCCGAACGCCGAGGTCGTCGCCAGCGCCTGCACCTCCACCAGAATCGGCCGCGAGCCCTCCACCGTCACCGCCACCGAGGAGCCGGAGGAACGGCTGTTGCGCTCCTCCAGAAACGCCGCCGAGGGGTTGCGCACCTCGCGCAGCCCGGCCTCCGCCATCTCGAACACGCCCACCTCGTCGGTGGAGCCGAAGCGGTTCTTGACTGCGCGCAGCACGCGGAAGTGGCCGTAGCGCTCACCTTCGAGGTACAGCACTGCATCCACCATGTGCTCCAGCACGCGTGGCCCGGCAATCGTTCCTTCCTTCGTCACGTGCCCGATGATAAACACCGGCACGTTGCGGCTCTTGCCCCACTGCATCAGCCGCGCGGTGCACTCCCGCACCTGCGACACGCTGCCCGCCGACGAGCTGATCTCGTCCACCGAGACAGTCTGGATGGAGTCAACGATCAGCAGCGAAGGCTCCTCCGCCGAGGCAGTCGCCAGAATCGCGTCCAGATCGGTCGCCGACAAGATCGAGACGTGCGCGTCCTGCACCCCTAGCCGCTCCGCCCGCAGCCGGATCTGGTGCGCGCTCTCCTCCGCTGAGACGTACAGCACCGGCGCCGCCGCCGTCCCCAGCGTCGCCGCCGCCTGCAGCACCAGCGTCGATTTGCCGATCCCCGGGTCGCCGCCGATCAGCGCCAGCGTGCCCGGCACCAGCCCACCGCCCAGCACCCGGTCCAGCTCCGAGATCGGCACCGGGATGCGCGTGATCCCGCTCGCGCCCAACGACGCCAACGAAACCGGCTTCTCCGCGTTACGCCGCGCCCGCTCCGCCGGCGCCGCCTTCCGCTCCTCGACGGTCTCCACCATCGAGTTCCAGGCGCCACAGTTGGGGCATTTCCCCAGATACGCCGGACTCGCGTTACCGCACTGTTGACAGATGAAACTCGTGCGCGGCTTCGCCATCGAGGTTCCTCAATTCCAGCCGGGCCATCCCGGAGAGACAACAAACGGGGCGGCAATCGCCGCCCCGTTCGCGTTGGTTCAATCGTTGGGTCAGGAAACGCCCGCCAGCGCTCCTGCTTCCGTTTCGGCATTGACCGGCTCCAGCTTGAGCAGGTCGTCTTCCACATCCACCCGAATCGTCGAGCCCGCGTGGAAGCGCGTGTCCAGCACACCCTCCGCCAGCGGATCCTCGATCAGGTTCTGGATGATGCGGCGCAGTGGCCGCGCGCCGTACGTGTGGTCGTAGCCCCGCTCGCCAAGCAAGTCCATCGCCGCCTCGGTCACCTCCAGGTAGATCTCCTGCTCCAGCAGTTGCTTGCGCACCCGCGCCAGCTCGAGATCGACGATCTGGCGGATCTGCTCCTTGGCCAGCGAGTGGAATACGATCACGGCGTCGATGCGGTTCAGGAACTCCGGCCGGAAGGTCTGCTTCAGCTCGCCGGTCACCTTCTCGCGCATCCGGTCGTAATCCCGCGCCTTCGCCTTGTCCTCGTCTTCCTTGATCGTGAAGCCGAGGTGCATGTCGCGGCTGATCTGGCTCGCCCCGACGTTCGAGGTCATGATGATGATCGTGTTGCGGAAATCGACCTTCCGCCCCTTGGCGTCCGCCAGGTTGCCGTCCTCCATGATCTGGAGGAGCATGTTGAACGCTTCCGGGTGCGCCTTCTCGATCTCGTCGAGCAGGATCACGCTGTACGACTTGCGCCGCACCGCCTCGGTCAGTTGCCCGCCCTCTTCGTACCCGACGTAGCCCGGAGGCGCCCCGACCAGCCGGCTGACGGCGTGGCGCTCCATGAACTCGGACATGTCGATCTTGATCAGGTGATCCTCGGCGCCGAACATGAACTCGGCCAGCGCCTTGGCCAGCTCCGTCTTGCCCACGCCGGTCGGGCCCAGGAAGATGAAGGAGCCAATCGGCCGCTTCGGGTTCTTGATGCCCGCGCGCGCCCGCCGCACGGCCTTGGCCAGCGCAGAGATCGCCTCGTCCTGCCCGATGATGCGCGAGTGCAGCGCATCCTCCATCTTCAGCAGGCGCTCCGACTCCTCGCCCGCGATGCGCACGACCGGGATGCCGGTCCACATCGAGACGACTTCGGCGATGTCCTCCTCGGTGACGTAGATCTCGTCGGAGGCGTTCGCGTCGCGCAGCTCCTGCTCCTGCGAATCGATCCTGTCCCGCAGCTTGCGCTCGCGGTCGCGCAGTTCTGCCGCCAGCTCGAACTCCTGGTTGGAAACAGCGGCGTCCAGCTCGCGGTTCAGCGACTGCAGGCCGGCCATCGCCTCCTTCAGGTTCGGCGGCGCCGCCTGCCGGTACATGCGCACCCGCGATGACGCCTCGTCGATCAGGTCGATCGCCTTGTCCGGCATGAAGCGGTCGGTGATGTAGCGCGCGGCCATGTTGGACGCGGCTCGCAGCGCCTCATCGGTGATCTTCAGCTTGTGGTGTTCTTCGTAGAGGGCGCGCACCCCGGTCAGGATGAGGATCGTCTCCTCGACGCTCGGCTCCTCCACCTGCACCGGCTGGAAGCGACGCTCCAGCGCGGCGTCGCGCTCGATGTACTTGCGGTACTCATCCAGCGTCGTCGCGCCGATGGTCTGCAGTTCACCCCGGGACAGGGCCGGCTTCAGGATGTTCGCGGCGTCCACCGCGCCTTCCGCAGCGCCAGCGCCGACCAGTGTGTGCAACTCGTCGATGAAGAGGATGCTGCCGGTCTCCTTGACCTCGCCCACAATCTTCTTCAGACGCTCTTCGAACTCGCCGCGGTACTTGGTGCCGGCCACCAGCGCGCCGATATCGAGCGCGATGAGCCGCTTGTTCTGCAACTGATCAGGCACATCGCCGCTGACA
>JASGGF010000044.1:0-19457 GCA_047605145.1 Thermomicrobiales bacterium | reverse complement strand
GAGCTGGCGGTGGCTTCCTTCGTGCGCTCGATGCCGCTGAGCGTGTCCGGCGTGATGCGCCGCGCGCCGCCCGGCGCCAGCATGGCGATGATGTGCCCGGCGGCGGGGTGCCCCTCGCGCATGCGCAGCGGAATGCGCATCGGCTCGTCGAAGGGGTTGGCGTCCGGGGTGGCGACGGCGATTTCGAGGACGCCATCGCGCCGCAGCACCGGCTCCTGCCGCAGCCAGCCGCGCGGAATCTCCAGCGCGATCTCGCCGCCGCGCACGAAGACGACGCGGCGGTGTGTCACAATCATGCGGGCGGCGAGATCGACGTCTCCGCCGACGAGGAGCACCTGCCCCTCCCAGACAACGCCATCCGCTTGCAGCGAGCGCCAGAGTGCGCCGCGAGGCCGGCCCACCGTGGGCGCTTCGCGCGGAGACCGATGCTGATGTTCGTCGCGATTCGGCAGCGCCATCCCACTTCCCTCAACCGTTCGGGCACGCGCCAACTGGCAACCAGCGCCAGTTCGCTCATGCAGGACCATGCGGGGGAACGCGGCGCCATGGGGGCTAGGGTGCCGTGTACGTACACTATAACATATGGCGTTCTCGGCACAAGGCCATATCCGGTGAGGCGAAGTGTGACAATTTGGCAACTAGGGTCACGGCGTTCCGCTCGTGGCCGGGCGGGGTGGACAGGGCCGGCGCTGGCAGGGTGTGGTGGGTCACGGCTGTCGTCCCACTCCCCCGGTCGTCATCCTGAGTTGCAGGCGAAGGAGCTCGTTGTGCTGGTACGGGAGGGGAGCACGAGATCCCTCCTGCGTCGGGATGACGACGGAACGCGGGGCCGGCGGCGAAGTCTCCCGGCGCGCGCAGGCCACCATCTTGATGGACTAGCGGCAGCTGGGCGCCACCCGCCGTGTGCTGCAGGGCGCCGGAACGAGGCCGGCGCGTGAGCCGCTTCGAAGTCGATTGCAGCCATGATCACTGTATCGGGATCGATCTCGGCGGGACGAACCTGAAGCTGGCGCTGCTGGATGCCGAGAGCCGCATCATCGAGCGCATTGCGCTGCCCACCGGCGGCGGCGATGGCCACGACGCGGTGATCCACCGCATGGTGGAGGGCGCGGCGGCGCTGCGCCGGGCGCCGGGCGGCGAGCGCGCCGGGTGCATTGGCGTCGGGGTGCCGGGGATGGTGGACATGGCCGCCGGGGTGACCGGCGACCTGCCGAACCTGCCGGGGCGCTGGACGGGCGTGCCAGTGGGACCGCTGCTGGCGGAGGCGACCGGGCTGCCAGTGGCGTTGCTGAACGATGGCAAGGCGTTCGCGGTGGCGGAGCACCAGCGCGGCGCGGCGGCGGGCGCGGAGACCGTGCTGCTGGCGGCGGTGGGCACTGGCATCGGGGGCGCGGTGATCGCGCACAACCGGGTGGTGTTCGGCGTGGGCGGCGCGGCGGGGGAGATCGGCCACCTCATCGTGCAGCCGGATGGCCCGCGCTGCACCTGCGGCAACCGGGGGTGCGTGGAGACGCTGGCGAGCGGCCCGGCCATCGTGGCGGAGGCGGTGCGGCGGATCGTTCAGGGCTTCAGCACGGGCCTCACGGAGGTCTGCGGCGGTGACTTGCGCGCCATCACGCCGGAGATGGTGGCGGGGGCGGCGGAGGCCGGCGACGCGGTGGCGGCGGAGGTGATCGAGACGGCGGGGCGCTGGCTGGGCATCGCGCTGGCCGGGGCGATCGCGCTGCTGGCGCCGGAGGTGGTGGTGATCGGCGGCGGGGTGGCCCCCGCCGGCAGCCGCTACTACCGCGCGGCGGAGGCGACGGCGCGCTCGCACAGCGGCGTCACCGAGATTGACCGCATCCAGTTCCGCCCGGCCACGCTGGGCTACGACGCCGGCGTGATCGGCGCGGCGTTGTGGGGGCGAACGGTGGGGTAGGACGAAACCCTCACCCCCCAGCCCCTCTCCCTTTGCGAAAGTGGGGGGCGAGGGGAGCCGATTCGCGTCGGCGTCGCACATCGGCTTCACGTCGTCAGTTTTGCCCGAATGGCCACGCCATCCGCCACCGAAAGCCCCTCGCCCTTCGCAAAGGGAGAGGGGTTTGGGGTGAGGGTTGCACCCGGAGGGCGTCCGCCCCGTGTCCGCTCAGACCCCGCTGGCGGGTGGGACGCTGGCCGTGGCGGGCGCAGCGCGTTTGACGGTGCGCCCGATCTCGCCGGCGACCACGGTCATGATCAGCATGAGCATGAACGCCCCGGCGGAGGTCATCACCAGCGTGTCGGGGTCGAAATCGCGGCCGGCGATCAGCAGGGCGGCGGAAAAGTTGCGCATCCCCGTGCCCAGCGCCAGCACCTGCCGGTCACCGGGCGGCGAGTTCCACCCCAGCAGCCAGCCAATCGCCAGCCCGCCCAGCCCCAGCACGATCGTGCTGACCAGCATCCAGCTCCCCAGCGTGCCCACCAGATCGCGCCACGCCGCGATCACCCCGGCGGTGATGCCAATCGCCATGCAGGGGCGCGCGATGTGGGCCAACATCTCCGAGACGTCTTTCAGCTCCGGGTAGCGCTGGCGCGCCACCAGCCCGCCAGCGAGCGGCAGCAACATCACCACGCTCAGGGACCCGGCAATATCCCACGAGGTGACCGTCACTTCCTGCAGCATCAGCGGCACGAGGAGCGGGGCCAGAATCACCGTGCTCACCATCAGCAGCATCATGATGCCAATGGAGAACGGACGCTCGCCTTTCGACAGGGCGGTCAGCTTCGTCATCATCGGCACCCCGGCGCAGATGCCGAGCAAGATGAGGGCGTTGCGGGCATCGCCGGTGACCGGCATCACCTTCGTGATGCCCAGCGCCAGCAGCGGCATGAGTACGAGGTTGCCCAGCAGCGCCAAAGCCACCAGCCGCCGCTCATGCAGATCGTGCCACACGGCGCCAATCGGCACACTGGTGCCCGCCGCCATCATCGCCGTGAAGACCCCGGCGGTAATGGCCACCTCGGAAATGCTGTGGAGCGATTCGGTCATCATGTGAGGATCGTAAAGGAAAACGCGCCGGTTCGCAGGGCGGCGGGGCCGAACGCGCGGGGGCGCTGGCCGCAGCGCCCTGCGTTCCCTATGGAGAGCTGCCTGATCGTCGCCACCCGCATCAGCGTTGAAGAGTTCGCGGCCACGGATGGCGTCGCGCACCCAGCCGCCACGGCGGGTGGGTGCGCATCGCCAGCCGTGGGAAAGGGCACGCTCTCGCCGCGCAGCGTCGTTCTTCCGCCCCCTTGCGCGTTCCCCGGCGCGGTGGTCAGATAGCGGCAGGAACGACTACCGCCGCCGCTGATGGCGAACCGCAGGGGAGCACCACGAAATGACCCGCAAGCGCATCGATGCGTCGCACGTCATCGCGTTTCAGGATGGCGGGCATCGCCACCTGCAGGATGGCGTCGTCATCATTGAAGACGACACGATCCTCCACGTCGGGCCGCAGGGGAGCTGGCGGGGCGAGGTGGAGGAGACGATCGACGGCTCCGGCATGATCGTCACCCCCGGCTTCATCAATACCCACACCCACCTCTATGAATCGCCGCTGGACAAGAGCTTCGTGGAAGACAAGGGCCGCCGCCAGTTCTATCTCTCCGGCCTCTTCGAATACTTGCCCGTCCGCTCCGCCGCCATGGACGACGAGGCGGCGCACGCTTGCCTCGCGTATTCCATGACCGAGCTGCTGCGCACCGGCACCACCACGGTCATGGAGATTGGGTCGTACCCGGAGGAAGCCGTGCGGCAGGCGGAAAAGGTCGGGATGCGCCTGTACATGGGGCCCGGATACCGCTCTGGCCGCTGGTACACCGATGACGGCAAGGAGGTGAAGTACGCGTGGGACGAGGAGGCCGGCCGGCGCGGCATGGAGCGCGCGGTGCGCTTCATCGAGCAGTACGACGGCCAGCATAATGGCCGCATCAAGGGCTTTCTCTCCCCCTCGCAGGTCGATACCTGCACGGAGGACCTGCTGCGCCGCTCCCGCGAGGCGGCCACCAGCCTCGGCGTGCCGATGGCGCTGCACACCTCGCAGTCTGGCAACGAGTTTCTGGAGATGACCCGCCGCCACGGCGTGACACCTATCGAGTGGCTGCGGGATATCGGGTTCCTCGGGCCGGATGTCATCCTCGGGCACTGCATCATCCTCGCCCCCGGCACGTGGACCAACTGGGCGGGGGATGACATCGGCATTCTGGCGGACACCGGCACGAATGTGGCCCATTGCGTCTGGGTCTTCGCGCGGCGCGGCATCGCCATGGAGAGCTTCGCGCGCTACCTCGAACGCGGCGTGAACATGACGCTCGGCACGGATACCTGCCCCCAGAGCATGATCGACGGCCTGCGCTACACGGCGGTGGTCAGCAAGATCGTGGACCGGCAGACGGAGGTGGCGACGGCGGGCGATGTCTTCAACGCCGCCACGCTGGCCGGCGCGAAGGCGCTGGGCCGCGACGACCTCGGGCGCATCGCCGCCGGCGCGAAGGCGGACCTGCTGCTGTGGCGCGGCGATTCCATCTTCATGGCCCCGCTACGTGACCCCATCCGCAATATCGTCTACTCCGCCTCCGCCGAAGACCTCGACACGGTGCTGATCGACGGCGAGGTGCGGATGCAGGGGCGCGAGGTGATCGGGGTGGACCCCGCCGCCCTCGCGCAGGATCTGCAGGCCGCCGGCGAGCGGATGTGGGCGAATGTCCACAAGGGAGACTGGGCGGGCCGCAGCATCGACGAGCTGGCCCCGCAGACCTTCCCCGCGTGGAACGACTAGGCCGCCTACAACCCGTGCGCAGCGCCCGATGCACATTCTTGCAGAGTGCGAGACAATTGTGTCGTGATCCCACAGGGATTGGCGTGACGCCAGTTCCGACGACCTCGCGGATGTTGCCGGCAGTTGTGTCACGATAATTCGGAGGGTTGTAATGCCGATTATCGAGTATGAGCCACTGCGTGTGCCATCAAATCTGGACAAGCGCCGGCGGCGGGTGGCGGTCTGGGCAGCTCCCCGTGGCGGTGGTGAACGGCTGTACCTCGGGGATGTCTGGTGCAGCATCACGTCTGGCGAATGGCGCTTCGCCGATGGGCCGGGGTATGTGCGCTCGGATGACGCCTTCGCCACGCAGGACGGCGCGGCGCGCGCGCTGCTCGCCAAGCGGGTGCGCGATGCCGAAGTGCAGCTGGGCAACAGCCTGACGCAGGCGAACGCGATCCGCGTGATCGCCGGCAAATCCCAGCTGGCGGTGACAGAGTGGTCGCCTGCCTTGCCGCACGGAGCCGGGCAGGGCGTCGCCCACGGCGCTCGGCCCGCCGAGACAGCCGCCACGCTGACCACGCTGCCCGCTGGGGATGCGCGCAAGGGCTCCTCTGCGGCAAGCCGGCGGCGGGTGATGCTCGGTCGCTGAGGCAGCGCGGCCCGCCCACGTCAGATTCTGGCGATTGGGAGCAACGGGATATTGCGCCGCCGGCCGATCTTCCGCAATCTCCGTACGGGAGCGGGTGCGGCGCGATTGCGGCTGCGCCGTTCCGGGCGGGATGACGCGCGGCAGGAGGCAGGCTGGTGGATAGCCATCAATTCGATGCGTTTTCGGCTGCTATCGGCGCGGCTCCTTCGCGCCGCGCCATGATGGGCGCGTTGCTGGGCGGCGCACTGGCGGCGGCCGGGGCGACGGCGCTGGCGGCGGACCTCGGGATCGAGGGGAGCGGCGACGGCGACAAGTGCGACGATGACCGGGATTGTGGCAAGGGGCTGTACTGCAAGAAGATCAAGAAGAAGAAGAAGAACGGGCGGGGCAAGAAAGTCCGCTACGAGTGCCGCTACTCCAATGGGTGCGGCAAGAAGAAAGACTACTGTGACGACAACGGGGACTGCTGCGGCGGGTTCCGTTGCGATCAGAAGAAGAACCGCTGCGTCAACAAATAGCTGACCGCACTTGCCACCAACCGGCCGCCAGTGTGCCAACACGCTGGCGGCCGGTTGGTGCGTGCCGCGGCGCGGGCGCGGGTGATCCACGATACCGGGAACCACGTACATACCTTTGAACGTTGTCGAGGGGCGGATCACCCAATCGACCATTGGGTGAACCAACGCCGGGGCGGCGTTGGGCAAGGAGCCGGTTGGCGCCCTAAACTGTGCAGGAATTGAGCACAGTTTCCGCTGTGCAGCAAGGAGGAACGCGTGGACTCGAACCGTTTTGACAACATCAGCCGTATGGTTGGCGAGCAGTCTGACCGCCGCAGCATGCTGAAGACCGCCGCTGGCGGCGCGCTGGCGCTGGCCGGCCTGGGCGTGGTTGGCCGCGTGGCCCTGGGCGCGGATGTTTCGGCTGAGGGTGGCTACAAGGACCAGAACTGCAGCAAGGACGCCAACTGCAAGAAGGGCCTGATCTGCAACCAGAGCCGCGGCAAGTGCGAGTACCAGAAGAGCTGCGGTGGCAAGAACAAGGATGCCTGCAAGAAGAACAAGGATTGCTGCGCGGGTTTCCAGTGCAACAACAAGAAGTGCCGCCGCCGGAACAAGAACAAGAACTAGGGGCGGCGCCGCGCCGGAGACCCGGCGCGGTGGCGACGAGCACAGAAACGCGAAGCAGGGTGGCCAGACGGCCACCCTGTTTCGCGTTTTGCTGAGACATTTCTGGTGAATGGGACGTTTGGCGTTGTTTGTGATACGCAAACTGACGGCTAAGTGCGTCATTCTGTGATAGATACTGCAGTCAGTGGTAGGGTTGTTGCAACAAAGGGGGTACCGTATGGATACGCGGCATTTTGATCGCTTGACCCGGGCATTCGGCGATACATCGTCCCGGCGCACGGCGCTGCGCGGGCTGGCGGCCGGCGCGCTGGCGACCACCGGCGTGGGGGCGGTGGTCAGCGAGATCGATGCCCGCCGCAATAACAACAAGCGCCGCCGCTGTGGCCGCCAGTATTACGGCTGCAACAGCGACAACGAGTGCTGCCACGGCCTGATCTGCAAGGAGCTGGAGAACCCCTATCAGGAAGCGGAGTTCAAGGGCACCTGCGCTTACAAGCGGGGCTGTGGCCGGAACAACGACTACTGCAGCAAGAACCGCGACTGCTGCACGCGGAATTTCCGCTGCACCAACCGCCGCTGCAAGCGCCGGAACGACAACTAGGCCCACTCGCGGGCGGCATCAGGGCGGGGTCCCCCACCGGGGCTCCGCCCGTTTTGCGTCCTGCCCCGGGCTCCGGGGACTGCAGGGGTCGGGCTTTTACTCCACCAGCCCCGCCAACGCCGCCGCCAGTTGCGCTGGCGCGTGCTGCGCCGCCACGTACGCGCGCCCGCTTGCCGCCACTCGCGCCGCCAGCGCCGGGTCGTGCAGCAGGCGTAGGGTGGCGGTGACGAACGGCGCGTCGCCATCGGCCAGCGTGGCGTGGACGGCGTGCTCCAGCGCCAGTCCCTCGGCGGCCAACGGGGACAGCACCACCGGGCGGCCAGACGCCAGCCCCTCCAGCACCGGCAGGTGCTGGCCCGCGCCCGCCCGCAGCGGCGCCACGACGACGTGGGCGTCGCGGAACACCGCCTCGATATCGGGCGCCGCGCCGATCAGTTCCACCCCGGCTTGCCCCGCCAACCGCTGCACCGCCGGTCCCGCGCCCTCGCCCACGATGCGCAGCCGCGCCGGGCGGTGCGCGCCGGCCTGCACGCGCGGCAGGATGTGGGTGCAGCAATGCTGCAGGGCGTCCACATGCTCCTCCACCGCCAGATCCCCCGTGTACAGCAGCGTGAAATCGCCTCGCGTTGGTGGAGGAAACAGGCTGACCTCTGGTGGCGGCAGCGTGTGCGACAGCACGTGCACCCGCGCCGGGCCGGCCTCCCGCGCGGCCAGCGCCGCGCGGTCGCCGTCCCACGTCACCAGCACGTCCGTGAACGCGGCCATCGCTGCGGCTTCGGCCAGCCGCGTGTCAGCCTCGGCGCTGAGATGGCGGTCGGCGTCCTCCAGCCGCCCATGTTCCCGCGCCAACCGGGCCAACCGCCGCGCCCGCCGCGAGGGCAGCGGCGCGAGGTCCAGCCAGCGCCGGGGGCTGCGCTCCAGCCACGGAGCCGCCGCTGTCAGCGCCTCCAGCCCGGCCACGTGGATGATGTCGAACGGCTCGCTGGCCTCCAGCGGCTCGCCCCCACCCGGCCAGACGATGCGCGAGCACCGCGCCGCCAACCCCTCTGGCACGAATGCCAGCGGCTCGCCCGTGCGCGGGGCCAGCAGCAGTGTCACCTCGTGCTGCGCCGCCAGCGCCTGCAGCAGCGCGCCCGCGCGCATGGCGGCGGGGGGACCAGTCAGGGCCGGGGTGACGTGACTGACGAAGAGCAGGCGCACGCGGTCAGGCCCCGGGGGGCGGAGCGGGGCGCCGGGCGCCGTGGAAGGGGGCAAGCATCAGGGGCGCGGGTCTCCTCTCAACACGCGGTAGGGTGGCCCATCGCCGCCGTGCCGGGCTCCAGCGTACACCCTCCCGGCCGGGAGCGGCGTCCGCCATTGGGAGACGGCTCAACGCCAGCGACGACCTTTTCGTGGACCAATCGCCGTGTACCGTCCTTGACGCCGTCATGTGTCCTGCCTGCGCCCCCCATCCCGCTCCCCCAACTCCCGCCGCAGCCGCCGCCGCTCCGCCAGCAGCCGCCAGCACATGACCCCGAGCACGATGCAGCCCACCACCGCCAGCGCGCCGATGGACAGCAGCAGGATGAAGATGTACGCAGGCGTCAGCAGCATGGCAGCGATCCCCTTCCTTCCGCCACCAGCGATCCCCGGTGGCACGAGCCGTGCGTTAGCTACAGCGTAACCGGGGCATCGATGGCCCAGTGGATACACCATGGAGAAGCAACACCATGTCTGACGGAACTGGCGACAAGATTCACGGCACGCTCGAGGAGAAGAAGGGCGAGTTCAAGCAGGCCGTTGGCGATGCCACTGGCAACGACCGCCTGAAAGCCGAAGGTCACGTGGACGAGGCCAAGGGCAAGGTCGAGCAGTTCATCGGCGATGTCAAGGACAAGATCGAGGACATCGGCGACGACATCGAGCGCCGCACGAACTAACGCACACCGGGGCGATGCCCCAGCCCGACGCCCCCACCTGCTGAGACAGCGGGCGGGGGCGCTTTTGTGCGCGCGCCGCAAGGCCATCCCTCGTGCCAGCGGCAGGCCCCAGCCGCGCGCGTCTTCATCTGCGGTTGACAATTGATGATCCGTTCGTATAGTAGTGGGCATAACAAGACACGCACTCCTCACGAACTCTCTGTGTCTGCTTGCCACGAGGCGACCTCAATCGTTGCTTCGTACGTCGCAGTGCGCGTGAGCGCCTTCCCCGGATCACGCCGTGACCGGGCTTGTGTGGAGTGAACGATCAGTGAAATCGCAGGGCGCGCTCGGCGGCGCCAGGCAGGAGGCACGTGATGGACCCCGAGGGTTTTGACCAGATGGTCATGCGGATGGCGGCAGCGCCCAGCCGGCGCGAAGCGCTCCGAGGCATGGGGCTTGGGGTCCTGACCGCGTTCGGTGGCGCCGCCGGCATCACCCTTGCGGTGACGACGGACGAGGAGACGGCGGAAGCTGCCAAGGGCAAGAAGAAGGACCGCAAGGGCAAGAACGGCGGCGGTGACGGAGGCGGCGGCAAGGGCCGAAGCAACGGGAACGACAAGCACAAGGGACGCAACAAGAAGAACCGGGGAAAGAGCGACAAGGACCGGGACAACGAGGACGAGGTTGATGTCGCGGGCGCGGACGACGGCAGCGAGGTTGGCGCGGATACGAAGAAGAAGAAGTCCGCAGGCAAGAAATGCCGCAAGGGCCGGATTTGCCTCTCCAACCGGTGCAAGGGGTCGAAGAAGAAGCGGAAGAAGAACCGCGGGCGGTGCGAGCCGAGCAAGGTCGGGGAGCGGTGCCACACGAGCCGCGACTGTGTCTCCGGGTCCCCCTGCGTGAATGGCATCTGCAGCTTCCTTTCCTAAGAGCGGCGTGCAGGCCTCGTCTCTTGAGCGCGACCGAGAGATACGAGCATCAGCAGTGGACCGGCAGGCGTCTTTCGCTCTGCGGTAGTGCGCCCGCGCCAACGCGGGGCCGGCGCAATGCGCTGGTAACCTGAGCAGATCCAGAGACCTCGTTCTCTCTCACGGAGACGAGGTCTCTGCGCGTGATCCGGGACACGCCGGGAGTGGCGCAGTGGGGGACGATTTCGCACTGGCGGGGCAACGCGCAGTGTCCACAGGCGCAGCCAACGTGCGCGCGGCGGAGATGGCGGCCACCCTGCGGGTGGCCGCCCACCGGGCGGCGGTGATCGCCGTGGCGGTGGAGCGGGCGCGCCGGCTGGCGCGGCGCACGGCCAAGCGGCGCAAGCTGGCGGCGGAACTCGCGATTGCGGAGGAGGAACTAGCGCGCCTGCGCGGGCAGCTGGCGGTGCTGGAGGACCTCGCGCGCCCCACGTGGCTCCCCGGCGTCCCGGCGGGGGCAGCGCCCGGGCTGCCCCCGCCAGCGCCCGCCAGACCCGCCGGCGCGCAGCCAGACGCCGTAGCGTCCGCCGGCATCGACATCATCATCTGTGTACACAACGCGCAGGAAGACGTCCGGCGCTGTCTGGACGCGGTCATCCGCCACACGGAGGCTCCCTACCGCCTGACCATCGTGGACGACGCCAGCGACGCCGAGACGGCGACGGCGCTGCGGGAGTTCGTCGCCAATCAACCAGCGGCGCGGCTGCTGCGCAATCCGCGACGGCAGGGGTACACCCGGTCCGCCAATCGCGGGCTGCAGGCGGCCAGCGGAGATGTGCTGGTGCTGCTGAACAGCGATGCCATCGTCACCCCGGGGTGGCTGGGCGCGATGCTGGCGTGCCTGCGCAGCGATGCCCGGCTGGGCATCGTGGGGCCGCTCTCCAATGCCGCCAGCTACCAGTCCGTGCCGGAGCGGTTTGGTGTAGACGGCGACTGGTCCGTGAACCCGGCCCCACCGGGGTGGGACGCCGGGGCGATCGCGGCGGCGGTGGCCCGCGTGTCGGACCACGCCTTCCCCCGCGTGCCGTTGGTGAACGGCTTCTGCTTCATGGTCACCCGGGCGGTCATCGAGGCCATTGGCGCGTTTGACGCCACGGCGTTTCCCGATGGCTACGGCGAGGAAAATGACTTCTGCCTGCGCGCCGCCGACGCCGGGTTTGCGCTGGCGATCGCCGATCAGGCGTATGTGCACCATGCCAAATCGCGCAGCTACACCCACGCGCAACGTCGCGCGCTGGGCAAAGCCGGCCGCGCGGTGTTGCAGGAGCGCTACGGGCGGGAGCGGCTGGAGGCCAGCGAAGCGGCGCTGCGGGCGGAGCCGGCGCTAGCCCGGGTGCGGGCGGCGCTGGCCACCGAGCTGCGCAGTGGCCCGCCGCCAGACGGGGGCGGCCTGAGCGTGCTCTTCCTGCTGCCAGTGAGCGGGGGCGGGGGCGGGGCGCACTCCGTGGTGCAGGAGGCGTGCGGGATGCGCGCGCTGGGTGTGCCCGCGCAGGTGGCGATCCGGGCAGAGCATCTGGACCGCTACCGCGCCAGCTACCCGGGGGTTCCGCCGGAGGCGGGGCTCTTTTTCGCGTACCGCACGGAAGCGGAGCTGGAGGCGCAGGCGGCGCGGTGGGCCGTGGTGGTGGCCACCATCTCGACCTCCGTGCCGCTGCTGGCGCGGATAGCGGCGCGGCGCCCGGAGGTGCTGCCGGCGTACTACGTGCAGGATTACGAACCCTTCTTTTACCCGGAAGGCACACCCGGCCGCGCCGAGGCCGCACGCTCCTACACGCTGCTGCCGCAGGCGGCGCTTTTCGCCAAGACGGACTGGCTGTGCGAGACAATCGGGGCGTTGCACGGGGTGACGGTGCAGAAGGTGCAGCCCAGTCTGGACCACGCGGTGTACGCGCCACGGGCGGGGGGGCGCCGGGCAGGCCCGCCGCGGGTGGCGGCGATGATCCGGCCCAGTTCGCCCCGGCGCGGCGCTGGCCGCACCATGAAGGTGCTGCGGCGGCTGGCGCAGACATTCGGCGCCGGGGTGGAGCTGCACATCTTCGGGGCGCGAAACCGCGAACTGGCGGCGGCCGGGCTGCGGCAGGATTTCCCGGTAACGAACCACGGGGTGCTGACGCGGGAGGCTGTGGCGGCGCTGCTGCGGGAGTGCGACATCTTTCTGGATCTGTCCGACTATCAGGCGTTTGGCCGCACGGGGCTGGAGGCGATGGCCAGCGGCTGCGCGGTGGTGCTGCCAGCGCTGGGCGGGGTGCGGGAGTACGCCCGCCACGGGGAAAACGCGCTGCTGATCGACACCAGCCGCGCAAAGCTGTGCATGGAGGCGGCCAGCGCGCTGGTGACCCATGCGGACGCGCGGCAGCGCCTGCAGGCAGCGGGGCTGGCCACAGCGGCCGCGTACTCCATCGAGGGGGCGGCGCAGTCGGAGATCGCGGTGCTTGAGGCGGCGTGGCGGGCCCGGCGTGGCGCAGCCAGCGTGCCAGCGGGATGAGCAAACGCCGGGCCAGATCCGCAGGGACGCCCGCCCTGCCGCTGACCACGCCGCCGCCGCCCCTGCCGCCGCCGCGCGTGGTGACGGCGGCGGCGCTGACTGGCTGGGTGCGCAGCGGCTCGCCCTTCACCCTGACGCGGTGGGGGGATGGTGAGTGGCACGCGGTGCTGGGCCGGACCACCGGCCGCAACTCGGACGGTCAGGCGTTTGTGCCGGAGCTGGGGGAACGGCTGCGGCAGGTGCTCCGGCGGCAGCCACCCTACCTGATGGAGCTGAAGCCGTGGGAAGCGGTGTTCGGGGATCAGGTGGCGGCGTGGCTGGCGGAAGAGCGGCTTTCCACGCTGAACTGGATCGCGCCGGACATCCTGCACCGCGCCAGCCGCAAGGGCCAACTGGCGCCGGTCATTGCGGCGCTGCGGGCGGCGCCCGCGCTGCTCATGATCGGCCCGGCGCACCTGCGCGCCACGCAGGCGCTGTTGGGGTTCCGCCACTTGATCGAGGTTCCGCCAACGAATGCATTCGCGGCGCTGGCTGCGTTGGAGGCCGCGGCGCTGGCGGCGGCGGCAGCGCTGCCGCGGGGCGCCGTGGTCAGCGTCAGCGCGGGCATGACCGCCAATATCCTCATCGATACACTGCACCGCCAGTGTGGCCGAGACCTGATCCTGCTGGACGCGGGCTCGCTGTGGGACCCGTACGCGGGGGTGCGCAGCCGGGGCTACATGCGGAGCGCCGCGTTTCACCTCGCGCCGGGGCCGCCCCCGCCTGAGGCAGACTGAAGCGCCGGGGTCGCGCTGGCGCCGAGGGCCGCCGCGTGGCGGAACACCCCGGTGCAGCCGTAGGCGCCGTAGAAGGCGAAGGGGGGCATCGGCAGCCCTTGCAACACGCCGGCGTAGACGCCGTAGGCGCCGTCGTGACGCGTTGCCCGGTTCCGGCGGTCATTGAAGTCATGAAACAGCACGAACCCACCCGGAGCAATGAGCGGAGGCAGGAGTGCGGATAGCGCCGCGATCCCCACAGCGCTGGTGACGTGGTCCACGAACACCAGCCCGTAGCGGTGCCCCCGGGCGGCCTCCGCGCGGCAGAAGGCCTCCGGTTCGGCGGTGACCAGCGCAATGTCGGCGAGGGTGTCGTACGGCGCGAGGTGCTCGCGGGCGCGGGCGATAGCACGGGGCTCGGCATCAACAACGGTGATGGCGCAGGGGCGTCCGGCGCTGTACGCGGACTCCGCGATGATGGCGGCCGGGAGGCCGTGGCCAGCGCCGAACACCAGCGCGTTGCCGGCGCCGTGGTACGCCAGTTCGAACAGCTTGGCGGCGTCTTCCCGGCGCAGCGCGCCCGGGATGGCGAGCTGGATGGAGACACTGCCGGCCTGCAACGGGGCCTCCAGCAACGTGCGGTGGAGATCGTTGATGACGGGCGGGCCGGTGAAGGTGGGCTGGTAGGGGCGCGCCGCCCCCAGCTGCTCCGGCGTGAGCCACGTGTCCTGATGGGGCGCGGCCAGCGGCGGCTCACCCGGCGCGGGGTCCGGCGGTGGCGGTTCCCCCGGGGCCGGCGGGGCGGCCTTGCTGGCAGCCGGCTTTGCGGATGCTGGCTTGGCAGCCGGGCGCCGCAGCACACGCTCCACACTGCGGTACACATCAAGTGGGCTCGCGGCCTCCGGGAAGGCCGCGAGCTGGTCCGTGCCGGCAGCCGAGGGCACGGGAAACGCGCGCACGAGGTAGCGCTGCCTCCCGGCCACCAGCCAGATCCGCCCGTCCGCGTCGCTCAGCAGGTTGGCAGGGGGACCAGCGGCGTACGCGGCGAGGTCTTCGTCCAGTTCGATTGGCCCGAAGAGGTCCTCCAGCGCCCGCGCGATCAACCATGTCGCCACATGCCGCTTCAACGCGCCATCGAGGAGATAGACGGCGCCATCGGGGGCGCGCCGGAGCCGGGGTGTGACGCCGGGAGGTTGCGTGCGCAACTGGGCCAGCCAACGTCCGGTTCGCTCGCGCTCGCGCTGGTGCTCGGTGCGTTGCTGCTGGGCGTGCCGGACATCCTGCGCGAGGCGTGGCAGAAGCGTGGATTGATAGGGCCGGAACACTTCGGCGTGGGCTTCCACGACAGCGGCGTGCAGGGTGAACTGCAGCCGGTCCCATTCACTCTGGCCCGAGGGCAGGTCACTGGCGGCGACGGGGTCTCGCAGGGCCAGGAGGTCCCCGTAGGTCTGCAACGGGGTGCGGTTCACCAGGTCCGGGGCCACCATGAGCAGCGGGGTGGAGACGGCGTGCACCGGCGCGCCGTGTTCGCCGGCGAGCGCAATGAGGTGTTCCCAGCTGGCGAACGGGCCAAACTGCGGCTGGAACGCGGCCGGCAGGGCGCTGGCGTTCGGCAGCAGCACGGCCGGTGGGCGGTAAGGGCGGGTGAGCAGGGTGTCGAGCAGGGTGGGAGGGAGGCCGGAGAGCGCGAGCGCGGTGCGCTGCTCCTGCGTCCGAAAAAGCGTGATGGCGGCAGGATCGAAGGTCGCGGCGTCGTGGAAGAACCCCGGGGCAGGGAGCACGCCACCCTGCAGGATGAGGGTGGCGGCGCCGGTGCGGCTGCCCAGGACGTGGCTCAGGTCGCTATAGAGGTCGAAAAAATCGGCGTACTGATCGACGCAGAGCGAAGTACCGGCGTCATCGGGCACGCCGTCAACCGGGATGGGCAGCGCGGAGAGCACGCTGAGGGACCGGAAGTGGGCGCCGGAGGCGGCAAGGCTGCGCAGGGTGTCCGGGACGCGCGCGGGAGCATCCTCCCCGAGGATCACGACATCGATATAGGCCAACGCGGCGCGGGCAGCGGGCGAAAGCGCGAGGGGCGCGGCAGGGTGATCGCTGGTGACGGCCTGCAGCCAGCGGCGGGCAACGGGCGCGATGCCGAACTGCTCCAGCGCGCGCACCCGGGCGCGCCCGAGCAACTGGGGCAGCAGGTGGGCGCGCTCGCGGATCTCCGCAATACGGTCAGTCCAGTCTTCGCCGGGCTCGACGAGGAGCCATTCCGGCAGCTCGAGCCGCCGCACGGCGTGCTGGTGTTCCGGGGTGCTGGAAGCGAGAAACGGGACGCCGAGCGCGACGCACTTGAAGAGCCGGTTCGCGTTCTTGGCGAGGGTCCAGGCGCTGGTTTCCACCGGCAGCACGACGAGGTCAAACCCCTGGAGCACCGTGTCGATCGTCTCCAGGCTCCAGGGAATGTCGCCACCAGTGGTAACGGTGGTGACGCGGTCTCGCAGGCCGAGCGCGTACAGGCCGCCCTGGTTCGCCGAGGCGCCGAACCAGCCCAGGTTGCCGCGCCACGGGGTGGCCGGCCGGGAGCCCAGCCCGGCGGAGATATCCAGCGGGTTTTCGAACAGCACAACGTGCCGGTGATAGCGGGAGGCGTGCTCCAGCAACTCCTGCGACCCGACGGTGACGACATCGGCCAGGTTCATGAAGGCGAGGATGTCGTCGCGCGCGCCGGAATCCTCCAGTAGGTAGTGATCATCGAAATCGAAGACGATACGGGCTCCGTGGCCTTTGGCGGTGCGGAGACGCGCGGCATCGCGGCGCTTCTGAAAGACCTGGATATCGACATCCAGCGCGCCGTTGACCGTGGCGGCGTGGCCAGCGTGCTGGAGCTCGTCCGCCAGCATCCAGGCGCGCAACCTCGAGCTGGCCGTGGCGCGGTCGCCGAAGGTATCGAAGTTGATGCGGCGCCGAGTCATGCTGTGACTCCCGCCGGCGCGCCGACATACTCCTGCAGCAGGGCGTTCCACTGGGCGATGAACCGGTCGATGTGAAAGACCCGCTGCGCGGTCTCGCGCCCGCGCTGGCCGATGGCGCGCGCCTCGGCCGGATGCTGTTGCAGGTAGACGAGGGCGTCGATCAACTCGTCCAGATCGTTGCTGCAAAAGCCGTTGACGCCGTTCTCGATGTACTCGTCTTCGCCGTTGGCGTTGGTCGTGACGATGGCAAGGCCGGTCAGCATCGCCTCGGCGCGGGCGCGGGGATTGGCGGACGCGTATGAGGGCTGGAAAAAGATGGAGCTGCTCTGGAGATAGTGGCGGTACTTGTTGAACGAATCGAAGCTGATATCTCGCCCGACCCAGGTGAGCTTCACCCGCGCCTCCGCCTGGATCACGCCGTCCGGGTTGCGGCAGGCGGCGTGCTGGTGGGAATGGGGCTGCACCACCAGGACATTCGGGCGGCCATAATTGGTGGCGGGCCATTCGCGCGGGTCCATGCCGTGCAGAATGGTGCGGGAGGCGGGCACGCCCCAAAGGCGTTGGGCCGTCGCGCTGTTGCAGACCATGTAACATCCGTCCACCAGCCGTTGCATGGTGGCGGAATCGCAACCGTCGGCCATGTTGCTACCATGATTGATGACGATTTTGGGGCCGGGGTAGGCGGCTTTCTGCGACAGGAACAGTTGGCGCTTGGACGGCTCATGAAAGCTCCATTGATCGAGATGCAGGATCATGAGATCCGTTTCGATCTGCGTGGGGGAGCCGACCCACCGGATCTGCGGGGGGATCGGCCGCTGCTCGGTCGCCCAGCGCCTGGGGGTGTTGGTCAGGTAGTAGAAGTCGTGCGGGAGCTTGGCGAGTTCGTAGTCATGCGAGGTGTGCCAGGGATACTTCAGGATGCGGTATCGCGGCAGCATGGCGCTCCTGTCTTGCATAGGTCCGGCTGGACCGTCTCGTGCCGCTCTTGCTCGCTGACGCGCGACATTTTACCGAATGCATCAGAAAACGAACAGCGCACGCAGATGGTGCTCAGATGATGTCTCCGGGGGAAGAGCGCAGCCTGGCGCCAGGAGAACAGCCGATGTCCATGACGCGATTGTCCATGGTGATCCCGGTGTACAACAACTGGGGCCAGGTGGAACGGCAATTCGCGCTGCGGGAGGCGCTCTCCGAGGCGGCCACCCAGGCGACCGAATTGATCGTGGTGGATGACTGCTCCGGGTCGCCGCTGCCGTTCGCGACGGTCCCGCGCAACACGGCGGTGCTGCGGGTGCTGGACGATATCCCGTGGAACCAGGGGGGCGCGCGCAATTTGGGCGTTTCGGTAGCCCGCGGGGATTGGCTCATCCTGACGGATGTCGAGCATTTCTTCGACGCGCCAAGCGTGGAAGGGGCGCTGGAGACGCTGGAAACGCTGGACCCGGCGGCGCTCTATCGCACGGCGCGGCGGGTGCAGGAAGAGCGAGATGGGCGGGAAACCGAAATCGGGCCGCCGCTGAACGTGTTTCTGGCCAGCCGACAGGCGTACCTGAACGTCGGCGGGGTGGACGAAGATTTCTCCGGACATTATGGCTACGACGACCGGGAGTTTCTGGACCGCTGGCGGCGCTCTGGCCGTGGCGAACTGCAGCACCCGGCGGTGATATGCAGGGTGGACAACGGCGGGGCAACACGTGGTCTGGACCGGGATGTCACCCGCAACCGGGCGCTGCTGGAAACCAAATTGCGCGACACCGGCCGGCCCGCGCCGCACCCGCAACTGCGGTTCCGCTGGGAATGGGTGGTGGACACCCGGGAAGGCGCAGCGGACGAAGCCGCCGCGCGCTAGGCCCCCCCTTCCAGCACGCGGCGCAGGATGGCGGCCTGCGGCAGCTGGCGCATGGCGGCGGCAGCCTGCGCTTCCTGCTGTCGCCGCCGGGCGTCATCCCGGGCCAGTTGGACGACGGTGTCCACGATCGCCTCGTACGGGGTGAAGACGACGGCGTCCTGATAGAGCCGCTGGTTGCCATCCGGGCCATCTTCAGAGACCACGCACTTGCCGTTGATCAGCGGGTAGAACGCGCGCACCACCTCGAAGATGCTGAGCCGGTAGTAATGCAGATTGAGGATCACCCTCGCGCCGGCGATGAGCGCGTCGCGCTCCTTGCCGTAGACGCGGTTGTGCTGGTCGTGAAAACGGCACACGAGCCCGGCGCCGCGCAGCGCATCGAGGATCGCCTGCCGCCGGGGGTTAGTGGAGCCGTAGAACATGACGTCGGCGTCCGGCTCGCGCCGGGGAATGCGCTCCAGCTGGCGCACATACCCCAGCGGCACGAACCTCGCCTCCGGGCAGCCAAACTGCTCCAGAAAGGCGATGTTGGCAGTGCTGTAGTCCCAGATGACGCGCTCCCGGAAAATGTCGGTCATTTCATGGGCGTCCGGGAGGTCGGGCCGCAACTGTTCGGCGTTGTACACGATGTCACGCGGGGTAATGAGTGTGCGCCAGTCCTGACCGGGAAAGGCTTCGCGCAGGACGCGGCCCAGCTTCGGCGCGAGGATGATCTTGCGGCGGCCGGGGTGGTCATGGAACTGGCGTACACCGCTGGCGAGGACGGAGTCATACCCGGCGTCCTGCAGCCCGAAGTGGATCGCCTCGGCGGCCTCCTGCAGCAGCTGCGGCGCGTTCAGCACGCTAACATGGAAAGCATCCGGCATCGCGGGGGGCAGTCTCCGGGAGATAGACGCCGGGTGTCGGTCTCCGACGAGTGTACCCGTTGCCGCGGCGTCCCCATGATGGTGACGCCGCCCATCAGGAGGGTGTCCGTGGAGTATCGGGATCTGCTTGGAGAGGTGCACGCGGCGTTGCAGCCGGATGTGTATCTGGAGATCGGGGTCCGGAACGGGGCGTCGCTGGCGCTGTCCCGGGGCAAGACCATCGGGGTGGACCCCGCGATGGCGGATTTGATCCGTGTCTCAACGCTCCGGCCGTGGACGAAGCTGTACCGGGAGACGAGCGATGCGTTCTTCGCGGCACGGGAGGCGAGCGCAACCCTGGACGGGGGACGGCTGGAGCTGGCGTTCATTGACGGGCTTCATCTGTTCGAGCAGGTCCTGCGGGACCTGATCCACGTGGAGGCGTGGGCGGCGCCGGGCGCGCTGATCGTGATCCACGACGTGCTTCCTCCCACCGTCCACTCGACCTCGCGAGAGCCGCTGCGCGGCGCGTGGGTGGGAGATGTGTGGAAAATCGT